>JBJMLG010000105.1:0-6783 GCA_045805385.1 Thermoleophilaceae bacterium
AAGCTGCCGCTGAGCCAGTGCCAGATGAATGGGCTCACCGACTTCTTCTTCAACCTCGGCGGCCACGGGCTGCACAAGAAGGTGGGCAAGAAGTACACGAGCGCGCCGAGCCAAGTGGTGGTGGACCTGAGAGAAGGGGCGTATACGACGCTCGTGCCCGACATCCTCAAGTACGGCGCTTCTGGCAGCCCCCTTCACGAACGCCGGATCCACGATGCGAAGCAGGTGGACAACGGCACCTGCACATGCCCGCCGGGCTAGAGGCGCTTGACGTCGAAGCAGCGCATGTAGACGGCCGGTGCCGAGCGGCCCCGGTTCGTTCGCACTCGCCCGTACGCCACGATCACGCCGGTGGCCTGCGCCTGCGACCTCACCGGGGCGTCCGGCTCGCCGGCGGTCGCGCAGTAGGCGAGCGCGTCTCCGCCCGGATCCTTGAGCTGGAGCTCACGCTTCACGTCCACGCCAGGAGCCTCCGCGCGCTCGTTGGCCACCACCGTGCCGGCCACCGACACGTACCTCCCGTCGAGCTTCTTCGCGCGTGCCACGAGGCGCGCCACCCGGAGCGACGGGCCGGGCGTGCCGCTCGGGGCCTCGCGTGTCACGAGCGCCTGCGACTTCTCGAGCCGCTTCGGCTTCCCCACCCAGATGTCGTAGCCGGCGACCGCGTTCACGTACCGCTGGGCCTGTATCGGCTTCGGCAGGTTGGTGGCGTTCTCGTTGCCGCAGCCGACAGTGGCCAGCGCCGCGAACGCGAGCGGCGCCGCGGCGAGCCTCAGTCGGTCCACCAGTCCCGCAGCATCTCGACGTCCTTGTTCTCCGTGTTGGGCGCGCCGAAGGCGATGATCTCCGCCCCGTCTGGGCCGCCCTCGAAACCGCGCTCGGTGCCGGGCGGAACGCGGAGGGCGTCCCACTGGCCAAGTTCCAGGATCTCGTCGCCGACCCGCATGCGCGCGCTCCCGCTCACGATCAGGTAGAGCTCCTCCTGCTCGCCGTGGCGGTGCCCGAAGGGCAGGCGGTAGTCCGGAGCCACCCGGTAGTAGCTGAGGCCGGAGTTCTGGAGCTCGAGGTTCATGCGCGCGAAGCGCGATTCGATCCCCGGCGACATCCCGAAGTCCGGCGCCATGTCCTTCACGTCCCTCTTCAGGTTCACCAGCGTGTAGCCGGCCATGCGCCTTCCTCCGCTACGTCTGCGCCGGCACGCGTAGGTCGGCCAGCGCGTTCACGAACACCTCGAGCTGCTTGGTGGTCCAGCACTCGAACACACCGTCGCAGAAAGGCGCGTAGGCCTGCATCACCGAGTCGCCGTAGTTCCAGTAGAGCTTGGGCTCGGGGTTCATCCAGAACATGCGGCCCGCGTGCTCGGACACGCGCGCGAACGCCTGGGCGTGTGGCTCGCGGCCGTTGGTGCGGGCGTCGCCGAGCACGATCACGGTCGAGCGCGGGTCGAGGTCGTCGACCACGTTGTCGAGGAACTCGAGCCACACGCGCCCGTAGTCGGTGTAGCCCGACACGTCGGCCACGCCCGCGTCGGTGGCGATCGCGCGCGAGACCGCCTCGAACGAGCGCTCGCGCTCGAACACGTCGGTCACCTCGCTGATCCGCTCCACGAACACGAACGAGCGCAGCTTGCGGAAGCTGTCGTGGAGCGCGTGCAGCACCGACAGGAAGAACACGCTCGCGCTCGTGACGCTGGTCGAAACGTCGCAGAGCACGTACAGCTCCGGGCGGCGTGGGCGCTTCGGCCGGTGCTTGAGGCGCAGCGGCACGCCACCAGTCTCCAGCGAGGCGCGCATCGTTCGCCGCACGTCCACCAGCTGCGCCTGCCTGCGGCCGCGCTGCTCGTGCCCGCGGGTCGCGAGCCGGCGCTTCATCTGGGCGACGACGCGGTGCACCGCGGCGAGGTCCTGCATGGGCGCACTCGGCAGCGCGCGGTCGTACTCCTGAAGCGGCTTCGAGGGCGGCAGCGACTGCGTGCGCTCGATCATCTGGCGCTCGAGCTCGCGGCGCAGGTGCCGCTCGAACTCCTTCAGCCGCTCCTGCGGGACGGAGTCGGGATCCGGCAGCTGCGCCCCGTCGCGTTCGCCCTTCAGGCCGAGCGTGCGCCGGATGCGCTGCACGTCCACGCCGATCACGCCGGAGCCCTCGCCCTGGCGCCCGAACGCGGCGATCGCGAGGCGGGCCATGTCGCGCATCTCGCCGTCCGAGCCCTCGCGGATGGCCTCGCGGATGCGCTGGCGCAGCTCCTCCATGTCGAGCCGCTCCGCGCCCTCGAAGCGCTCCTCCTTCAGTCCCTTCTCGACCGCCTTGCGCTCCACCGCCCGGAAGAAGAAGCGGTCGAACAGCAGCTCGAACACGCGCCGGTCCTCCTGCGACTTCGCGAGCGTGGCGGCCAGCGCTTCCTTGAAGTCCTCGCGCTCGGTCCACGGCACCTCGCGCAGCGCCGCGAACGCGTCGAGCAGCTCGCTCGTGCCCACGTGCATGCCCTCGCGCCGGAGCTCGTCGGCGAAGTCGAGCATGCGCGCGGCGAAGCCGGGCGGCCCGGGGTCGGGCAGCCCGCCGTAGAGCGCGGCGCGCCTAGCTTGCCCGTTGCCGCCCGATGAGGCCATCGGTCAGCTTCACGCCCACGCGCTCGGCAACCACTTCGAGGTCGCCCCGGTGCTTCACGATGATGCTCATCGTGCGCTCGAGCATCGACCGGTCGATGTCCTCGGCGCCGAGCAGCAGCAGTGCCCGGGCCCAGTCGATCGACTCCGCGATCGACGGTGGCTTCTTCAGGTCGAGGTTGCGGACCATGTGCATGATCTCGACGAGCTTCCGAGCGAGGTCCTCGGACAGCTCGGGCGCGTGCAGCCGCACGATCTCGAGCTCGCGCTCCACGTCCGGATAGTCGAGCCAGAGGTAGAGGCAGCGGCGCTTGAGCGCCTCGGTGAGCTCGCGCGTGTTGTTGGACGTGAGCAGCACGATCGGCTGGCTCTTAGCCTCCACCACGCCGAGCTCCGGGATGGAGATCTGGAAGTCCGAGAGCACCTCGAGCAGCATCGCCTCGAACTCCTGATCGGTCTTGTCGATCTCGTCGATCAGCAGCACGACCGGCTCGGGCTCGGCTATCGCCTGGAGCAGCGGGCGGGTGAGGAGGAAGTCCTCCGAGAAGATGTCGTCCTGCACGCGCTCCCAGCCGGCCTCGCTCGCCTCCACCTGAATGCGAAGCAGCTGCTTGCGGTAGTTCCACTCGTAGAGGGCCTTCGCCTCGTCGAGGCCCTCGTAGCACTGGAGCCGGATCAGCTTGCGGCCGGTGGCGCGGGAGAGAGCCTTGGCGAGCTCGGTCTTGCCGACGCCCGCCGGCCCCTCGACGAGGACAGGCTTGCCGAGCTTCGCGGCGAGGAACGACACGAGCGAGGCGGCCTCGTCCGCGAGGTAGCCGACCTGCGCCAGCGCTTCGCGCGTCTCCTCGATGGTGACCGGCTCACCCGTCATGCGGGAGAAGGATACTTTTCGCGCCATGTGGCACCTGCTCCCGCTGGGCGCTTCAGACCCGCAGACCTCCCGCTACGTCCTGCTGCTGGTGATCGGCCTGCTGGTCGCCGTGGCGGGCCACATCTCGCGCACGAAGACCCTGATCGCGCTCGGCCTGCTGCTGATCGTGGCCGGCACGTTCCTCTTCCAGTTCGAGGTGCGGGCGCAGTAGGGCGTACTACGCCTGGGGTAACCACAGTAGACGGGTACCCCTCATTGCCGCAGTTAGCCTGGCCGGAGCCCTAAGCAGCGACAGCGGAGACCGACTCCGCACGCGGCCGCACCGCCGACGCGAGCAGCGCGGGCGTCCCGTTCGCAGGCGCCATCGTCACGGGCCGACGCGCCGGCGGCTCGGCGCGGTCGGAGCCCGGCAGCAGCTCGGCCCGCTCGAGGATCGTCCGGATCACCACGCGCATCTCGAGCTCCGCGAACGCAGCCCCGATGCAGCGCCGCGTGCCGCCGCCGAAGGGAATCCACGAGTACGTGGCCGGCTTGTCGTCGAGGAACCGCTCCGGCCGGAACGCCAGCGGCTCCGGATAGATGTCGGCCCGCCGGTGAATCAGCTGCACGGACGCGAGTGTCGGCGTCCCGGCCGGCAGCACATGGCCGTTCACGCGCGTCTCCTCGCCGGCGACTCGCCCCACCTCGGGCACGACAGGCCGCACGCGCAGAGTCTCCTGCACGACCGCCTGCAGGTAGGCGTCGTCGTCCGAGGCGAGCTCGTCGCGCAGGCGCTCCATCACCGCGGGGTGGCGGAAGAGCGCGTCGAACGCCCACGCGAGGCCGGTGGCGGTTGTCTCATGCCCGGCCGCGAGCAGCGTCATGAGCTGATCGCGCAGCTCCTCCTTGCTCAGCCCCTCGCCGTCCTCGTCGCGCGCGAGCACGAGCAGCGAGAGGATGTCCTCGCGCTCCTCGAGGTCGTCGGCGCGGCGGCGCTCCTCGATCTCGGCATGAAGCACCTGATCGGCGCGCGCCACGAGCTTGCCCAGCTGCGTGCGCATCAAGAGCTCCGGCTTCTGGGCGAGCGCCAGCATCACGTTCGCCCGGAAGCCCACCGACCAGTTGAGGATGTCGCGCAGGAGTGTGCGCAGCTCGTCCTCGCGCGGGCCGCCGGTCGTGCCGAACACCGCGCGCAGGATCACGTCGAGCGTGATCGCCTGTGTGCGCTCCATCAGCGGGAAGGGGCGGCCCACCGGCCAGCGGGCCATGTCGCGCTCGGTGGCCTCGCGCATCGTCTCGAGGTAGCCGCGCATGCGCTCACCGTGGAACGGCGGCAGCATCAGCTTGCGCCGGCGCAGGTGCTCCTCGCCCTCCTGAAGCAGCAGCGAGCGCGGTCCCAGGAGCGGCCGCAGCAGCACGTCGCGGCCCGAGGGGAGCGTGTTCACGCGGTCCCGCGACCAGACCGCCTTCACGGCGTCCGGATCCGCGAGCAGGACCATGCGCCCAACCGGCCACAGATTGACCGTGAACACCGGTCCGTAGCGCTCATAGGCCCGGTCGAGCGAGCCGAATGGCCGCGAGAGAAAGCGGGCGGTCTGCAGCGCCGCCGGCTCGCGAGGCCCGTCGGGGAGCGTCCCCGTCATGTACGGCAGCGTACACGAGGTTCAGCCGGCACGGCTGAAGGCGAGCATCGTGGTGCGCCGCTAGGAGGCAGTCTCGGGCCCGGGCGTGAACTCGCGCAACGCCGCCAGGCAGTCCGCTCTGTCGGCTACCGGGCGCCAGCGGCCCGTACGGCCGTCCACGAACAACGCGCGGCCGTAGGACGAGGCCTCCGAGGTGCCGAACTCATCGGCCTTCGAGGGGTAGACGGCTCGCGGGGCGCAGACCACCTCGACGCCGTCGAAGACCGGGTAGCCATGGAGGGTCCCGTCATCCCACATCAGCTCGACTGCGCCGTTCAGGTCCCAGTTCGCTTCGAACACGGGAATGTGCTCCGCGACCCTCGAAGGAACGCCGAACATGTAGAGCGTCGTGTGCGGAGCCGGCCGCGGCACGTGCGACTTCACGGCTGCGAGGGAGCGGCTGGCGATGTCATGGGCACGCTGCCAGTCCTGTTGGTCGTCGTATGCGCGCGCTACGTAGCCGGTGACGATCACCGCCAGTACGGCAGTGAGCACGGCTGGACGCACCCGTGCCCGGGAGCCGGCGAAAAGAACCTGCGCGGCGGCCATCGCGAGCGACCACAACATCGCTGCGAATGGGAGAGCGATCAGGATGTTGCCTCGGTTCGCACCACCCTCGGAACCCGGAAAGAGGCCGCTGCCGGCGATCATCACGGCCGCTGCGCCTACTCCGGCGAGCGCGACGCCGGCACGGATCAGCCAGCGAAGCGCGCTGGCGCGGCTCGCCGGCGGGACGGCCCTGAGTCGGCTGAGGACGAAGGCCGCGAACACCGCGAGCAGGCCCGCGCCGACCGGTCTGGGAACCCCGGGCAGCACGGAAGAAGTGAAGATGGCTGCCAGATCGCGCGCGAAGACGGCGGTATCCCGGATCCTCCCTGGTATCGAGCCGACAGGCCGCACGCCGATCGTGAGAGCGAGAGAAGCCGCGAGTGCGGCCACGGTCACGGTGGCGTCGAGCGCCCAGAGCCGCAGCGCGAGCGCCCGAGGCGCGCGCGTCAGATACAGCGCCCCGGCGAGGAGGATGGCGGCACCAGCGATCTCGTACGTGAAGACGCTCGCCACGTAGAGCACAAGGGCAGCCGCGTGCATCCAGGCCGCGCGCCGCCCGCGGCGTTGAAGCGCTCGCAACGCCACGAGCAGGCCGCAAAGGAACAGGATCACCGCCACCTCGTTGATGCCCGCCGTGGGCCAGAGCTTCGTGGAGTCGGCCCATGGGAAGAGAAGGGCCAGGATCACGATGACGCCCGCATGGGCAGTTTCCACGCCCAGCTCCCGCAGCAACGCGTAGAAGCAGGCGCATGCCAGCACCCCGAGCACGAGCGCGAGCGCGATATGGCGGCTGGGGTGGTCGCCCAGAACGGCTTGCGGAATCGCGAGCGCTACTGCAAGCAGCGGCCGGGCTCCGAGCGGGTCCTGAATCGTCTCGATCGCATGCGTGAGCCTCGGCTCAGGTGAGAACGCGTACGTGGCAGCGTTCGCCCAGTCGTCCGAGTAGAAGCCGCCGCGGAACACATGCGGCCCGAACACCGCGGCGCAAACCAGCGTCAGCAGCCCGAGGCAGATGAGCGTCTCGCGGCGCGCCTCCGTTCTTCGCACGCATCGAGCGTAAGCCGGGTGCGGCGCCCGCGCCAGCCCCGGCCCGGCGCCG
>JBJMLG010000106.1:0-14191 GCA_045805385.1 Thermoleophilaceae bacterium
AAACCCTCAGACCGCCGCGAGGCGGCGCGGCTTGCGGGTCTGCGGGGGCGGCTCGGCGTCGGCCTCCGCAAGCGCCGCCACCTCGGCCGCCACTGCGTCGGGCAGCTCGCTCACCTCGGGCAATGCGTCCGGGTCGGCATAGAAGCCGAAGAACGCCCCGCCGCGATAGGTGAACACCCCGACCGACAGCGCGTGGTCCTCGGACAGCGGCACCACGGGGTGCGCCTCGTCGAGCTCCGCGCCGAGCAGGAATACCGGCACGCTCGGCCCGGGGATGTTCGAGATCGTGAGGTTGTACGCGCGCGCGCTCGCCGCCATGCGCGCGGCGATGTCCTTGAGCGGATCCGGGAGGAAGCCGAGCGCGCTCAGGACCGTCTCGCCGCCCGCTACACGCCCCGAGTCCTTGAACGCACGGGTCGAGCTGTGCACGTCCTCTAGGCGCCCCGCGGCGGAGGCCTTGTGCACGGGCAGCTCGAGGAACACGAACGAGATGCGATTGCCGAGCGAGGCGCGCTCCGAGTCTGCGCGCACGCTGACCGGGACCATCGCCTTGAGCGGCACGGGCTGTTCCCCGCGCCGCAGCGCGAGCGTGCGCAGAGCCCCGGCCACGGCCGCGAGATAGACGTCGTTCACGGTCACGCGCGGCCCCCCGCTGGCCCGGAGTGCAGTGCGCGCCCGTTCGAGAGCGTCCATCTCCACGCGGCCGCGGACGAGCGTTCGCTGCGGCCCTATCGGCACGTTCACGGCCGACTCGGGTGCAGCGGGAAGAAGGTCGTCGCGGACGACGGACGCGACCCGCCGCAGCGTCGCCGCGAGCGCCGCACCCTGGCGCCGCGGCGAGAACGCGAGCTCGGCCGTGGCGCGAGCACCGCGCAGTGCCTCGCCCGCGAGCGAGGCTGCCGATTCGACGGCGAGCGAGATCTGGCCCGGCACGCGCGCGGGCAGCCAGCGCTCGCTCGGCTCGGGCGCGGGCGGCACGGGAGCATCGGGGTCCGAGTCGAGCAGCAGGAGGCCGAGCTCCACGGCGGACAGCCCGTCGACCATCGCGTGGTGGAGCTTCGCCAGCATGCCCACGCGTCCGTCCTCGAGCCGCGGGACGAGATACACGTGCCACAGCGGGCGCCCGCGGTCGAGCGGCGTGGAGAACGCCGCGTCGGCCAGCATGTGGAAGGTGTCGAGCGAGACCGGATCGTTGTCGCTCGTGAGGGCGGTGACGTGGCTCGCCACCTCGAACTCGGGCGCGTCGACCCAGAAGGGCTCGCCGAAACCGGGCAGCGGGAACGCCAGCCGCTGCCGGAAGCACGGCGTGAGATGAAGCCGGCCGGTGACACTGCGGCGCAACGCTTCGACCGTTGGGCGAGGGCGTCCCGGGTGTGGGCGGAACACGGCGGCCCAGCCCACGTGCATATGCGCGTTAGGGGTCTCCACGCGCAGGAACGAGCCGTCCAGCGGTGCCAGTCTCGGGCGCACTTCCGCTCCCTCCATCGGGTAGTGCTCCAGCGAGGGTTCCCAGTGACACGCGGGCAGGCAACCCCTCGGGCTCGGGAAACGCCGGAAATTGCGGGGTAGTTAGGGCACGACGATCGCGGCGCCGCCCCGCCGAGGGTCACCGCCGCCGGACAGCTCGTCGCTGCCGGGGTCGCGCGCGACGGCCTGCACTCCTCCGAAGAACAGGTTCCGCTCACGCCAGCGCCGGACCGCCCAGCCCTCAGCCTCGAGCGCATCCAGGCCCTCCGGGTCGACGCCCGGTTCGGCGTCCACGGTGTCGTCCTCGAGGTGGAGGCGCGGCGCGTCCACGGCAGCCTGCGCCGGCAGCCCGTCGTCCACCGACGCGAGCGCCGTCTGGAGGATCGCCGAGCGGATGCGGTTCGACCCCGCGGAGCCGAGCGCGATCTCGGGGCGCCCGTCGCGGAGCACCACCGTCGGCGCCATCATGCTCGGCAGCCTGCGGCCTGGCTCATGACGGTGATACCCGAGCGGGTTGAGGTCCTGCTCGCCGAGCATGTTGTTGAGGTGCAGCCCCGTCCCCGGCACGACGACGCCCGAGGATGACCCGTTCGAGCACGTCACCGACGCACAGCAGCCATCGTCGTCGAGCACCGCAATGTGCGTGGTGGAGCCGAGCCGGCCGCCCACCTCGCGTGCAGCCGAGTCGAGCGCCTCGTGTGCGAGGAAGCTCTCGAGGTAGCCCTCGGAGTGAAGGCCCGAGAGAAACTCCTGGGTGCGCTCACGGTTGGTCCGCGCCATGACGCCCACGAGCGTGCGCGGGTCCGGCCGCCGGCCGAGCCGCTCGAGCAGGTTCAGCGAGTGTGCGATCAGGATGCCGCCGGACGACGGCGGCGGGTTCGTGAGCACCTCGCGGCCGTGGTAGCGGGCACGCACTGGCTCCCGCTCGATCGGCTCGTAGGCCGCGAGGTCGTCGCGGGTGAGCAGCCCACCGCGCTCGAGCAGCCACTCGCTGGCCGCGGCGGCTACGTCGCCCGTGTAGAGGAAGCCGGGTCCCTCTGCGCCGAGGCGTTCGAGCAGGTCGCCCAGCTCCGGGAGCCGCAGGGTTTCCCCCGGGCGCAGCGGGCGGCCCTCCGGCTCGTAGATCGCGGCCACCTCCGGGGTGGAGGACAGGATCGGGCCGAGGATGGTGTGGAGGTACGACTGGATCTCGTTGATCTCCACCCCTTCCCGCGCTGCGCGCGCCGGAGTGCCGACGAGCGCCGAGAGCTGCACGCTGCCGAAGCGCTCGAGCGCGTGCGCCAGGCCAAGCGTCGTGCCGTACACGCCGCACGACGACGGCCCGATGTTGAAGACCTGGACCGCCTCCTTCGAGAACTCGACGTCGATAGGCATCAGCGGAGCAGGCTCGAGGCGATCGAGCCCGCGCCCAGGCGCGGCCACGAAGAAGTCGAGCAGCACGTCCTCGCCCGCTGGCGTGTGGACGAGCATGAAGCCGCCGGCGCCGGGCCCGGTGAGCGGCGACTCGCATACGAACGACATCAGCACCGCAGCCACGGCCGCGTCGACCGCGTTACCGCCAGAACGCAGAACATCCGCCCCCGCGCGAGCGGAGAGCGGATGCCCGGCTGCAACGACGCCTTTCATGGACAGATAATCGTCGACCCCGGGCTATCCGCACCTGATCTGACGTGCGAAAGCCGAGCTATGCAAGGACGCAGGGGTGAAGCGGTATGTCAATACCGCGAATCCCCGAGGACGCCGCAAAGCGAAGGCTTGCAGCCGTCAGATCGGGTGCGGGCAGCCGTCAGATCAGGCGCGCGGGATGAACTCGGGAACGTCCAATTCGCCCAGTGAACCCTCGCGCGTGCGGGTCACCCGCGGCTCGTGGTCCGCCTCGCGGGCGTCCCTGCGGGGCCGCTCGAAGCGCTCGGTCCGGTCTGCGGACTCGGCTCGCGGAGCGGCCCTCCGCACGGGGCGGTCGCCGTAGCCGGTGGCGACGACGGTGACCCACACCTGGTCCACGACCTTCTCGTCGACCATGGCTCCGAAGATGATGTTCGCGTCGGGATGCGCCGCCTCGGACACCGCGCGCGCCGCCTCGTTGACCTCCCACAGCGAGAGGTCGCGGCCGCCGGTGATCGACAGCAGGATCGAGCGGGCGCCGTCCACCGAGGTCTCGAGCAGCGGCGACTCCACCGCCCGCTGCGCCGCCTCGATCGCACGGTGCTCGCCGGTGGCCATGCCGATTCCGAGCAGTGCCGCCCCGGCCTGGGACATGATCGTGCGGACGTCCGCGAAGTCGAGGTTGATGAGGCCCGGCAGCGTGACGAGATCGGAGATGCCCTGCACGCCCTGGCGCAGCACGTCGTCGGCCACGCGGAACGCGTCGACCATCGAGGTCTGCTTGTCGAGCACGCTCAGCAGGCGCGAGTTCGGGATCGTGATCAGCGTGTCGACCTCGCGGGCGAGCTCCTCCACGCCCTGGTCGGCCTGCAACGCCCGGCGCGAGCCCTCGAACGAGAACGGCTTCGTGATGATGCCGACCGTCAGAGCGCCCACCTCGCGCGAGATGCGAGCGATCACCGGAGCCGCGCCGGTGCCGGTTCCGCCGCCGGCGCCCGCCGCGATGAACACCATGTCGGCGCCCTTCAGCAGGCTCTTCAGGTGGTCGTAGTCCTCGAGCGCCGACTGGCGCCCGAGCTCGGGGTTCGAGCCCGCGCCTAGTCCGCGCGTGACATCGGAGCCGATGTGCACGGTCTCGTAGGCCTCCGACGACTGCAGCGACTGAGCGTCGGTGTTGACCGCGATGAAGTCGACGCCCTCGACGCCGGCCTCGATCATGCGGTTCACCGCGTTCACGCCGGCGCCGCCGACGCCGACCACGCGGAGCACGGGCCCACGGGTGGGGTCGTTCGCCGGCACCCAATCCGAGGTGGGCTGCGGCGCGTGCGACGGCTTGTCGAGGATGTTCTCGGGGATGTCCGAGGAGAAGACCGCCCGCAGGCGCTCCTCCGGGGACGGCACGACGCGGGCCTCGCGCGTGAGCTGCGGCTCGCGCGCCGACGGCGGCGCGGGACGAAGCTGCTCCCTCGAAGGCTCGGGACGGCGCTCCTCCTCACGCGGCTTTTCCTCGCGAGGCGCGGGCGTGTCGCCGATCCCCTCTTCCTCAGTGCGACGGAAGAGCGCCGACAGTGGGCCCTCGCGCATGCTCGCTCGCTTACCGCGTTCCATTGGCGAGAACCTCCTCTGCCAGTTGCCGGTAGGCGTAGGCCGCCTTGCCGTCAGGGTCGTATTTCAGCACCGACATCCCCTTCACGGGCGCTTCCGCGAAGCGCACGGTCTTCTTGATCCGCGAGGCGAACACCCGGTCCCCGAAATTCTCCTCGAGCAGCTCGATCGCCTCCTTGGCGTGCATCGTGCGCGTGTCGACGAGCGTGGGCAGGATGCCCTCGATCTCTACGTCCGGGTTGAGGTTCTCGCGAATCATCGAAAGCGTGTTCTGGAGCTGGATCAGCCCTCGCATCGACAGATACTCGCACTGGACGGGGACGATCACCTTGTCGGCGGCCGTCAACGCGTTGATCGTGAGCAGCCCAAGGCTGGGCGGCGTGTCGATGCAGATGAAGTCGTAGTCGTCCTTGATGGGCGCAAAAGCCTTCTCCAGCGAGCGCTCCCGGCCGATCTGTGTGGACATCGCGATCTCGGCGCCGGCCAGGTCGATCGACGCGCAGGCGATGTCCACCTCGCGGCGGCGGACCACCTCGCGGATGGAGATGTGGTGCACGAGCACGTCGTACATCGACGACTCGAGCGTGTCCGGGTCGATGCCCTGGCTCATCGTGAGATTCGCCTGGGGGTCCATGTCCACGCAGAGCGCGCGGTGTCCCTTCTCGACGAACGCCGCGGCAAGGTTCAGCGTCGTCGTGGTCTTGGCCACCCCGCCCTTCTGATTGGCGAACGCGATGACCTTGGCCCCAGGCTTTTCTGGCTCGCGTGTCACTGCGGACTCCGATCTATTTCGCGCCTCGTCCCTCGGGGTGGCGCTCTTTCGGTCGAACAGACCCATGTCGAATCCCGTATTTCTCACGATTGATGGGGAATCCTTCTCCGGCCGTACCCTCTTTTGGCCATGTCTTCGCTTCTCGACAAGCGCCTGATCTTCGTCACCGGCAAGGGCGGGGTCGGAAAGACGACCGTCGCAACCGCTCTGGGACTGCTCGCGGCGCGCTCCGGAAAGCGCACGATCGTCTGCGAAGTTGCGCAGCAGGAGCGCATGTCGCGCGTGTTCCGGCGCGAGGGCGTGGGCTACCACGAGACCGAGCTCGCCGAGCGCCTGTTCGCCATCTCCATCGACCCGCAGCACGCGATGGAGGAGTACCTGCGCCAGCAGATCAAGCCCGGCGCGCTCTACCAGCTGCTGTTCGACAACCGGATCTTCCAGTACTTCGCGGCCGCCGCCCCGGGCACGCGGGAGTTCCTCACGATCGGGAAGGTGTGGGAGCTGGCACAGCTCGAGCGGCGGGCGGCGGGCACGCGCCCGTACGACCTCGTGATCCTCGACGCGCCCGCGACCGGTCACGGCCTGGGCATGCTGCACACGCCCGCGACCATGCGCGACTTGGCGCGCGCGGGGCCGATCCGCAACCACGCCGACCGCGTCGACAAGTTCGTACGCGACCCGAAGAAGACCGGCGTGCTGGTGGTCGCGCTGCCGGAGGAGATGCCGGTGAACGAGACGCTCGAGCTCGAGGAGGCGCTGGCTGAGCAGATGGGCATGGAGATCGACGCGGTGGTGGCGAACGGCCTCTACCCCGAGCGCTTCAACACCAAGGAGGCCGAGCAGATCGAACGCGTGGACGGCACGCATCCGGTTCCAGCGGTGGCCGCCGCGCTCGGGGCCGCGCACGCGCAGCACGTCCGGGCACGCGGCCAGCGCTCGCAACTGCGCCGCCTCCGGCGCGCGGCCGCGGCACCCGTAGCGACGCTGCCGTTCCTGTTCGAGCCAGAGCTGTCGCTCGAGTCGTTCGAGCGCCTCTCGCTCGACTTGGAGAGGAAGCTGTGAACGAGGGCGTCGCGGAGATCCTGTCCGGCAGGTCGATCTGCGTGTGCGCGGGCTCGGGAGGAGTGGGCAAGACCACGACCTCAGCCGCCATCGCGGCCGGGATGGCGGCGCAGGGCCTGAAGGTGGCGGTGCTCACGATCGACCCGGCCCGCCGGCTCGCGAACTCCCTCGGCCTGCCGGAGCTCGGCAACGAGGAGCGGCAGGTGGACCCCGCCGTGCTCGAGGCGGCCGGCCTCGGCGGCGACGGCGAGCTGTGGGCCATGATGCTCGACGCCAAGCGCACCTTCGACGAGCTGGTCGAGCGGCACGCGCCCGACGAGCGCTCGCGCGACGCGATCCTCTCGAACCGCGTGTACCAGGAGCTGTCGAACGCGGTCGCCGGCTCGCAGGAGTACATGGCGATGGAGAAGCTCTACGAGCTGCACCACGAGCAGCGCTACGACCTGCTCGTGCTCGACACGCCACCCACCCGGAACGCGCTCGACTTCCTCGACGCACCCGAGCGCCTCTCGCGCTTCGTGGACTCGCGCTCGCTGCAGTTCTTCCTCAAGCCGAGCCGCACCGGGCTTCGGCTGCTGGGCCGCGGCACCGGGCTGATGTTCTCGGTGCTCAAGCGCGTGACCGGCGTGGACATGCTGCAGGACCTGTCGGAGTTCTTCCAGAGCTTCGGCGACATGGCGGAGGGCTTCAGCGAGCGGGCACACCGGGTGAACGAGTTGCTCTCGGATCAGCGCGCGGCGTTCTTCGTGATCACCTCGCCGCGACGCGCCGCCGTGGACGAGGCCGTGTTCTTCCACCGCCGGCTGCGCGA
The DNA here is from genome assembly GCA_045805385.1 of Thermoleophilaceae bacterium. Classification (GTDB taxonomy): domain Bacteria; phylum Actinomycetota; class Thermoleophilia; order Solirubrobacterales; family Thermoleophilaceae; genus JADGHQ01. The sequence continues at coordinate 7,323 of JBJMLG010000106.1, forward strand.
GCGGCACATGCCGTCCGGCGGGGTGATCGTGAACCGCATGACGATGATCGAGGACCCGGGCGACGAGGACGTGGAGGACGATCTCGTGGCGCTGCTCGGCGACTCGCTCGGCCGCAGGGTGGCCCGGAACTTCGAGGACTACCGCGAGATCGCCCGGGGCGACCGGGCGAACCTCGAGCGCCTCGAGCGCGAGCTGGGCCGGGAGCCGATGATCCTCGTGCCGCACCTCGAGGACGACGTGCACGACGCTGCCGGGCTCGCGCGCATGAACGAGTACCTGTTCGCCGGGCGCGGCTCTAGGGTCGCCGCATGAGAATCGCAATCGTGGTGTTCGACGGCTTCGACGAGGTCGACGCGATCGGGCCGTACGAGGTGTTCCGCAACGCGGGGTTGGCGACCGACCTGGTCACGCTCGAGCCGCAGGAGCGCGTGCACGCCAGCCACGGGCTCGTGATCGTGCCCCACTCGGTGCTCGGCGAGGGCTACGACCTCGTGGTCGTGCCCGGCGGCGGCTGGAACGACCGCGGCCAGCAGGGCACCTGGGCCGAGGTGCAGCGCGGCGACCTTCCGGTGGCGCTGCGGTCGCTGCACGAGCGCGGGACGCGGATCGCGTCGGTGTGCACGGGCGGCATGGTGCTCGCGGCTGCTGGCCTCACCAACGGGCGCCCCGCGGTCACGCACCACCACGCGATCGATGATCTCCGCGCCTCAGGCGCCGAGGTGATCGACGCCCGCGTGGTCGACGACGGCGACATCGTCACCTCGGGCGGCGTGACATCCGGGATCGACATGGCGCTGTGGATCGTCGAGCGCGAGCTCGGCCCGGAGGCCGCTGCGTCGGTAGCGGACGAGATGGAGCACGACCGCCGCGGCGAGGTCTACCGCCCCACACCCACGTAGGCCTGCGCGCTCACGTCGCCCTCCACGGTGATGAGCTTGTTGCCGCAGCTGGCGTTCGCGGGCACGGTGAGCGTGGCCGTGCGGTTGACCGCGCCGGCCTGAATCGGGTTGCTCGCCACCCCGGTGAGGCTCACGGTCGCCTGACGGACGCTCGCGTCGGTGATCGCCACTGTGAAGCGCTGGCCCGGCTTCACGAACTGGGGCTTCACCTGCACGGGGCCCGTGGCGTCGAGCGCGCGCAGCTTCGCGCCGTTGCACTTGTAGGTGACGGTGGTGTGAAGCTCGTTCTTCTTGGGCTTCGGCTTTGGCTTCGCCGCCGGGGCCCGCGAATGCGACTCCGACTGCGTCTGTGTCTCGGTCGTCGCCGCTGCCGTTTCCGGTGGCGAAGTCGTGCTCGGGTGCTTGTCGCCGCCGCCGCCGCCGCAGCCGGCGAGCGCTAACAGCAGCAGTAATGGTGTGAGGCGCGTGCCCACACCTGTATGGAACACCTCAGACGGGGGCGGAGTAGCTCTCGGCGTCCTCGTCGAAGCCCCAGTCGGCTGACGGGGTCACGCCGGCGTCCTCGTCCTGGTCGGCGGTTGCGGCCGCGAGCGGCGGCTCGGGCTCCGGCTCAGACTCAGGCTCGACCTGCGGCTCGGACCGGAAGCGCCGCTCCTTGCGCAGATCCCGCGCCTTGATCTCGAACGGCTCACCGCCGCTTGTCAGGAGGATGTCGTCGGCCGCACCCTTGAGGTCGGAGTCGAGGAAGCCGCAGAGGACGTCCCGCAGCACCGCGCGCAGCTGCTCTTCGATGTCGAGCACGAGCGAGCGCGGCGACTCGGAGCCGATGGTGTCCACGTACGCGTCGCCGCTGCCGCCGCCGACGAGGAAGCGTTCGAGCGCGAAGGCCAGCTCCACGCGGCGCTGCAGCGAGCGCCGGCCGTTCTCTTCCGCGCAGAGCGCGGCCAGGCGCAGCGAGAGGCTGGCGCGGCCGGCGTCGTCCACGCCGTCGAGGAGACCGCGCAGCGCGAGCAGGTAGTCGGAGAGGGCCTCGGTGTCGAGTGCGCGCTCGCAGCCGAGCTCGAAGCGGCGCAGGCCCCAGGCGATCCGCCCGGCCGGCCGTGCGCGGTCGATCAGCTCGAGGAGCTCGCGCAACTCTGGCTCCTCGCCGTCGAAAAGGATCCAGGGCTCGCCGCGGAAGGCGCCGGCCGAGCCGGTGGCCATCGGCTTCCAGGAGGCGGTGGCCGCGCGGCCGTGGGCGAGCGGCCCGAGCGCAACGCCGCCCGACTTGAACAGGCGGAGCGCGCGCTGGACCGCGCGGAACCGCGTGCGGGCGTCCTCGAGGGGCAGCGACTGGTCCGGGGTGATGATGCGGTCGACCACGCAGGCCACCCCGGCCTGGGCGGCGCGCCCGAGCCAGGCCTCGGCGGGGAGCTCGAGCAGCTCGCGGCGAACTAGCGCGAGACCTTCCGCCAGCTCGACACGGTCCGCCTCCATCTCGAGTCCGAGCATCGGCGCGGCGATCTGGACGGGCACGCTGTCGGCATACAGCGAGCGCTCGACGTCGGTGTAGAGGCGCTCGAAGCGCTCCTCCGGGAACTCGAACCCGGTCGCGTCCTCGTAGAGGCGCTCGAGCATCGCCTGGAGGGCGGGCTCGGCGTCGATTCCCGGAAGCCCCTGAAGGCGGAGGTAGGTGGCGGATCCTTCGCCAAGCGCCGCGGCGGCGGGCACGCAGCCCGGCAGCGAGCGCAGCTTCGTCCAGCGCTCGGCGAGGAACTCGGCGGTCAACGGCCGGTAGCGGTAGAGCGGGCTCGACGAGCCCGGCTCCTCGACGACCTCGAAGGGGATCTCGGCACCGTGGGCACGCTCGGCCTCGAGCAGCGCGGCAGCCTCGAGCGCGAAGTTGCGGAGGGCGTCGTGGAGCGCGCGATTTCGCATGCCCCGCGATTCGCCGCGAGGCTGCGCGTTCCTCTCAGGTCCTAGACGGCGACGGGCTCGCGCTCGCCCACGCAGGCGGCGTCGAGCCACTCCCTGCCGTAGGTGCGCATGGCCTCGACGACCGGCACGAGCGCCTCACCCTTCTCGGTGAGGCCGTATTCGACGCGCGGCGGCACCTCGGGATAGGTCTGGCGGGTGAGGATGCCCTCGTCCTCGAGCGCCCGGAGGCGAAGCGAGAGGGTGCGCGGCGAGATGCCTTCGAGGCTGCGCTCGAGCTCGCAGAAGCGGCTGCGGCCCTCGGCGAGGTCGCGGATGATGAGGATCGTCCACTTGCCGCAGATCAGATCCGCGGTAGCACAGACCGGGCAGCTGTCGTTGTCCACGCGAGCCATTCCTTATCCCAGTCTAGCGCGTTACTTCACGAACTGAAGTAAGGATCTCGAGGATCGTGGCGGCGGATTCCTCGGCGTCGTCGCGGAGCATTCTGTGGGTGAAGTTGAGGACTTCGAAGCGCTTGCGCTTGAGATACGCGCGCTTCTGGCGGTCGTGCTCGAACGACCGCCGTCCCTTGTGGAATTCCCAGCTGTCGAGCTCGACGATCAGGCCCTGTTCTCTCCAGAGCGCGTCGACCTCGTAGCCGTGGACGACGGCATTGAGGGTCGGGGTCGGGATGCCGTGGTCTCTGCAGAAGTCGAGGAACTCCGCCTCCCATTCGGACCGGCTCATCAGTGCTTCTGGTTCGAACGCGTCCATGGCTTCGATGACTGCCTTCGAGCGCGCTGTGGCGCGGTCGAGCAAGCGCAGCCGCTCCGCTGCCTCGACCGCGCGCTGCAGTTGGTCGGGAGGCAGCACTCTTCCGAGATCGTCAAGGGTTCTCCCGGGAGCAGTGACGGGGATGCCCTCGTGCCTCATGCGTTCCCCGTCTTGCAAGCGGCGCGTCTGGTGCACGACTATGCCCGGACGCCGGATCCGCCTGGTCGTCGTCACTTCGATCCGCGGCGAGCTCGTCTTGCGGATGCCCCAGAGATCCGCGGCCGTCCGGTGGCTGATCACCGCGCCGGCGCCACACGCCATTACCGCTGCCGTGAGCTGCCCGAGCCAGGAGACCTTCGCGTGGGCGACGGCGTACACGCCTTTGTGCATGCGGTGCAGCCGCCCAACCGTCACTCGATACACGACCGCGTTGCGGTCAAGCCCAAGCGCTAACAGCTGCGAGTAAGCGATAACGCCATGCTGCCTCTTCGCAAGCTCGGCGATCGCATTGTCGGGTGTCGTCGCTCGTACTGAATTATTCAGCTCAAACGACGACACACGGGCCATGGGCGCTACCGTCGCACCCCGCCTGCGACGGCGGGGTGCGCGGTGTTACGAATCAGCCTCCGAGGACGTTGCCGAGGAGGCCCTTGGTGCCCCCGCCGCCGGAGCCGCCGCCGTTCGCCGAAGCGCTCACGCGGCCCTCGCTCGGCTGGACCAGCACCCAGCCGGAACCCTGGAAGCCGAGCTGGATCGTCTCGCCGGAGGCGCGGCCGATCAGCGACTTGAGGTTCACGTCGGTCTTCACCTGGGTGCTGAGGCCGGACGACCACGTGATGGCGGCCTGCGGGTCCACGAACGTCGGCTTCTCGCCCACGTTCAGAAGCACCGGCGGACCGTCGGAGATCACCGCGAGCCAGCCCGAGCCCTTCAGCTCCATGTTGTACAGGCCTCCGCCGAGCATCCCGGACACGCCTTCGATCCGCTTGATGTCCCAGTCGATGTCGGTGTCGAACGCGAGGACGTTGGCACCGTTCACGGTGATGCTGTCGTTCTCCAGCTTGATGAGGTGCACGTCCTGGCCGTGCACGCCGAGGAAGACCTCGCCGTCGCCGGAGACCTTCATCAGATCGGTGCCCTCACCGGTCACCGCCTTCTTGAGCATGCGGCTCATGCCGCCGCTGCCGGCGTGCTCGAACTTGATGTCGCCCTGGTAGGCCACCATCGAGCCGAGCGTGGCCTGGATCGTGACGGCGTCGAGCCGGACGCGGAGAAGCTTGGAGTTCTGGAGGGCGAACGCCTCCTGCGAGTCGGTCTCCTTGAACTGGCCGAGCGTGCTCTGCACGGATCGGGCTCCTTGATCGGGAACGGGATGTTGGTCGAGCCTAGACCGGCTGGGCGCGAAGAGCCTGCTCGGCGAGCTCGCGGCTCAGGAAGGAGTCGACTTGGGTGGCGCGCAGATCCCGATAGGTCCAGACCTGGAAGAACTCGAGCTCCATCGGTGCCCCGCTCTCGCGGCCGTAGCCGCTGAACTTCACGCGGACCATCGTCCGCTCGCCGTCCTCGACGAACTCGAGGGGATCCATGCGCATCCCGGTCCACTGCTCGGCGAAGGAGTGCCAGAGCGTCCTCACTGCCTCCGGGCCGTGGTGCTCGCTCGGGTCCGGCACCTCCGCGGGATCGCGCCAGACGATGCCGGGATGGAAGTACTCGCTCGCGGCGAAGAAGTCACCGCGATTGAAGGCCTCGAAGCCGTAGTCCAGGATTTCGCGATCCGACGAGAGCAAGAGCCCCCGATTGTCGCATCCTCGTGCGCGGGGGACTAGGTTGCGAGCAGCTGGTCGACCGACGTCGAGCGCTGGCCGTCGGAGGAGACCATGAGCTTGAAGTCGTGCGGGCTGGTGGCGGCCGCGAGGGCCTCCTCCATCGACACCCGGCCGGCCTGCACGTGCGCGAGCAGCGCCTGGTCGAACGTCTGCATCCCGTAGTACTCGCCCTCGGCGATCGCCTCGGTGAGGCGGCCGGTCTCGTCCGGGTTCACGATCATGTCGCGAACGCGGCCGGTCATGCGCAGCACCTCGCAGGTGGCCACGCGGCCCTTGCCGTCGGGGGTGCGCACGAGCCGCTGGGAGATGACGCCCTTGAGCGTGCCGGCGAGCATCGCGCGCACCTGCTGGTGCATGTGCGGCGGGAAGAAGTCGATGATGCGGTTCACGGTCTCCGGCGCGTCCACCGTGTGAAGCGTGGAGAACACGAGGTGGCCGGTCTCGGCCGCGGACAGCGCGGTGGCGACCGTCTCCTCGTCGCGCATCTCGCCGACGAGGATCACGTCCGGGTCCTGGCGCAGCACGCGGCGAAGCGCCCGCTTGAAGGAAGTGGTGTCGTTGCCGACCTCGCGCTGGTTGATGATCGAGCGCTTGTCGCGGTGTAGGAACTCGATCGGGTCCTCGATCGTGACGATGTGCTTCGACCGCGTGGTGTTGATGCGGTCGATCATCGCGGCGAGCGTCGTGGACTTACCGGAGCCGGTCGTGCCGGTCACGAGGATGATCCCGCGCTCCTCCTCGGCCAGGTCGCCGATGACCGCCGGGAGGTTCAGCTCCTCAACCGTGCGGATCGTGTGGGGGATCGCGCGGCAGACGAGCGAGATCACGCCGCGCTGGCGGAAGGCGTTCACGCGGAAGCGCGCGAGGCCCGGGACGGCGTACGAGAAGTCCACCTCGTGCTCGCGCGCGAACTCCTCGATGCGCTCCTCGTTGGTGAGCATCTCGTGGAACACCTTCTCGGTGTCCTCCGGGCTCAGGGGCTCGGAGTCCGGGATCGGCTCGAGGATTCCGTGTGTGCGGATCAGCGGGCGGGAGGGGACCTTCAGGTGCAGATCCGACCCCTCCTGCTCGATGACACGCCGAAGCGCTGCCTGCAGATCGAACATGCTCTCCCTGTATCGAAAGGGAGGCGAGCGGACTTGAGTGGTCCCCCCGCCGCCGGTAACGACGCCGCTCGGCAAGGCAGCGGCTAGCCCAACCGGGGCTCAGGCGTCCTCGAGTGGGGGCGCGCTCAGCCCCACGCCCAGGGCTTGCCGGCAGCACGCTTGACGCGATCATTCGCGAAGCGCAGATCCGGGGGCGATCCCAGGCACACCAGCCCTTCCGGCGGTACCGGCTCTGAGATCACCCAGGCGTTGTCGTCGTTCGGGTCGCTCACGATCGGAAGCCCGTCGAGGTCGATCGCCCAGAGCTCTGACGGTCGCCCAGTCAACGCCGCATCGTCGCATGCCCACTCGACCGCGTCGGCCATGC
>JBJMLG010000107.1:0-11044 GCA_045805385.1 Thermoleophilaceae bacterium
CGGCGGCAGCCCGCGATGGAGCCGGAATACTGCGCCCGCCGAGCGGTCGGCCTCGGCCGCCGGCTGTCCCTCGGCGTCCACGAGGCCGTCGAACACCACGCCCGCCGAATGGGCGACCATGAACCACGGCGGCACACCGGCCCCCAGCAGCGATCCGACCATCGAGCCGGCGCTCGTGCCGACGATCGTGTCGGCCGCGGCCGGGTCCCATCCTGTCTCGGTCGCGAGGGCGTCCAGTGCACCGACGAGCCAGGCGCCGCCGAGCACACCTCCAGCCCCGAGCACCAGCCCGGCCCTCATGTGATTTCCAATCCCGCCATGAACTGACCGAAAGGTAAGTGTGGCCTATCCAGGCATTCCGCGCCTCAGGAATCTTTAAGGACAGACCACCGGGCAGGGCCTGAACCAGTTCGGCGCCCCCTGGTACGTGCTGAACGCCAAGGGCAACAAGATCGACACGGACTGAGGGGCGGACCGTATGCTGCGCCTCGCCCGTGAGCTGGGAACCCGAAGTCGAGGAGCTGAGGCGCCGCGAGGAGATGGCGCGCCGCATGGGCGGCGAGGAGCGTGTGGCGCGCCAGCACGCGAGCGGTCGCCTTACCGTTCGCGAGCGGATAGAGCGCCTGTTCGACGCGGGCTCGTTCCACGAGACCGGCGCGATAGCCGGCCACGCCGACTACGACAGCGACGGTGAGATCGAGTCGTTCCTGCCGGCCAACATGGTTGTCGGGCAGGGGCGGATCGACGGCCGCCGCGCCGTCGTGCAGGGCGACGACTTCACGGTGCGCGGCGGGGCGGCCGACGCGGCGATCTGGCAGAAGATGGTGTGGGCCGAGCGCGCCGCGCACGACCTCCGGTTGCCGCTCGTGAGGCTCGTGGACGGCACCGGCGGCGGCGGAAGCGTGAAGACGCTCGAGACGATGGGCTTCACCTACGTGCCGTTCGTGCCCGGCTGGGAGCTGGCGGTGGAGAACCTCTCGATCGTTCCTGTGGTCGCCGCTGCGCTCGGGCCCGTGGCGGGGCTGGGGGCCGCTCGGGTCGCGGCGAGCCACTTCTCCGTGATCGTTCGCAACACCGCGCAGCTGTTCGTGGCCGGCCCGCCGGTCGTGGCAGCCTCGATGGGCGAGGCGCCCGACAAGGAGGAGCTCGGCGGCGCGAAGGCGCAGACGCGGGCGGGCGCCGTCGACAACGAGGCCGCCGACGAGGACGACGCGCTCGCGCAGCTCAAGCGCTTCCTCTCCTACCTCCCGCAGAGCGTGTGGGAGGCGCCGCCGTGCGTGGAGCCGAGCGACCCCGCCGACCGGCGCGAGCAGGAGCTGATCGAGATCGTGCCGCGCGATCCGCGCAAGCCGTACAAGGTGCGCCGGCTGCTCGACGCCGTGCTCGATAGGGGCTCCGTGTTCGAGCTCGGCTCGCGCTACGGCGGCTCGCTGGTGACGGCCCTGGCGCGGCTCGGCGGCAGGCCGGTCGGCGTGCTGGCCTCCGACCCGCGCTTCTACGGCGGCGGACTCACGGCCGAGGCCTCGGACAAGCTCGTGCGCTTCGCCGACATGTGCGACCAGTTCCGCCTGCCCGTCGTGAACTTCGTCGACCAGCCGGGCTTCGTGATCGGCACCGAGTCCGAGCGCCAGGGCACGATCAGGCGCGGCGTTCGCGCGCTGGCGGCGGTGCACCAGGCGACCGTGCCGTGGGTGTCGGTGCTCGTCCGGAAGGTCTACGGGATCGCGGGCGCCGGCCACGGCGACTCGAGCCGTCTCAACCTGCGCTTCGCGTGGCCGTCGGGCGACTGGGGCTCGCTTCCGATGGCCGGTGGAATAGAGGCGGCGTACAAGCGCGAGCTCGAGGCGGCCGCCGATCCGGTCGCGCTGCGCGCCGAGATCGAGGAACGGCTGAACGCGGTGCGCTCGCCGTTCCGCACCGCGGAGCGCTTCGGCGTCGAGGAGATCATCGACCCGCGCGACACGCGCCCGCTCCTCTGCGACTGGGCGGTGCACGCGCACGAACTCGTGCGCCAAGACTTGAACGGATCGAAACGCAGGGGCCTGCGCCCTTGATTCACGCATCCTGCGGGTGTGTAGTGCTCGTCGACGTTTACGGAATGGCAACCACGGTCTTAAGGCTGCTTTAGACACTCCACCGAACCTATGGATCGCCGGCTGTCTCCAGCGCTCGGGTCGCAGAGCCCTCCCCACCGCGGCCCGGGCGTGCGCCGGCCTCCCTCTGCCCCGCACCCGTCCAGCCGCCCGTCGTGGCGGAAGGAGAACCGATGACAGCCACGGCATCACCGACCAAGCCCGTGTCTCCGGAGCTCGAGCGAGCCCGCGAGCGGCTTGCCGGAGCGCTCGACCGGCGCGACCGCCTGCGCGATCGCTACGACCAGTCGATCGGGACCTCCACGGAGCTCGGCGCCTACGCGCGCCTGCGCCGTGCCGGCGAGGAGGTCGCCGCGTGGGACCGCTGGCTCCGCTGGCTCGAGTCCGAGGACTTCCTGCGGGCGCCGACGCCCGACGACCGCCTGATGGAGGGACTGCTCGACGCAGAGGCCCCGGCGCTGCCGCCGGACCTGCCGCTCTACATCTGAGGCGAGGCCGCCTCGGGCGCGCCGCCGTAGAGCAGATCTCCGAGCGCGTCCGAGTCCACGGGCCGGGCGAAGTGGTAGCCCTGGCCCCATGAGCAGCCGAGGTCGCGCAGCGTGTTCGCCTGACCGGGCTGCTCGATGCCCTCGGCCACCGTGCGGAGGCTGAAGTTCTGGGCCAGGTCGATGATCGCGCGCGCGAGCGCGGAGGAGCCGCTCGGCGAGTCCACGTCGTCCACGAACGGCTTCGGGATCTTCAGCACGTCGATCGGGAAGCGGCTGAGGAACTGCAGCGACGAGTAGCCGGTGCCGAAGTCGTCGACCGCGATCTGCACGCCGATATCCCGTAGGCCGGCGAGCGTGGCGCGCACGTGCTCGGAGTCGTCCATCAGAACGGTCTCGGTGACCTCGACCACGAGCGATGCGGGCGGGAGCCCTTCCTCGGCGAGGGTGTCGCGCACGCGGGCGACGACGTCGGCTTGCTGCAGCTCGATGCCGGAGACGTTCACGTTCACGGTCGGCGCGGAATCGCCGAGACGCGCCCGCCAGCCGGCGGCCTGGCGCACGGCCTGCGTGAGCACCCAGCTCCCGAGCGGCAGGATCAGCCCGGCCTCCTCGGCAACCGGGATGAAGCGGTTGGGAGGCACCACCCCCAGCTCGGGGTCGGTCCAGCGCGCGAGCGCCTCGACGCTCACGATCTCGCCCGTGTCGAGGCGCACGATCGGCTGATAGGCGAGCGCGAGCTCGTCGCACTCGAGCGCGCGGCGCAGGTGGCGCTCGAGCGTGACGCGCTCCACTATGCGGTCGCGCATGCCGGGTTCGAACAGCTCGTAGCGGCCCTTCCCGGTCGACTTCGCCCGGTACATCGCCACGTCGGCGTTGCGGACCAGCTCCGCGGCCCCCTCGAAGCCCGTCGCGATGCCGATGCTCGCCGTCACGATCAGCTCCTGGCCGTGCAGCGTGCAGGGCTTCCGCAGCTCCTCGAGCACGCGCTCGGCCACGCGGGAGGCCTCATGCGGCGACTCGACCTCCTCGAGCAGCACCACGAACTCGTCGCCGCCCAGGCGCGCGACCGTGTCGCCCGGCCGCACGCTTGAGTCGAGCCGGGCGGCGACGGTCATGAGCAGCTCGTCGCCCGCCGCGTGGCCGAGGCTGTCGTTCACGGACTTGAAGGCGTCCACGTCGATGTACAGCACGGCGGCATGGTTCATTCCGCGCGTGCTCCGCGCAAGGCAGTGACCCAGCCGGTCCATGAAGAGTGAGCGGTTGGGCAGGCCGGTGAGCGAGTCGTGCAGAGCCTGGTGCACCAGCGCGTCCGCGAGCTTCGCATCGGTCACCGCCAGGCTCGCGTGCTCCGCGAAGGCCACGAGCGTCTCCTGCTCGACCGGCCCGTAGCGGCGCTCGCCGTCGTAGGAAGCGATCACCAGAGCGCCGACCGTGCGGCCGCTGTCGTGCACCGGGGCGGCGATCGCTGCGTGCAGGCCGCGGTCGGCGAACGGGGCGAGCGCACCCGGCATCTCGCCGTAGTCGTTGGTCACGACCACGCGTGCCTCGGCGATCGCCCTGCCACCGGCTCCCTCGCCCACGGGCGAGCGGCGAAGTTGCTCCATCTGCTCGTCGCTCATGCCGGTGTGAGCGACGATCGCCATCATCGACGGGTCGTCTTGCTCGACCAGCCGCACGCTCGCCACGGGATCGCCGAGCAGCCGGGACGCGCCGTCGACCACGGCCTGAAGAACGTCTGTGAGCGGCGCGCGCCGGGAGATCCTTCGCTGGATGCCCGAGAGTGTCTCGAGCAGGCGCTGGCGCCCCTGGAGCGACTCGAGCGCGCGGATCATCCCCAGGTTGAGTCCGAGCACGCGGCCCATGCCGCGCAGCAGGTCGAGCTCTTCGGAGTTGAAGCCGCCGTCGCAGCGCGACGCGATCAGGGTGCCGGGCACGGAGTCGTCGAGCGGCGCGCTCACCGCCTCGCACATGCCGAGGCCGGGCACGCCGATGTCTCGACGCGTGCCGCGCGCGACCTCGAGCAGCTCCTGCTCCGGAACCTGGCCGGCCGGGAAGCCGACCGAGCTCACCACGCGGCCGTCGCGGACGACCGCGGCGACCTCTGCCTCGAGCGCCTCGGCGGCGCGCTCGGCGCCTCCACGCGTGGCAGCGTCCTCCTCGCCGAAGGAGGACACCACAGCCAGGAACTCGACCAGCTGCTGGGTGGACCAGTTCCGACCCATCGACATCCTCAGCCGACCGCCATGACGACGAGCGTCTGGTTGTGGAAGCCGCTGATGCCGCGCGTACGGGCGATCTCGCCGTAGGTATAGAAGCCCGCCACCGGCACATTCCCTGCGCGCTCCGATACGCGGTCAACCTCGGTCTTGATGCCGTCCTCGCCGAGCACCCCGCGGCGGGCGATGCAGTCGAACGCCAGCACCCCGAGCGGCTTGGCGCCGCCGAGGGCCTCGACGGCGTCGGCGCAGGCGGCGTCGGTCGCGCGCAGCACCGAGTCGGAGTCGCCCTCCATGAACCACGCGAGCCCGCCCTGCGGCACCTCGGCGATCGAAACGATCGAGCGCTCGTCGAAGTCCGCCTCGCCGATGAAGCGCACGTGCTCCTCCCCGCTGCGGCGATCGAGGCCGAGCGGATGGGTGAGGGCAAAGCGGGTGAACGCGGCCGCATCGTTGCGAGCCTCCGCGGGCGCGCCGAGGCGGTCGAGGTAGACGTCGAGCGCGGGCTGGCCGGCGAGGCTGTAGACGCGGTTGTAGGAAGCCTTGGTCACGAGCATCGGCTCGCCCACCTTCCGCCAGCCGTGACGCACCCCGATCCCAAGTGGTCCGTCGGAGCCGAGGGCGGCGCCCACGACAGCGTCCGTGAGGACCTCTGACCCGTGGAACTGCACGGTCGACTTCATCTCGAGGCCGTCGCCTGCGCAGCCGCCGACAAGCGGAACCGCGGCGCCAGCCACGCCGTACGCGCCGCGCACGACCTCCTGCTGGTCCCCCGCAAGCCCGTCGGTGAGCAGGACCAGCACCCGCTCGCCATGCCCGCCGTTGAGGCTCTCGAGGCTGCCCGCCACGGCGGCGCCGGCCGCGCGCAGATCCGAGGAAGCGCGTCGGCTCACGGAGGTGGACGCGCAGAAGCCCTCGCCGCCGAAGGCGACCACCACGGCGCTCGAGTCGCCCGGCCCGTCGGTCGCGATCTCGCCCGCAGTGGAGCAGCCGATCAGCGGCGCGCCGCCGGACTGCTCGTTCACCGCCGCGAGCAGCGCGGGGTGGTCGTACTCGTGAGAGCAGAAGACCACCATCAGCGCCGCGTCGCGACCGCCGAGCGCAGCCGCGGCGGCGTCAGCCCCCGCACGCGCGGCATCTCGCTCGGCCGAGCGGCCGACGTTCATCCAGCGATCGCGTCCAGCATCCATCGACGGTCCTCCCGAAGTCAGTTCTCCCGTGTGTTCGGCACATATGGGATGCGCCCTTAGGCACCGCCATACCGCGTTTGGGGTAAATCTGGGCGGTTCGCGCCTCAAGCGCGCGACCGCACGAGCCGAAAACTGGCGTATGGGAACCGCGCCAAGAGCGGCCCTTGCCATGCCTGCGCCAGGGGAGGCGGCCGAGGCCCGAGAGACGAGCGGCATCACGTCGCGCCTGATCCTGTCCTATGTGGAACGGGAGGGCGGGCGCAAGGCCGTCGACCGGCTGCTTGCCCGCTGCGGCGTGGAGGACCAGGAGGAGCGGCTTCGCGACGAGAACCACTGGTTCTCGTTCGAGCGGAAGATCGACCTGTTCGAGGCCGCCTCGGAGATCCTCCACGACCCGCACGTGGCCCGCCACATGGGCGAGCACGCGATGGACTTCAACGTGGGCCAGGGCGTGAAGCTCTCGCTGCGCGCGCTCGGCTCACCGCGGCTCGTGTACCGGAACATCGTGCGCGCCTCCGGCAAGTTCACGCTCACGCACCGCATGGAGGCGATCGCCATCGGCCGCGACCACGCGCGCATCCGCTACGTGGACGTGACCGGCAAGGGCTACCACCCGTTCGACTGCCAGCTCAACGTCGGCCTGCTGTCCGCGGCGCCGAACATCTTCGGCCAGCCCCTCGCGCGCGTAAGCCACCCGGTGTGCGCGCGCGACGGCGGCGACACCTGCATCTACGACCTGCGCTGGCAGGGCGGCGGCACGAGGCTGCGGGCGTGGCTGCTCTCGCTGCTCGGCATGGCGACCGTCCTGGGTGGCGCGCAAATCTTCGACCCCGCGCTCCTCCCGGAGGCGGCCGCCGTGGTGGCCGTCGGCGGCGCCGAGGTGGCGCGCCGCGCCCGGCGCGACCGCCGGCGTGCCTGGCGTCTGCTCGAGGCCAAGGCGGAAGCGCAGGCCGATGTGGCCGAGCGGCTCGCCACCTCTCTCCAGGAGCTCGTGTCCGACCTCAGGCTCGGCGATGTGCTCGCGAAGGTGACCCGCAACGCCCAGTCGGCGGTGGGCGGCAAGGAGTTCGCGCTACTGATCGAGGACAACGATGCGATGCGGTGCGAGAGCTCGTCCGGGCTCCCCCAGGAGACCGTCACGGCGCTCGAGCGCTGGGCAAAGGGCAGCGAGCGCCTGCTCGACGAGGCGATCCTCATCGACGACCTCGGCGACGTGCCGGGCCTCGAGGCGCTCCCGTGCCACCCGACCATGCCGCTCGGCTCGCTCTGCGCGGCCCCGCTCGTGTACCACGGCCGCGCGCTCGGCGTGCTGGTTGCGCTGGCCAACGGCAACCGAACGTTCCTGCCGAACGACGTCGAGCTGCTTCAGTCCTACGCGGCCCAGGCCGCCATCGCGCTCACCAACGCGCGCCTATACGAGGCCCAGCAGGCGCTCGCCTCACGCGACCCGCTCACCGGGCTGCTGAACCACCGCGAGTTCCACGAGACAATCGCGCGCGAGCTCGAGCGCTGCCGCCGGCACGGCGGCGAGTTCAGCACCGTGCTGTTCGACCTCGACGGCTTCAAGCTGATCAACGACACCGACGGACACGCCGAGGGCGACCGCGTGCTCCGTCATACCGCCGCGGCGCTCATGGCGGCCTGCCGCACCTCTGACTTCGCCTTCCGCATCGGTGGCGACGAGTTCGCGCTCGTCCTGCCCGAGACGGACGCGCGGTCCGCCGGCTTCGTCGCCTCCCGCGCGGCCGAGGAGCTGACGGCGAGCGAGCCGCGCGGCGCCTTCTCCTACGGAATCGCCGGCTGGCCGGACGACGGCCCGAGCAAGGACACGCTGCTGCGCGAGGCCGACAGGCGCCTCTACGGGATGAAGCGCAAGGGCGACACCGTGACGAGGCCGCCATCTGGTCGGCACCAGGACGAGGTGGTCGAGCTCCCCGCGCGCAGGCGCGAGCGCGAGCGGCTCGCCGTGGCAAGCCGCCTGGGCGCGCGCCTGATGTCGCTTCAGGATCCAGCAGAGATCGCGACGGTGACGGCGCGCGAGCTGCAGGAGGCGTTCGGCGCCGTCCTCGTCGGGGTCATGTGGGTGGACGGCGACGGCGTGCTCGCGCCGGTCGCGGCCTGCGGCCCGCTTTTCGACGAGATGGAGGACGCGTTCAGCTGGCGCCAGCACGTGCGGAGCGGCGTGATGGGGCGCGTCGCGCGCACCGGCGAGCCGGCGATGATCGCCGACACCATGCGCGATCCCGACTTCATCCGCCCCGACGTGGCCACGCAGGCCGGGTCGGAGCTTGCAGTCCCCATCCGCGTGGGAGGAGACATCTGGGGCGTGTTGAACATCGAGGACGTCGCGACGGGTGCGTTCGACACGGACGACCTGCTCTTCGCGGACATGGTCGCCATACAGGTGGGGAGCGCCCTGCACCGGAGCTCCCTCCTCGAAGGACTCGAGGGAACTTTCATGAACACGCTCGCGATGCTCTCCGACGCGCTCGAGACGAAGGATTCGTATACGGCAGATCACGCCCGCCAGGTCGCGGACCTGACCGAGCGCGTGGGCGCGCGGCTCGGCCTCGTGGGCCAGCAGCTGCGCACGCTGCGCTACGGCGCCCTGCTGCACGACATCGGCAAGATCGGCGTGCCGAGCTACATCCTCAACAAGCCGGGGCCGCTCACCGACGCCGAGTTCGAGCAGGTGAAGGAGCACACCGTGATCGGCGAGCGCATGCTCCGCCACATCCCGTTCTTCGAGTCGGTGCACCCGCTGGTCCGCTCGGCCCACGAGCGCTGGGACGGCGGCGGCTACCCCGACGGACTCGGGGGTGACGACATTCCGATGGGCGCACGCATCATCTGCGCCTGCGACGCGTTCCACGCGATGACCTCGGACCGCCCCTACCGCGCGGGCACCTCGCACGGCGAGGCGCTGCGCGAGCTGCGCCGCCACGCCGGCACTCAGTTCGATGCCTCCGTCGTGGACGCGCTCTGCGACGAGATCGCGGCGGGCGGCTTCGGCGAGCGCTTCGTCGAGGCGCGAACCGCGTAACTCGCGCTGCTCCTGTTAGAACCCCTGCCGTGACTGGCGGCGACCTCCTGGTCCGAGGGCTCGAGGCCTGCGGTGTCGATGTCGCGTTCGGGCTTCCCGGCGTGCACAACCTCGCTGCGTGGAAGGCCCTCGCGCGCTCGGACATCCGGCTCGTGGGCGTGCGCCACGAACAGACGGCGGTGTACGCGGCCGACGGGTTCTCGCGCGCGACCGGGCGGCCGGGGATCGCGATCACCACCACCGGCCCCGGCGCCGCGAACACGCTCGGCGCGCTCGGCGAGGCCTGGGCGTCCGGCTCGGCAGTCGTGGTGATCGCCACGGACATCCCGGCCACGCTGCGGCGCCCCGGCGTCTACCGCGGCGCGCTCCACGAGGCCACCGACCAGGAGGCGATGTTCAAGCCGGTCACCAAGCACACCATGCGCGTCACCGATCCGGCATCGCTCGGCCAAGCGGTGGCGGACGCTTGCGCCATTGCGGTGGCGCCACCGAGCCGGCCCGTCTACCTCGAGGTCCCGACCGACGTGCTGTCGGCCGCCGTCGAGCAGCCCGCGCAGCCACCGGCCGCACCAACCGCCTACCTCCGTCATGGCCCGCCGGAGAAGCGGCTACGTGAGGCAGCCGGCGTGATCGAGCGCGCCGAACGTCCGCTCATCTGGGCGGGCGGCGGCGCGCTCCGTGCCGACGCCCGCGAGGCCGTCGAGGAGCTGGCCGAGCGCCTCTCGGCGCCGGTGATGACGACCTACATGGCGCGAGGCCTGCTTGGCACGAGGCACCCGTGCGCCGTCGGCCTCCCGCCGCACTTGCCGGAGGCGGGCCGGATGTGGGACGAGGCCGACGTGGTGATCGCCATCGGCACCGACTTCGACGGGATGATGACCCAGAACTGGGCCATGCCACAGCCGCCGGCACTCGTGGCGGTGAACATCGATCCGGCGGACGCTACGAAGAACTACCGGGCGGACGTCGTGCTCGAGGGCGACGCTTCGACCACAACCGCCGAGCTGGCCCGGCTGATCGAGCCGCGCGGTCGCATCCAGGGGATCGCGAAAGAACTGGCCGACCTGCGCTCCCGAGCGCGGGAGCGCCTGCGCGAGGAATACCCCCGGGAGATCGAGTTCCTCGAGTCGTTCGAGCGCGCGGTCCCCGCCGAAGCTCTCGTGGTCGCCGACATGTGCATCCCCGGCTACTGGCTCGCCGGGTTCCATCCCGTCCCAGGGCCGCGCCGTCTCGCCTACCCGATGGGGTGGGGCACACTCGGGTACGGCTTCCCGCTGGCGATCGGCTCGGCGCTCGCCGGAGTGGCACCGGTTGTGAGCGTCGCGGGCGACGGCGGCTTCCTTTACGCCGTGGGCGAGCTCGCGACGGTCGCGCAGGAGCAGATTCCGGTCACCCAGGTGATCGTGGACGACGGCGGGTACGGGATGCTGCGCTTCGACCAGCAGCAGGCGGGCGACCCCACCTTCGGCGTGGACCTCGCCTCCCCCGACTTCGAGGCGCTCGCCCGCTCGTTTGGCGTCGAGGCGGAGACCGTCGACGGGCTGAGCAACGACTTCGCCGACGCGCTCGCGCGGCACGTCGGCGACGAGCGGCCCACCGTGCTCGTCGCACGCGCCGCGCTGGAGCCCCCGCCGACCACCTCGCCGCGCTGGTATCGGCGCACGCGCTGATGGCATTCGAGCTCGACACACCTCACGGCCCGGCGCGCGTGCAACTCGAGTCGGTCGACGGAGCGACTACCGCGCTGGTGCTCGGCCACGGCGCGGGCGGAGGTGTGGGCGCGCCCGACCTCGTCGCGGCTGCCGAGGCCGCCGAGGCGCTGGGCATCACGGTCGCGCTCGTGGAGCAGCCGTACCGGGTCGCCGGCCGCCGCAGCCCGGCGCCGGCCACGCAGCTCGATGCGGCGTGGACAGCCGTGATCGGTCAGCTGCGCGGCGATGCTCTGAGTGGGCTCGCGCTGATCACCGGCGGCCGCTCAGCCGGCGCGCGCGTGGCCTGCCGCACCTCCGCCGAC
>JBJMLG010000108.1:0-9394 GCA_045805385.1 Thermoleophilaceae bacterium
GAAGCCGCTGTCGGAGTAGACTATCGCGATCCTGATCGGACCAGGCTGTACGCGCGCAGTGGGAGCGAGGCGGCTCGTGGCAATTGTCAAAGGTTGCCCCATCCGCAGCTCCAAGTTTAGGTACCCGCGATGCCGTGGGTGGCGCTTCCACAGGTTCTTCACACCCAGGTCACGGATCGGTAACGGGGATTTGCGGAGGATGCGTGAACGTGGCGGCCATGGAGAGCGCGATTCAGGGCGAGGTCCTCTACGCGGGAGCGCTCGAGGTCCGGCCGGCCGAGTACTCGGCAATCGTAGGCGGGCGCCCGCTCTCCCTCACCGTGCGCGAGCTCCAGCTCCTCACTGCGCTCACCCGCCGCCTCGAGCGCATCGTGAGCCGCGAGGAGCTCTACAAAGAGGTCTGGGGCAGTGAGCTCGACAAGTGCGACCGCTCGGTCGACGTCTACGTGTCGAAACTCCGCCAGAAGCTCGACCACGCCCTGCCCGGCAGCAACTTCATCCATACCCATTTCGGCTTCGGCTACCGGCTGTCCGCGGAGGGCAATTCAGGCCCTTCACATCTTTTTCACACGGCCGCCACAAGTCGGTAACAGACTCCCGCCGACTGCGTGGAAGGCTCGCGCCGCCACGTAACCGAAAGAAGGAGCATCAGTGAAGTCACGCCAGTGGCTTGCCATGGCTGCCGCCTCCGTGCTCGCCATCGGAGTGGCGGCTTGCGGCAGCAGCAACAACAACTCGAGCGGCTCGGGGGGCGGGGGCGGAAGCTCTAGCGGCACCGCGGACGGAGCCGGCTCCACGTTCGCCGCGCCGATCTACCAGCAATGGGGCAGCAGCCTCAAGGGCAAGGGCGCGACCATCAACTACCAGCCCGTGGGCTCGGGCGCCGGAATCGCGCAGCTCACGAGCGGCACGGTGGCCTTCGCCGGCAGCGACCCGCCCATGAAGCCCGAGGAGATCGCAGCCGCCAAGAAGAAGGGCGACCCGGTCCACATCCCGGTCGCGTTCGGCGCCATCACGGTCTCCTACAACGTCAGCGGCCTCAAGGCGGGCCTCAAGCTCGACGGCGCGACGGTCGCGGACATCTTCCTCGGCAAGATCAAGAAGTGGAACGACCCCGCGATCGCCAAGCTCAACCCGGGCCTGAGTCTGCCGTCGTCGAACATCACGGTGATCCACCGCTCCGACGAGTCCGGCACCACGAAGGGCTTCACGACCTTCCTCGTGAACTACTCCAAGGAGTGGAGCAGCAAGGTGGGCTCGGACAAGACCGTGAAGTGGCCCACCGGCACGGGCGCCAAGGGCAACGACGGCGTCGCGGCCGCGATCAAGCAGACCGCGGGCTCGATCGGCTACGTCGAGCAGGCGTACGCCCTTCAGAACAACTTCACGACCGCTGACGTGAAGAACAAGTCGGGCAAGTTCGTGGCGCCGTCGCTGCAGTCGACGACCGCCGCCGGCGAGGGCGTGAAGGTTCCCTCGAACCTGGAGTTCACGATCATCGACTCGCCGAACCCGGCCGCATACCCGATCGCCTCGCAGACGTTCGTCATCGTCTACCAGGACGACTGCAAGGCCGGCGTGCTGAAGAAGGGCGACGCTCCGGCGCTCGGCACCTTCCTCAACTACGCGGTGAACCAGGGCCAGTCCGTGCTCGGACAGCTGCAGTACGCGAAGCTGCCCAGCGCGATCCAGACCAAGGCGCAGACGGCCGTCAAGGGCCTGAAGTGCAACGGCAGCCCGCTGGGAGGCTCGTCGTAACGGGATGGAAGCTCGCTCCGTAGAGCTCGGTGGCGGCCGCTCGATCCTCGAGCGGTCGCCGCTTTCCGGGATCGGAGACAGGCTCCTCCGCTGGATCCTGACCGCGCTGGCGGCCGGGATCCTCGCGCTCATCGGCTTCTTCTTCATCCGCCTCTACATCGAGGCGAAGCCGGCGTTCGACCGCTTCGGCGTGTTCGGCTTCACCTTCGACAACAACTGGGACGTGTCGAAGGAGATCTTCGGCGCGCTGCCACTGCTCGCCGGCACGTTGATCACGTCCGTGGTCGCGCTCGTGATCGGAGTTCCGGTGGCGGTTGGCACGGCACTCTTCGTGACCGAGTTCGCGCCCAGGCGGATCCGCGGAGTGCTCTCGTTCACGATCGAGCTTCTCGCCGCATTCCCGTCGGTCGTTCTCGGCCTCTGGGGCGTGTACGTGCTGATCCCGAAGCTGAAGCCGGCCGAGCAGTGGTTCGCGGACAAGTTCAGCTTCCTGCCCTTCGTCGGCGGACCGGTGGCAGGCCCGAACTACTTCATCGGCGGCCTGATCCTGGCGATCATGCTCATCCCGATCGTCACGGCCATCAGCCGCGAGGTGATCAGCACGGTGCCCGCCGAGCACAAGGAGGCGGCACTCGCGCTCGGCGCGACGCGCTGGGAGATGATCCGGATGGCGGTGCTTCCTTACTCGCGCGCTGGCATATCGGGTGCCGCGATGCTCGGGCTCGGGCGCGCCATCGGCGAGACCATCGCCGTCACGCTCGTGATCGGCAACGCGCCGCAGATCGGCAAGCAGCTGTTCGACCAGGGCTACACCCTGGCCGCGGTGATCGCGAACGAGTTCGGTGAGGCGGCCAGCGACCCGATCCACCGCGCGGCGCTGATCGCGGCCGGCCTCGTGCTGTTCGTGCTCACCCTTGTCGTGAACGCGCTCGCCCGTGTGCTGGTGAACCGCGGGGTGCACGGCCGCCGCGCAACCAACGAAGCGGCTCCCGTATGACAGCCATCCCGGCTATCTCCCCCCGGCGCCGGCGCTCGGACCGGCTCGCACGCGGCCTCCTCGCGACGGCGACGATCGTCGCGCTGATCCCGCTCGTGCTCCTCCTCTACTACCTCATCAAGAAGGGCGCGGGTGCGCTCAGCACGAGCTTCTTCACGAGCGATCCGACCGGCGCGTTCCTCGGCGACCCGGGCGGCGTCAAGAGCGCGATCCTCGGGACGATCGAGCTCGTCGCGCTCGCCACGGCGATCGCCGTGCCGCTCGGCGTTGGCGTCGCGCTGTACCTCACGGAGTACGGCCGCGACAGGCCGTTCGCCAAGGCGGTCCGCTACTTCGTTGACGTGATGACGGGCGTGCCGTCGATCGTGTTCGGGCTGTTCATCTACATCACGCTCGTGCTCACCGGGGTGAGCGGCGTGGGCTTCGCCGGCTGGAAGGGGTCGGTGGCTCTCGCGCTGCTGATGCTGCCGGTCGTCACGCGCGCGTCCGAGGTGGTGCTCCTGCTCGTGCCGGAGTCGCTGCGCGAGGCGGCGCTGGCGCTTGGCGCGCCGCGCTGGCGCGTCGTGGCCCGCGTGGTGCTTCCCACCGCGCTGCCCGGGATCGTGACCGGCACGCTGCTCGCAGTGGCCCGTGCTGCCGGCGAGACCGCCCCGCTGCTGTTCACGTCTGCGATCGTGAACGGCACCAACTTCAATCTGAACGAGCGAACCAACTCGCTCCCGATCCAGATCTTCAACGACATCACGCAGCCCAACAACCGACTCGTGGAGCGCGCCTGGGGCGCGGCGCTCACGCTCGTGTTGATGATCCTGCTGCTCACCCTATTTGCGAGACTCGTCGCGCGAAGGAGCCGACTGACATGACGTACGAACGCGCCCAGGACGCCGAGCAGGAGGCTGGCATCGTGCCCACACCGTTCCCGCGCTCGCAGGAGCCGCGCTCCGAGCGGGCGGCTGCCGCGCCGAGCGCGGATAGGCCGCCGCCCGGATCGTCCAAGGCCGCTCACAACGTCGGCATCCGCGAGTTGAACGCCTGGTACGGCAACACGCACGCGGTCAAGAATCTGACCCTCGACTTCGAGCCGAACCGGGCCACGGCGATCATCGGGCCCTCCGGCTGCGGCAAGTCCACGATGGTCCGCTGCATCAACCGCATGCACGAGGAGATCCCGGGCGCCCGCGCGGACGGCGAGGTACTGCTCGACGAGGTGAACGTGTACGACCCGAAGATCGATGTCGTCGCGGTCCGCCGGCTGGTGGGCATGGTGTTCCAGAAGCCGAACCCGTTCCCCACGATGTCGATCTTCGACAACGTGGCGGCCGGCCTGCGGCTTACCGGTGCGAAGGGGCCGGGGCTACGCGACCGCGTGGAGACGTCGCTGCGCGGGGCCGGCCTCTGGGAAGAGGTGAAGGACCGGCTGAAGGACCCCGGCATCAGCCTCTCCGGCGGCCAGCAGCAGCGCCTCTGCATCGCGCGTACGCTCGCCGTGGAGCCCGAGGTCATCCTCATGGACGAGCCGGCCTCGGCGCTCGACCCGATCTCCACCCTCCGCATCGAGGAGCTCGTGGAAGAGCTGAAGCAGCGCTACACGATCGTGATCGTCACGCACAACATGCAGCAGGCCGCGCGAGTGGCGGACACGACCGCGTTCATGCTCGACGGCGAGCTGATCGAGCATGCGCCCACCGACAAGATGTTCACGAACCCCGACGACGATCGCACCGAGCAGTACGTCACCGGGAAGTTCGGTTGATGCAGGAAACGCGGGTTCACTTCAAGGGGGAGCTGGCCAAGCTCGAGTCGCAGGCGCTGGGCGGGCTCGACATGGTGGTCGACGCGCTCAACCGAGTGATGGAGGCGCTCGAGCACCAGGACGTGGAGCTCGCCACGATGGTGATCGCCGACGACGACCGGATCGACGGGCGCTACCTCGAGGTGCACCAGGGGATCCTGTCGCTGCTCGCTCGCCAGGCGCCGGTAGCGACGGACCTCCGTCTCGTCGCGGCGCTGCTCGACGTGGTGAAGCACATGGAGCGCATGGGCGACCAGTGCGTGAACATCGCGAAGATGCTGCCGGTCGCCGGCAACGAGCCGCCGGTTCAAGAGGCAATCCTCAAGCGCCTGCTGAAGATGGGCCGCCAAGCGGCGTTCCAGGTGGGTCAGGCGAAGCAGGCGTTCGCGTCGCGCGACGTCGCGCTTGCCGAGGACCTCGTGAACCAGGACGACGTGATCGATCGGCTGAATCGAGAGATCTTCAGAGAGGTGCTCGAGTGCAGCGCCGACGAGGACACGCGCGAGTGGTCGCTCCTGATGATGCTCGTGGCACGCAGCATCGAGCGGATCGGCGACAACGCGGTGGACATCGGAGAGCAGACCGCGTTCGTCGTGACCGGGCTGTTCCGAGAGTTCCAGGACGCCTCGCATCCGGACGCCGCCCCCGGCATCCCGGGCTGACCTTCACATCCGTGTGATCCGCGCCTAGGGCGCGCGCGAATAAGTCGGCCAGATACCCCGTCTGGCCCCATACGTATTCCGACGGGGCCGTTCCCTCAAGACCGATCAAAGGAGTGAGGATGCGACGGCTCTTCCTGCTGGTCGCCGTGATGGCGGCCGCAGCCATCGCGGTGCCCCTGAGCCTCGGCTCTAGCCACCGCGAGGCACCGCTCACGGCGCTCGACCCCACCGGGGACGACACCGACCTGTACGCGTTCACCGCCAACGACGCGCCCGGCGCGATCACGGTGGTGAGCAACTGGATCCCGTTCGAGGATCCAGCGGGCGGCCCGAACTTCTACAGGTTCGACGACCGCGCGCACTACTACATCAACGTCGACAACACGGGCGACGGCGTGGCCGACGTCCGTTACGAGTTCAAGTTCAAGACGAAGACGCTGAACAAGAACTCGTTCCTGTACGCGCTGCCGGGCGTCAGCTCGATCCGCGATCCGAAGCTGAACGTGCAGCAGTCCTACAGCGTCACGCGCGAGACCTACAAGAAGGGCAAGCTGAAGTCGTCCAAGGTCATCGCGCACGGCCTGCCCGTTGCGCCGAACAACGTCGGGCCGAAGACGATCCCGAACTACACCGCCGTCGCGAATCAGGCGATCCGGTCGGTGAAGGGCGGCGGCAAGGTGTTCGCCGGCCAGCGCGACGATCCGTTCTTCGTGGACCTCGGTACCACGTTCGACGCGATCAACCTGCGCATGGGCACGGGGAACGCCGGCGGCGGCAAGGACGACCTCGCCGGCTACGGCGTGCACTCGATCGCGCTGCAGGTGCCGAAGGCCCAGGTTACCCGTGACGGCAAGTCCGTCTCGGGCCCGGCGGCGAGCAACGCGGTCGTGGGCGTGTGGTCGTCCACCGAGCGCGCGCGGCTGCAGGTGACGAACGCGAAGTCGGCCGCCACCAAGGGCAAGTCCAACGGATTCGTCCAGGTGAGCAGGCTCGGCAACCCGCTGATCAACGAGGTCGTGATCCCGCTCGGGCAGAAGGACAAGTTCAACCGCACCCAGCCGAAGGACGACGCGAAGAACTACGGCAAGTTCGCGCTGAACCCCGAGCTGGCGAAGGTGATGAACCTGCTGTTCCACGTGAACGCGCCGGAGACCAACCGCACGGACATCGTGCAGGCGCTGCTCACGGGGATCCCGGGCAAGACGATGATCTCGAAGGACGCCGTGCCGGCGGACACGCTCAAGCTCAACCTTGGCGTGCCGCCCACGTCGACACCCAACCGGTTCGGCGTGCTCGCGGGCGACCTCGCCGGCTTCCCTGACGGCCGCCGCCTCGGCGACGACGTCACGGACATCGAGCTGCGCGTGATCGCCGGCTTCCTGAAGGGCAACAAGGTGCCGCTCGGGGACGGAGTGGACCAGAACGACAAGCCGTTCCTGTCCACCTTCCCCTACGTGGCCGTACCGACCTCGGGCTTCGACTCCGCGCTGAAGCGCATGGAGCCGCCGCACGACCCGACGCCGGCTCAGCCGTAACCACCGGATCCGGGGGACCGCGCCACGGTGCGGTCCCCCGCTCCGCTCCGTTCTGAGACTCGATGACGCTCGCACGCCACACACTCACCAAGACTCTTGCCGCCGCGGCGCTCGCCTTCGTGGCGGCGCTCGCGGTGCTGATGCTCGTGAACCGCTCTTCCACGCCCGCCCGCTCGAGCGCGGACTCGGCGCCTGGCGCCGGGAGCCTGGTGGGCGCGAGCACCGACACGCGCATCCGCAGCTTCCAGGCGCTGGTGCGCGCGCATCCGCGCGACTCGCGCGGCTACGGATTCCTCGGCGACGCGTACCTCCAGAAGGTGCGCGAGACCGGCGACGCGAGCTTCTACACACGCGCCGGCGCCGTATACCGAAGAGCACTCGCGCTCGACCGACGCGATCCCGCCGCCACGGTGGGCATGGGCACGCTCGCCCTGGCGCGCCACGATTTCCGCGGCGGCCTGGACTACGGGCTGCGGGCTCACGCGCTGGCGCCGGACGTGGTGAAGCCGCTCGGCGTGATCGTCGACGCCTACGTGGAGCTCGGGCGATACCGCCAGGCGGGCGACACGTTGCAGCGCATGGTGGACCTCAAGCCGAACCTCTCCTCCTACGCGCGCGTCTCCTACTTCCGCGAGCTGCACGGCGACCTGGCCGGCGCCATCGCCGCGATGCGCCTAGCGGTGTCCGCGGGCGGCGATGCCCCTGAGAACGTGGCGTACGTGCAGACGCTGCTCGGGAACCTGCTGTTCGAGACGGGCCGGCTCGGGCCCGCCCGCGAGGCGTATCGGCTCGCGCTCGCGCGCTTCCCGCGCTACGTGCCCGCCGGCGCGGGGCTCGCCCGGGTGGAGGCGGCGGGCGGCGACCTGCCCGCTGCGATTCGCCGGTATCGCTCCGCCGTGGCGCGCCTTCCGCTTCCCGAGTACGTGGTCGGCCTCGGCGAGGCGGAGCTGGCCGCGGGCCGCCACGCGCAGGCGCGCCGGGATCTCGCGCTCGTGCGCGCCGAGGAGCAGCTGCTTCGGGCGAACGGGGTGAACACCGACGTGGACCTCGCGCTGTTCGAGGCGAGTCACGGCAGCACGGCGCGGGCGGTCGTGCTGGCGCGCCGCGCTTGGGCGCAGGCCCCGAGCGTCCGCTCAGCCGACGCCCTCGGCTGGGGCTACACGCGTGCCGGGCGACCGGATGCCGGGCTGCGCTGGGCGAAGCGGTCGCTGCGGCTCGGGTCGCGCGACCCGATGCTTCTCTTCCACGCGGGCATGGCAGCCAAGGGCGCCGGCCGCGGCGGGACCGCGCGCTCGTACCTCGCTCGCGCGCTCGAGCTGAATCCGCGCTTCAACCCGCTCTACGCGCCGCAGGCGCAGGAAGCGCTCCGGTGAAGCGGCTCCTGCTTGGAGCGATCGCCGTGGCGCTGCTCGCGGTAGCGCCCGCCGCAGGCGCGCATCCGCTGGGCAACTTCAGCATCAACCACCTCGACCAGGTGCGGGTATCGACCGGCCAGGTGCGGGTGCGCTACATCCTCGACCAGGCCGAGATCCCGACGTTCCAGGAGCGCGGACTGGCGCCGTCGGCCGTGCTGGCGAAGAAGCGCGCCGAGGTGATGCGCGCCCTCGAGCTCACCGTGAACGGGCGGCGGGTCCAGCTTCACGACGAGCCCGGAGCGTCGATCGCCTTCCCGCCCGGGCAGGGCGGTCTGAGGCTGACGCGAGTGGAGCTGCCCCTCTCGGCCCGCGTCTCCGACCCGCGCTCGGTGCGGCTACGAGATGTCACGTTCGAAGGACGCGTCGGCTGGAAGGCGATCGTGATCCAACCGGGGGCGGGCATGGCAGTGAGCTCGAGCGTGCCGGCCGCCGACCCCACCGGCGGGCTCCGCGCCTATCCGAAGGACACGCTGTCCTCGCCGCTCGACCAGCGCTCAGCCGGCTTCGTGGTCAAGCCCGGGCACGGCACCGTGAGCGCGCCGCCGAGCCCGTTCGCAAGCGCGCCGGTGACCCACGAGCGATCGGGCGACGGGTTCGCACGGGTGCTCGACGACGCAATCGCCGGCCACGGCGTGCTCGTGTTCCTTCTGCTGGCCGCGTTCGCCTGGGGCGCAGTGCACGCGCTCTCGCCGGGCCACGGCAAGGCGATGGTCGCCGCCTACCTGGTGGGCGCGCGCGGGCGCCCGCGCCACGCGGTGGCGCTCGGGGCAACGGTCACCGTGACGCACACGATCGGCGTGTTCGCCCTCGGCGTCGTGACGTTGCTGCTGTCCCAGTTCATCGTCCCCGAGCAGCTCTACCCGTGGCTCAACCTCGCCTCGGGCCTGCTCGTCGTGACGATCGGGGTCGCTGTGCTCCGATCCCGCTTGCGCGTGCGCGCCCACGAGCACCACCACGATCACGACCACCACCACCACCACGCGCCGGACGAGATCAGCTGGAAGGGGCTGATCGGAATGGGCGCCTCCGCCGGCCTCATCCCGTGTCCCTCAGCACTCGTGGTGCTGCTCGGCGCGATCTCGCAGCACCAGGTGGCACTCGGCCTTCTGCTGATTCTGGCGTTCAGCCTCGGCCTGGCGGGCACGCTCACGGGCCTGGGTCTCCTGGTGGTCTCCGCGCGCCGGGCGCTCACTCGGGTGAACTTTGGCGGTGGCGTGCTGAGGGCGCTCCCCGCA
>JBJMLG010000109.1:0-9481 GCA_045805385.1 Thermoleophilaceae bacterium
CGAGGAAGCTCGGGAAGGCGCGGAACGCGTCGGCGAGCTTCTGGTCGCGCGAGGCCGTCGTCTGGAACACGCGGTTCGAGTTCACGATCAGGTCGCGAAGCTGGCCGTTGCGCTCGGCGAGCGCGTCGAACACCACGCCGGTGTTGCGGATCAAGCGGCGCGTGTCGCCCGCCTGGCTGTCGAGCACCTGCAGGACCTTGTCGGTGTTCTCCGCGAACGGCGTGAGCTTGCCGAGCGCGTCGTTCAGCGCCTGGCCGCGGCCACGGAAGGCCTGGCCCTGCTGCTCCATCCAGGTCTGGAAGTCGGCGCGCGTCTTCGCGTCGAAGGTGCGGAAGATCTCGTCGAGCTCGACCGTGGGCGCCACGTTGCCCTCAGCCAGCTGGCCGCCATCGGCCACCCTCGGCGGCGTGCGCGAGCCCGGCGACAACTCCACGTACGTCTCCCCGAGCAGCGACTTCTGGCGCAGGATCGCATGCGTGTCGCTCGGGATCGGCGCGTACTGCTTGTCGAGCTCGAGCTTCACGTCGGTCACCGGCTTCGCCTTGCCGTTCACGACCACCAGGGTCTTCGTCTTCACCTTGCCGACCGAAACGCCCGAGATGCGAACGTCGGCCTCGTTGGCGAGCGTGGCCGCCTCGGGGAACTTCACGTGCACGTCGTAGCCCTTGGCGTGCAGCGGCGTGGCGCCGCCGAACACGAGCCAGAGATAGAGCAGGATGCCCACGCAGGAGAGCGCGAAGAACACCATCACGAGCACGCGGCCGACGCTTGGAGCCTGCTTCTGCACTACTTGCCCCCCGCCTTTGCCGCGCCGCCCAGGAGCGGTGCCGCCGCGCCGCACGCCTGCTGCGGCGAGGGCGCGTTCAGCATGTCGATCAGCACCTGCAGGTTCGGGTTGGTCGCGCCGATGCGCTGCAGCACGGTCAGGCTGGTGCAGTCCGTGAGGAAGATGCCGCGGCGGATCGGCCCGTCCGCGTCCTGGGAGGTGAAGATGCTGGCGCCCACGTGGTTGCCCCAGGCGAGCCAGTAGAGGAAGCCCTCCTCGGGTCCGGTCGGGTTGTAGGCGAGCGCGTTCACGACCTTGTTCAGGAACTGCGCCGTGGTCACGAGCCCGGGCGTGGCCGCCGACAGCCCGCTCGCCGCGCGCCGCAGCTGCTTCACCGGCGGCTGCGCCTCGCGCGCGAACGGCCGCAGCTGGTTCTGGATCACAGGTGTCGTGCCGCGCAGGAACGGCCTGCTCGCGCGGAGCGCCGGAGCGAGCGCGCGGGCGCCGGGGCGCAGCGCCTGGAGCGCCGGGCCGAGGTCGGTCGCGAGGCGGTTCGCCTTCGTGAGCGCGCCCTGCGCCGTGGTGAGCGTGGGCGGCAGCAGCCGCAGCGCCTCCTGGATGTTCTGGTCCTGGCTGCCGATCGCCTGGAAGTTCGCGTTCGAGGAGTCCACGAGCTGGGTGAGCTGCTTGTCGCGCTTGGCGAGCTCGGTGGTGAGCAGCTGGAAGTTGTGGATCACGCGCCGCACGTTGCTCCGCCGCTGCGAGACGAGGCCCGTGAACTTCGCCGCGTCGCGGTTCGTGGGCAGGAAGCGCTTGAACGTCTGGCGCAGCTCGGCGTTGTAGCCCTTCGAGCCGAACGCCTCACCGCCGGCGTCGAGCAGCACCGCCAGGTACGAGCGCGTGTCCGCGTCGAGGTTCGCGAGGATCTCGTCGAGGTTCACGTCGGGCAGCGTGTTCGACACCGGAATCGTGCCGCCCGCGGGCAGCCTCCCGGCCGCGGGGTGCCCGCGCGTGGCGGAGATGAACATGTCCTTCAGGCCGGTCTTCGGGCGCAGCAGCATGTGCGCGTCGCGGTAGAGCGGCGCGTACTTGCGCTTGATCTTCAGCTCGACGTTCGCGACCCCGTTCTTCAGCTCCACGTTGCCGATCTCGCCGATCGGCACGCCGGCGATGTTCACGGTCTGGCCCTGGCCCGGCACGACCGCCTGCGCGGTTTGGAACTCGGCGTGCACGACGTAGAAGTCGGTGCCCACGAGCGGCACCCAGTTCGGCAGGTAGAAGCGCTGGTGCGAGAGCACGTAGCCCGACACGCCGAGCGCCAGCAGGAAGATCGCGACGATCGCGACGAAGTCGCGGATGTGCTTGCGGATCGCCCTCCTCACGGCCCCGGCCCCACCTTCGGCGCCAGGTTCGGCACCTGGCTCTTGTAACAGGCGACGTCGGTGCGTATCGGCGGAGTCTTCGACGGCTGCGTCGGCGAGGTGCCGAGGATCGGCCGGATCGCGTTGCCGTAGAGGCTGCCGAAGTTGGCGCCCACCACCGGCGCGGTCTTCACCGGGTTGGCGCCACCTCCCGCCTGGAAGCGCGTATAGGGGCCGTTGCCGTCGAAGTTCTGCGACTCGCCGGCGAGCCCGACCATGCTCTGCCAGAACTCCTTGTAGTTCGGCACACCGGTCGCGAACTGGTCCTGGATCGGCTTGTCGCCGACGGGCAGGATGTTGTGCGTGGTGCAGCGGGCGAGCAGGTCGGCCTGCGGCAGGAACTTGATCGTCGAGTCCGTGGCCGAGGCGAGGTCGCGGATCGCCGGCTGAAGGTCGTTCACCAGGCCGCCGAGCTCGCTCGGCTGTACGAGCTTCTGGGTCTGGGCGATCCAGGGGAACGCCGCCTGGATCGTGGCGGGCGTCTCCTTCACGCCCGGGATGAGGTCGTGCGCGAAGGCCTTGGTCGGGCCGAAGGACTGCTCGAGCTTCACGAGTGTGGGCTGCGCCTGCTCGAGCACCTGCGGCAGCAGGTGGATGGTCTGGCGCAGGTTGCCGGACTCGCTCGCGAAGGCGCCGGCGGTGCGGTTGAAGTTGGTGATGAAGTCCTGGAGCTGCTGCTCGTTCGCGTTGAGCGCAGCCGCCACCTTCTGCCCGCTCCGGACGAGCTTCGAGAGGTCGTGCGGGTCTGAGCCCAGGAACGCTCCGTTCAGCACCGCCGTGCCGCGCAGCGCGCCGGTCGAGTACTTGAGCGACTTGTTCAGCGCCTGCCCGGCAGTGAGGCCCTTCGCGGCCGGATCCTGATCGGCGTCCTCACCCGGTAGCGGCGGGCCGTTGAGGGCGGCGCCGTAGCCGAAGACCAGCTTCTGCAGGTTCGTTCGCGGGTCCGACTGCAGGGTGCTCAGCACCTGGTCGATCTGCACCGGCGCTTTGGTCTGCGAGATCGGAATCGTGGCGCCCGAATGCACGGTCGGTGCGCTCGGCGTGCCGGGGTCGAGCTGCACGAAGAAGTTGCCCTCGAGGAAGATTCGCGGCCGGATCTTCAGCACGGCGTCGCGGTGGATCGGCAACCCGTTGCTGGTGATCTGCATCGTCACGATCGAGGCGTTGGTCTGATGCCCGTTGCCGTCGGTCATCGCCTCGACGCCCTTCACCTTGCCCACCTCGACGCCCGCGATCCGCACGGGCGAGTTCGGCGCCACGTTCGTCGCGTTGTTGAACACCGCGCGCAGCTCGTACGGCTTCGTGAAGGGGATGTCCTTCGTGAACACGAGGAAGGTGACGATCGCGATCAGGATCGTCGCGATCAGGCCCGCGCGGAACGGCGTGATGCCCTGCTTCTGGCCGCGCCTCATCCGCCGCTCCCCTTCTTCGGCTGGAGGTCGGTGAAGGTGCCCTGGTTACCGGGCACGTTGCCGATCACCGTCTTGCCCACGAGATAGACCTCGTTGCCCGCCTCGCACTCCTTCGTCTGGCCGGGCGAGGCGGTGTTCGGATAGACGCTCGAGTGCAGGTGGTTGTCCACGGTCGGGCCGTTCGCCGGCGCGCTCGACGGGCCACCCTCGGTGTTCGGCCCGATCGGGGCGGTCACGATCACGAAGCGCTGCCAGGTGCCGTGGCCGTCGCCCTCCGACAGGAGGCTCTGCGCGTTGCGGAGCAGCACCGACACGTAGTTGCAGGTGGTCTGCATCGGCGTGAGGAACTTGAGCGTCGGGTCGAGCGACTTCATGGTCTTGTCGAGGCGGTCGATGCCGGCGGGCACCACCGGGTTCGTGGCGAACTTCCGGAGCGCATCGAAGCTCTTCGCCAGGTCGCGGTTGAAGGCGGGCGAGCGGCTGAGCGCAGGCACGCCTGCCTCGAGAGCGCTGGCGAGCACCGGCGCCGTCGTGGGCAGCACCGCGGCGCCCGGGCGCAGCTCGCGGAAGAAGCCGGCGCTGTTGCGGATGAACGGCCGCTGCTTCGGGAACTCGCGGATGGCTGCGTCCTCGGTGGGCGGCGACTTCGAGATCGTCTCCTGGAGGAACGGCCGGGCCACGCTCGCGAGCGCGGTGAAGGTGGTGTCGAGGTTCGCGAACAGCTCGCCCTGCTGCTGCGCGACCGGCGCGACGTCCCCGGCCGCCTTCTCGAGCGCCGGGAAGAAGCGGGCGAGCTGGGTCTGCTTCGCATTGAGGTTGCGCGCGACCGGCTCGAGGTGCTTCAGCAGCGGCTTGAAGTCCTCGATCGCCAGGTTGATGTCGGCCCCGCGGCCGATGAGGGCGTCGCCGAAGCCGCGGATGCTCTGCTGGGAGCCCCGCCGCGTGCGCGCGTTGAACATGTTGAAGACCTGGTCGATCTCGACGGGCTTGGGCTGCGCCTGCGCAAGCGGCACGGTGGCTCCGTTGGCGTAACCGGCGCTCGACTCCCCGGGCGTGATCTCCACGTACTTCAGCCCGAGCGAGGAGCGTGGCCGCACGATCACCGTGGAGTCCTGGGGCAGCGGGTCCACACGCTTCTCGAGCTTCATGTCCACGCGCGCGAAGGTCGTGCCGTCGCTGCGCCGCACGGGCGTGATCGTGGAGACGAGGCCCACGCGCGTGCCGCCGATCCGGACGTCGTTGCCCTTCACCAGGTTGGCGGCGTTGGGCAGGTCGGCCTTCAGGTCGTAGGTGGGCACGAACGGCAGGCCGTTGTTGGCGTTGTAGGCGAGGAACACGGCGACCACGGTCACGAGCGTGGTGACCGCGCCGATCAGGACCGGGCTGCCCGCGAGCGCGCCTCTGCGCCCGGAGCTCATCCGCCGTTCCCCAGCAGGTAGTCGAGGACCGGCTGCGCCGGGTCACCGGTGTTGAGCGACTTGGGCGCGGCCTTCGCGCCGTTCTGAATCCCGGAGACGACCTTCTTGCGCTGCTTGGCGCCGTCGGACGTCGCCGGCGCCGGCATGCCGAGCAGGCCGCGCACGATGTCCATCGGCGACTGCCCCGAAGTGGCGCCCGTGCCGGCGGACTGCACGTTCTTGCCGCTCAGCGCCGCGCGGGTGTTGGCGAGGATCGGGTCGGGCGAGCCGGCGCCGGCGGCCTTCACCTTGTTGGGCGTGAAGGTGGAGGAGCAGCCGGTCACCGGCGCCGTCGCGGCGTAGCTCGCGCAGGTGTTCACGATCAGGCCGGCGCGCAGGAAGTGGCTGATCTCGTCGAAGCCGTTTATCGAGGTGGTGCCGAAGAAGACGAGCTTCATGAGGTTGCTGATCGCCTCGGTCTGGTCGAGGCTCTTCGAGAGCGCGGAGAGGTTCTTGGCGACCGGCGTGGCGTCGGTGGCGAAGCCCGCCAGCTTGGTGATCGTCGGCTGGGCCGCCGTGAGCCCCACGCGGCCGGCGTCGGCGGCGTCGCCCAGCGTGCGGAAGGCCGGCAGCGCCGCGGTGGAGAACGGCCCGAGCGTCTCGAAGAAGCGGTTGAGGCCGGGCGCCGCCTGACGCAGGTCGGACACCACCGGCGACGCCTGACCCGCGAACGAGCCGAGGTCGTTCAGCGTGGGCTGGAACTCGCGCAGGAACTGCGGCAGCTTCTGGAACGTGGCGGCGAGGTCGGCGCGGCGCTCGGCCGACGCCTGCGCCGTGCGGTTCGCCTCGACGATGAAGTTCGCGAAGCGCGTCCGCTCGCGCGCGAGCGGCGCGAGCGAGCGGTCCGACTCGACGGCGAGCCGCGCGAGCAGGCGGTTCTGCTTGGCGAGCGTGGCGAGCACCTTGTCGGTCTCGCGGAGCGCGGGGTTGGCGCGATGGATGACCTCGTTGAGGTCCGCCCCGCGCCCCGCGAGGCCGGCACCGAACTCGTCGATGATGATCGCGAGCCGCTGCCCGTAGGGCTCGCGCAGCGTGTTGTTCAGCAGATCGATGTCGACCGGCGAGCTCGTGTTCGTGACCGGCAGCAGGTGCTGGCCCGCGCCCGGCTGGCCTGCGGGGACGCGGTTGAGCTCGGGCGCGCTGGTCGTGCCCGGTGAGCACTCCACGAACGTCTCACCGATCAGCGACTGCGGCCGCACGGTGCAGTGAGCGTCCTTGTGGAACGGCGTGAAGCCCGACTTGTCGATGCTCAGCACGACGGCGGCCTTCTCGTCCTTCGTGAGGTCGAGCGACTTGATCGCGCCCACGCGCGCGCCCGCGATCTTCACGTCCTCGCCGGGCACCGCGCGCACGTAGTCGAACAGCGCGCGCACCTCGTAGCCGCCGCCCCCGCCGCCGTTCGCGCCCACGGCGAACACGAGCACCAGCGGCACCGCGACGAGCACCAGGGCTATCGAGAGGATCCTTCTCACGGCCCGGGCAGGTGGTTGGCGGGGTCGCAGGATGAAGCGAGCTGGCCCATGTCGAGGAACGGCGCCGAGCCGTCGCTGTTCTGGGTGGCCATGCCGGGGCAGCGGCGCTGGTGGCCGAACTCGTAGCCGTTCAGGCGCTCGGACGGCGGCAGCGCGGTGAGCGTCGGGGTGCCCGAGCTGTCTCGCGAGTAGCCGAAGGAGGCGAACACCGGCTGGATGCGGGCGTAGTGGCCGTTGGCGTCGTAGTTCGAGGCCACCTCGGCGAACTTCTGGAGCCAGCCGGTGAGGTCCGGCGTGTACGGGCGGATGTACTCGAGCACCGGCTGCGACTGCCTGAGCGCCGAGATCGTGTGAGGGAACGCGGTGCTAGCGACGTTCGAGAGCTTGGGCAGCTTCTGCGTGAGCTCCACCAGGTCGTTGTTCGCCCCGTTCGCGCGCACGAGCGTGCTGAGGTCGTGCACCGTGGGAGTGGAGTCCTTCACCAGCGGGCGGAGCGCGCGGAAGAACTGCGGCAGCTGCTTGGTGGCCGGCTTCGAGGCAGCGACGAGCGGATCGAGCGCGTCGAGCGTGGAGCGCAGACCGCGGAACGTGGTGGAGCCCTGGCGCAGCGTGGGCGCGAGCAGGTCGAGCGAGCGCCCGAGCGCCTGGTTCTCGTCGCCGATCGCGCCGGTGAACTGGCCGGCGTTGCGCACCAGGCTCGCGAGGTCGTCGCGGCGCTGGGCGATCGTCGTGACCACGCCGGAGGTGTCGCGCACGAACGCGCGCAGCTCGTTCTGATCACGCGCCAGCTCGCCTGTGAGCTGCGCGGTGGTGGAGATCGCCGGCGCGAAGTACTTGAGGCTCTGGTTCGCCTCCTTGGCCTTGCCCCGGTACTGGTCGGCGGAGCCGCGGATGATGTTCTGGAGGCCGAGGCGGGTCTTCGGGTCGAGCGTGTTGAAGATCTGGTCGATGTCCACGACCGAGGTCGTCTTCGACAGCGGGAGCTGCCCGCCGTCGGCGATCTTCGGCGCGTTGTTCGGACCTGGCTGCAGCGACACGTAGCGGTTCGCGATGCCCGACAGCGAGCTCGCGCGGATCGTCGCCGTGGTGCCCTGGTGAACCGGCGCGAAGTCGGAGTCGAGCTTCATCGCCACCTTCGCCTGCGCGTCGCTCGTGAGGGTGACGTTGGTGATCTTTCCGATCGTCCGTCCGCCGACCTTCACCTGGTTGCCCTTCACCAGCTGGCCGGCGTTCTCGAAGTAGGCCGTGAGCCGGTAGCTCGAGCCGCTCCCGAACATGAGCACGGCTACGAGCACCGCCGCGAGAATCACGCCGGCGATGGCGAGGACCCGGGCCAAGCCCGGCCTCGCGGCCCTTGAAGGCCGTCCTAGGCCGGGGCCCGTCTGTGCAGGTCCTGTAGTAGCTGGCGAGCCCAAGTGCGAGTCCAATCACGCCCCGGCGATGTCCGGTCGCCAAGGCGGTCGAGCCAAATCAGGTTAAGGGCGATCTGCCCCATGCGGTAATGAGGATCCACGAGCGGGTTAATCGGCCGGAGCGACCCTTACTCCATGCCCAGCGGGCCCTGGGCCTCGCCGGACAGGAACTGCCTCACGAACTGGTTGTCCGAGTTGAACAGCTCCTCCGCGGGGCCGGACTCCACGATCCTGCCCTTCCAGAGGATCGCGATGTACTCCGCCACCCTCCGCGCGGACATGATGTCGTGGGTGATCACGACGTACGCCCCGCCGTTCTCATCGTGAATCTCCTTGATGAGCTCGCAGAGCAGCGCGGTCCGGACGGGGTCGAGGCCGGAGTCCGGCTCGTCGAATAGAACGATCTGAGGGTCGAGGACCAGCGCGCGTGCGAACCCTGCTCGCTTGCGCATTCCACCCGACAGCTCGTTGGGCATGCGATCGCCTGCACCGCCGAGGCCTACCTCCTTGAGGCGGCGGTTCACGATCTCCGCGATCTCTTCCTCGCCCTTGTCGGTGTGCTGGCGAAGCGGGAACGCGACGTTGTCGTAGAGGTTCATGGAGCCGAAGAGCGCGCCGTCCTGGAAGAGGACGCCGAACTTCTTCCGCATCTCGAACAGCTGATCGTCGGCCATGTTCGGCACGGACTCGCCGTGCACGAGCACGTCGCCGTCGTCCGGGTAGAGCAGGCCGACCATGTGCTTGATGCACACGCTCTTGCCGGTGCCCGACGGCCCCAGGATCATCGAGATCTTGTCGTCCGGGATGCCGAGGTTCAGGCCGTTCAGCACCGCGTTGCGGCCGAAGGCCTTCTTCACGTCGATGAACTCGATCGCGTCGGTGGAACCGTGCGGGCGCTGCCTGCCCGTGTGCCACTGGTAGGGGTCCTCGCCCTCGCGGGTGTCCTCGCGCTGCGGCTCGGGCTCGCGCGTGACCGCCGCCTGGGCGTCGCGATCCGCGGCGTCCATTCGCCGGGTCGGCTGCTCCGTTCCCCCCCGCTGCTCGTCCGTGCGTTCCTCGTCAGCCACTAGATCCTTTCCTCCTCGATGGCGGCGTCTAGCCGCCGATTGGTGCCCTCGGGTTGGCCCCCCAGAAGATCTGGGTGCCGAGCATCCCCACGAGATGCACCATCACGGTATTCAGCACCATCGACTTCGCGGTCGCGGTGCCCACGCCCACAGGACCCCCGCTGGCCGTGTAGCCGTAGTACGTCCCGACGATGACGATGACCGTGGCCATCGCCATCCCCTTTATCACGCTGTATAAGAGGTCGGGCGGGTTCTGGAACATCCAGAAGATCAGGAAGAACCCACCGGAAGACACCTCGCCGATCTGCTTCACCACCGCGAGGTACGACGCGAAGAAGCCGGCGCCCACGGCCGCGATGTACATGAACGGCAGCACCATGAAGGCCGCCAGCAGGCGCGTGGCGCAGAGGAAGGTCATCGAGCTGATGCCCATCACCTCGAGCGCGTCGATCTCGTCCGTGATGCGCATGGCGC
>JBJMLG010000110.1:0-46553 GCA_045805385.1 Thermoleophilaceae bacterium
ATCCGGATCGAGTCGTCGTGATCCGGATTGCCCCACTGGCCGAACATCATCGCCCCAAGGCAGAGCGGGCTCACCTTCACTCCGGTGCGGCCGAGGGTGCGGTACTGCATTCGTCGCATCCTACGGAGTGGCGGCGCCCGGCTCGCGGGCGTAGCGTCGTGTGAGCGGACTCGGCCCCTGGGCAGGGACGCCCGCTCTCGACAGGAGGAAGAGATGTCTCGACTCGTACGTCCGAAGCGCGGGCTCGTCCTCGCACTCGTAGCTCTGATCGCGCTTGCGCTGTCGGCCACGGCGCTGGCCGCCAAGACGGTGAAGAGCCACAAGGTGAACGCCACGATCACCGCGACAGGCCTCACGTCCGCGAACGGTGTGACGACAATCGTCGGCACCGTCAAGGGCAAGCCGTTCCGGGGCGAGGGCGCCGTCGTGTATCGCGTGAAGGCCGCCTCGGGCGGACAGCTCGCGGCAACCGTGACGGCCTTCGACAAGCGGGGGTCGGTGAGCGGCACCGCACTCGCCACATCCACCGCCGGCCCCAACGGCAGCTCGACACTGACGGGCACGGCGAAGGTCACAAGAGGCACGGGTGCCTACGCGGGCGCGAACGGCAAGAACCTCAAGATCAGCGGTGGAGCTGCGTCGGCCGACGCGCCGATCGTGTTCAAGGTGACGGGGACGATCAAGTACTGAACAACGCGGGCGCGCGGCCGAGGTCGCGCGCCCCCCTCTCGGCTACCGTCTCTCGCCATGAGTGACGAGGCCGGTCCCTCGCTCGACGTCGCCCGCATCCTTGACGAGCGTGCAGGCGAGCAACTCGCGCTGAACGACCGCCACCTGAATCCGCAATTCGGGCGCGTACTGCGCACGATCGGCTATGACCGCAACTGGACGCATGCGAGCGGGGCGCATCTGTTCGACGAGAACGGCGAGCGCTGGCTCGACATGCTCGGCGGCTACGGCGTTTTCGCGCTCGGGCGCAACAACCCCGCGGTGCGACGCCAGCTCGAGCGCTTCCTCCAGGCCGAGACGGCAACGCTTCCGCAGCTCGGAGTCACACTGCTGGCGGGAGTCCTCGCGGAGCAGCTGCTCGCGCGCGCCCCGTCGCGGCTCGGCGCCGTGCTCTTCACCAACTCAGGCACGGAGGCGGTCGAGGGCGCCATCAAGCTCGCCCGCTCGGCCACCGGGCGCCCGCGGATCCTGTTCTGCGATCACGCCTTCCATGGGCTCACGCTCGGGGCGCTGTCGGTGAACGGGAACGAGGAGTTCCGGGAGCGCTTCGGCCCGCTGCTACCCGGCTGTGACCCGGTGCCCTTCGGCGATCTCGACGCGCTTCGCACCGAGCTCGCGCGCGGCGACGTGGCGGCGTTCCTGGTCGAACCGGTCCAGGGTAAGGGCGTCGTCATCCCGCCCGACGGCTACCTCGGCGAGGCCCAGGAGCTGTGCCGGCGCAACGGCACGCTCTTCATCGCCGACGAGGTGCAGACCGGACTCGGCCGCACCGGGCGCTTCCTCGCCCTCGACCACTGGGGCCTCGAGCCCGACATGGTGCTGCTCTCGAAGGCGCTCTCGGGCGGCTACGTGCCGGTTGGCGCTGTGCTCGCCGCACGCAGCGTGTTCGAGCGCGTGTTCGACACGATGGAGCGTGCCGTGGTGCACGGCTCCACGTTCGGCACGAACGACTTCGCGGCCGCGGCGGGCATCGCAACGCTGTCCGAGCTGGACGACGCCCGGCTGGTCGAGCGCTCCCGCCGCAGCGGGGAGCGGCTGCTCGAGCTCACGCGCCCGCTCGCGGAGCGCTACGAGCTGGTGACGGACGTGCGCGGGATCGGGCTGATGTGGGCGATCGAGTTCGGCCCGCCGGCGGGCGGTGCCGCGCTTCGCACCTGGAAACTCGCGGAGTCGCGCCAGCCCGGCATCTTCGCCCAGCTCGTGACGGTGCCGCTCTTCAACGAGCACCACATCCTCAGTCAGGTCGCCGGTCACCGCATGAACGTGGTGAAGGCCCTGCCACCGCTCGTGATCGAGGACGACGACCTCGTGCACTTCGCCGACTCGCTCGACCAGGTGCTCGCCAAGCTCGAGCGCGGCCCGACCCGCGCGTTCGCCCGCTTCGGGCTGAGCGCGGCCCGGCGCTCGCTGCGCCCGTCACGCGCTTAAATTCGACCGCCCGCCGTGCCCAACTTGCGACAACGCCTGCGTGAGCATCCGTACGCCCTGACCGTACTAGCCCTGGCCTTCGCCGCCACGGCGGTGCTGGGCATCGCAGGCGCCTACGGCTTCGGCCACGTGGGCGACGCGCTCGACCAGGCCGAGCCGGCGTGGCTCGCGCTGATCGCCGCCGCGGAGGTCGTCTCCTACACGGCGTACGTAGTTGCGTACCGCTCGATCGCATGCGTGCAGGGCCACGACGCGATCCCCACGCGCGTCGCCGCGCGCGTGGTGGCGGCGGGCTTCGGCCCGCTGGCCGCCGGCGGCGGGTTCGCGCTCGACAAGCAGGCGTTGCACGCGCTGCACTCCGACGAGGACGCGGCGACGGTGGGTGTGGTGGGACTCGGCGTGCTGGAGTGGGCGTTGCTCGCGCCCGCGGCCTGCATCTGCGCCATCGCCATGCTGTTCCAGGACGGCGACGGGGTGTGGCCGTCGGTGCTCTGGCCGTGGGCCATCGCGGTGCCTGCAGGGTTCGCACTGGGCCTCATCGCCTCGACCAACCCCGTGCGTCCCCGCGTCTGCCGGCTGTTCGGCAACCCGCGCTGGCTCGGCCACCTGCTCGAGGGCGTCGCGACGCTCCATACGCTCGTTGCCCAGCCGCGGACCTTCGCCCGCGCCTGGATCGGCACGACCGTCTACTGGGCAGCCGACATCGCCGCGCTCTACGGCGGCCTGCGCATGTTCGGCGTTCACCCCACTCCCGGCATGCTCATCATCGGCTACGCGACGGGCTACGCCGCCACGCGGCGCTCCCTGCCTCTCGCGGGCGCGGGCGTGACCGAGGCGCTCATGACCTACTCGCTCCACTGGGTCGGCGTGCCGGTGGCGCAGGCACTGTGCGCGGTCGTGGCCTACCGCGTGTTCAACTTCCTGCTGGTCCTGCCGCCCGCCCTCGCCGCGCGCGGGCGGGTGCAGCCGCTGCTCGACGCCGCGAGGGAACGCCGCGCGCTCACGCCGACCGAGCGCAGGCTGTCCTTCGGCCGCTGATCAGCGCCCGGCCATCGCGCGCAGCGACTGCTTGAGCGAGGTGGTGGTCTTCAGCACCGCCGTCGGCTCGTAGCCGCAGTGCGCCATGCAGTTGTCGCAGCGCGGGTCCCTGCCGCGGCCGTACTTCGACCAGTCGGTGGTGTCGAGCAGCTCCTGGTAGGTCTTGGCGTAGCCGTCGGCCATCAGGTAGCAGGGGCGCTGCCAGCCGAACAGCGAGTAGCTGGGGATGCCCCAGGCGGTGCAGTCGAAGTCGACCTTGCCCTCGAGGAAGTCGAGGAACAGCGGCGAGTGGTTCAGCCGCCACTTCTTGCGCTTACCGTCCGCGAACGCCTTGCTGAACAGCTCGCGCGTCTCCTTCACGCCGAGGAAGTGGTCCTGGTCCGGCGCGCGCTCGTACGCGTACGCCGGCGAGATCATCATCAGGTCCACCTCGAGCTCGTCGTTGAGGAAGTCGAGCACCGCGCGCACGTTCTCCGGCGTGTCGTGGGTGAAGAACGTGGTGTTCGTGGTCACGCGGAAGCCGTTCTCCTTCGCCACCTTGATCGCGTGGACGGCCTTCTCGAAGACGCCTTCGCGACACACCGACTCGTCGTGGCGCTCCTCGAGGCCGTCGATGTGGACGGCCCAGGAGAAGTACGGCGATGGCTTGAAGTTGCCGATCTTCTTCTCGAGGAGCAGCGCGTTCGTGCACAGGTACACGAACTTCTTGCGCTTCACGAGCTCCTCCACGATCACGTGGATCTCAGGGTGGATCAGCGGCTCGCCCCCCGCGATCGAGACCATCGGCGCGCCGCACTCCTCGATCGCTTCGATCGCCTGCTGCACCGACATGCGCTGCTTCAGCACGTGATCAGGCTGCTGGATCTTCCCGCAGCCGGCGCAGGCGAGATTGCACTGGAAGAGCGGCTCGAGCTCGACGATGAGCGGGAACTTGTCGCGCCGCGCGAGCTTCTGACGCATCAGATAGCTCCCGATCTTGACGCTCTGGCGCATGGAAACCGGCATCGTGGGTCAGCCTCTCTTTCGGATCTCAGGGGGGAGTTTGAAGCGAATGCCCTCGTCGCGCACGTTCCGCTCCTCGAGTTGTACGGGACCAAGACCCGCGAGAGCCGTCACGACCTGCTGGACGAGCCGCTCGGGCGCGGACGCACCGGCCGTCAGGCCGACGGTTCCGGCACCGGCGAGCCAGGCGGGGTCGATGTCGCGCTCGTCGTCGATCAGGCGCGCGCTGCAGCCGGCCCGCTCCGCGACCTCCACGAGCCGCTGTGAGTTCGACGAGTTGCGCGAGCCGATCACGAGCACGAGATCGCAGTCCTCTGCGAGTGCGCGAACGGCGTCCTGGCGGTTCTGGGTCGCGTAGCAGATGTCGTCGGAGCGAGGACCGACAAGGGCGGGGAAGCGAGCGCGCAGGGCCTCGACGATGCCCTGGGTCTCGTCGACGGCGAGGGTCGTCTGGGTAAGGAATGCGACGCGCTGCGGGTCGCGTACCTCCAGCGAGTCGACCTCCTCGATCGACTCCACGAGCACGGTGGACTCAGGCGCCTCGCCGACCGTGCCCTCCACCTCCTCGTGCCCGTCGTGGCCGATCAGCACGATCGTGTAGCCGCCTTCCGCGAAGCGGCGCGCCTCGCCGTGCACCTTCGCCACGAGCGGGCACGTGGCGTCGATCACGTCGAGGCGGCGGTGGCCCGCATCGCTGCGTACGGCCGGCGACACGCCGTGCGCCGAGAACACCACGGTCGCGCCCTCGGGGACCTGCTCGAGCTCCTCCACGAACACGGCGCCGCGGTGCTCGAGGTCGGCCACGACGTGTGCGTTGTGCACGATCTGCTTGCGCACGTACACGGGCGGCCCGTGCTGTTCGAGGGCACGCTCCACGACCTCGATGGCGCGCTCCACCCCGGCGCACGAGGCGCGCGGGCTCGCAAGCATCAAGCGGCGCGGGCCGACGGCCGCGGCCCACTCGCCGAGCGCCTTCGAGGCTCGCGCGAGCGCCCGGTACGCGCGCAGCCCCCCGGTCACGGTGGCAAGCGGATCGCGCAGCTCGCGCTCCGGGGTGTCGACCACAACGCGCAGCACGGCGACCGGGCGGTCGCGCGCGCCTGCTGCAAGCTGCGCCGACTCCATGTCCACCGCGAGAGCGCCGCTCGCGGCGAGCTCGCGGCGCTCGTCGCCGTGCACCACGTGGTCGGTCGAGACGATCGGCCCGCACACGGCGCGCACGCCATGGCGGTCGAGCACGCCCGCGAGCACGCCGGCCGAGGGGCACTCGACCGCGCCGTCGGGCCCTCGCACCTCGGTCGCCACGACGACGTCGCCGGGCTCGAGGCCGCCGTCGAGCGAGCCGCAGAAGCCGGCGACGGCCACCGCATCGGCCTCCTTCGCGACGGCGCTCTCGACCGCCTGGATCGCCCGCTCGGGGCCCATCCCGGTGCGCAAGACTCGGCCTCGCCCCACTCCAGAGCGCACGGCGCGCGCTTCGAGCGACAGCGGCGCGAGCACGAGCAGGCCCTCGTGCTCGTCGGAGCGAGGCTGCGGTCGCAGCCCGATCATGCCGCCATCCCCGCCGGAGCCGGCCGCGGGCTGTCGAGAGCCTCGAGGGCCACGCGTGCGGCTGCGTGACCGCTCCGCACGGCGCCCTCCATCGTGGCCGGCCAGCCGGTGGCGGTCCAGGCGCCGGCGAGCGCGAGGCCGGGGATGCGCGTGCGGT
Source organism: Thermoleophilaceae bacterium (assembly GCA_045805385.1). Lineage (GTDB taxonomy): Bacteria > Actinomycetota > Thermoleophilia > Solirubrobacterales > Thermoleophilaceae > JADGHQ01. The sequence goes on from JBJMLG010000110.1 coordinate 5,906, forward strand.
TCGGTGGGCGAAGCTCTGCCTGCCCGGGCGCCGCGCGGAACGTGGCCGCGTGCTCGCGATTGGCGAAGAAGCGCTCCACCTTCGCCTCGCGCGCGGCAGGAAGTATCTCGGCTATCGCGGGCACGTACTGCTCGCGGAGCTTCTCCGGCGGCAACTCCATCTCGGCCGCGGCGCCGCTGAGCGAGACGGCCAGGTACTGGCCGCCGCCGAAGTCGCCGCCGCGGGTGCGGTCGAACACGTACTGCACGGGTGACCGGACGCCAGCCACAAAGGCATGCTGCAACACCGGGCGGTCGAACACAACATGCAGGTTCACAATCGGGGAGCTTCCAAGGCGCTCGAGCCGCCCGGGATCGTCGATCGCCCCGGCGGGCAGGAGTGCGCCCGCGCGCATGTTCGGCACCGCGACGATCGCGCTCTCGGCCACGACGTCGGCCACGGCAAACCTGCCGGAGCCGTCGACCTTCACATCGTCGACCTTCTCGCGGAGCCGCAGTTTCACGCCCGCCTCGCGCAGCGCCACCTCGGCCGCGTCGCCGTGCACCTCCTGGAGCGGCACCGCGGCCCAGCCGATGTCACCCGCCGAGCGGTCCCGCAGCAGGCCCGTCTGGAACACGAACGCCGCCTGGGCGAGGGAGGCGTGCGCAGCGGGCACGTTGAGTGTGGGCAGGGCGATCAGGTCCCAGAGCGCGCTCATCGCGTTCTCCCCCTGCCCGCGCTCGCCCAGCCAGTCGCCGAACGACCGCAAGTCGTTGGCCGGGTCGTCCGGGTTCACGCGGCCGAGCGCCATCGCGCAGCGTGCAGCCGAGAAGCGCTCCCCCCTAGACAACAGCGAATAGCGAGCGAGCCCTCCCGCCAGGTGCAGCGGTGCCGGCAGCGACGAGCGCTCGATGCGCCCCACCCTGCCGCCCGGCGCCGCGATCGGGATGCAGAGCCGCTTCTGCATCTCGGTCAGGTGCCTGGTGCCCAGCCGGTCGAGGAGGCCGATGTACTCGCTGCAGCAGCGCAGGAACACGTGCTGGCCGTTGTCCACCGTCATGCCCTCTCGCTCGAATGAGTACGCGGCGCCGCCGAGCCGCGGGCGCACCTCGAACAGCGTGACCTCGGCGCCGGCATCGGCGCAGTCGAGCGCCGCGCTGATGCCCGCCAGGCCGCCGCCTATCACCGCCACGCGCCGGCTCACGCGCGCGCTCCTGTCGTGAGCGAGCGGGCGGCGACCCAGGCCTTTTCCCAGATCGGCAGCGAGATGCGCTCGCGCATCACGTTCTCGGGGCGCTCCTCGATGCGCTCGAGGATCCGCCGGTAGATGCCGGTCATCGCCGACACACAGGAGGCGCTCCGCTTGTCGAGCATCGGCACGAGCTCGAGCCCGCGGTCGAACCACTCCCGCGCGCGGGCGGCCTCGAAGCGCACAAGCTCGGCGGCAGCCGCCGGGTCCGCGCTCGCCGGGTCCTCGATGCCGACGCGGCGCAGATCCTCGGCGGGCAGGTACACGCGCCCGCGCGCATGGTCCTCGCGGACGTCGCGCAGGATGTTCGTGAGCTGCATCGCCACGCCGAGGTCGTCCGCGAGCGGCATCGCGCGCTCCAGATCGGCCGCGCCGAAGATCGCAAGCGACAGGCGGCCGATCGAGCCGGCCACGCGGCGGCAGTAGACGACGAGCTCGTCGAAGGTCTCGTACTCCGTGCCGCGCACGTCCATCTCCACGCCGTCGATCAGGTCCGCGCACGACTCGAGCGGGAGCGGGAAGCGCTCACGCGTGTAGGCAAGCGCGGCGATCACGGGATCGCCGGAGTCGGTGGCCGGTGCACGTACCCGCTCGCGCTCGGCCTCGAGGCGGCGCAGCTTCTCGTCGCCCGGCAGCTCGCCATCGCCGATGTCGTCCACCCGGCGGGCGAACGCGTACAGCGCGCACATCGCTCGCCGCTTGTCGGCGGGCAGCAGCCGGATGCCGTAATAGAAGTTCTCGGCCTCGGTGCGGGTCACCTCCTCGCAGTGGCGGTACGCGAGCTCGGCGTCCACTCATGCCCTCCTGGCGAGTGTCTTCGCGAGTACGCGGGCGCGGGATGCTCGCGACGGGCGGGGCGAGCCCGACAGCACGTCGTAGTCCGCGGCCTCGATCGCGTCGAGCGCCGAGCGGCCACCGGCGACGAAGGCCGCGACGGCGAAGCGCGGCCGACCGCGCAGCGAGCGTATGAGTGGGGCGCCGCGGTCGAGCAGCGTGCGTGCGCGCTCCACCTCGAATGCCATCAGGCGCTTGAAGCCGTCGCTCGCGTGAGAGCCATGGAGCTCGTTCTCGGCCACGCCGAAGCGGCGCAGGTCCTCGGCCGGCAGGTACACCCGCCCGCGCGAGCTGTCCTCCGCCACGTCCTGCCAGTGCTCGGCGAGCTGGAGGCCGCTGCATACGGCGTTCGAGAGCTGGATCCGCTCGGGCGTCGCGGCGGCGAAGACGTGCAGCACGATCTCCCCCACCGGGTCGGCCGACAGCGTGCAGTAGTCGAGCAGCTCCTCATAGGTCTCGTAGCGCTGTACGCGCTGGTCGCGGCGATTGGCCTCGATCAGGCGCTCGAACGGCTCGCGCGGGATCGCGCAAGCGCGGACCGTGGGCACGAGCCGGCGCATGAGCGCGTGGCGCGGCTCGCCCTCGTACACGCGGGCGAGGTCGGCTTCGAGCTCGTCGAGGAGCGCGAGCCGGTCACCCGGCGCCTCGTCGCCTGCGTCGTCCACGAGGCGCGCGAAGCCGTAGACCGCCAGCAGGTGCTCGCGCTCCCGGCTCGGCAGCAGGCGACTTGCGACGGGGAAGTTCTCGCCACCTGCCTTCGCCATCACGTCGATAGGCGCGGGAGCGGTCGTGCCCATTGCGCCCACCCTACTCGTCAGTCGTCCTCGTCCCGCAGGAGCCGACCCAGCGCGGTGAGCGGGAACACGAGCCGGTACAGGTGGTAGTTGATGTAGAAGTCGCCGGGGAATCCGGTGCCCGTGTAGAAGGGCTCGTCCCAGGTGCCATCCTCGGTCTGGGTGGCGACGAGATAGGCGAGGCCGCGCTCGACCGCGACCGAGTCGCGCTCGCCTGCGGCGTGCAGCGCGAGCAGGGCCCACGCGGTCTGCGACGGCGTGCTCTCCCCGCGTCCGATCCAGCGGGGGTCGGCATAGGAGCGGCAGTCCTCGCCCCAGCCGCCGTCGGCGTTCTGCACGTGCTCGAGCCAGGCGACCGCACGGCGGATGCTCTGGTGCGAGCGCTCCAGCCCCATCTCCACCAGCGCGGGCACGGCGGCGCCCGTGCCGTACACGTGGTTCACGCCCCAGCGGCCGAACCACGAGCCGCCGGGCTCCTGCTGCGCGAGCAGCCATTCGAGGCCGTGCTGGGCGGCGGGGTGGCGCATCAGGCCCTCGCCCGCGAGCATCTCCAGCGAGTGCGCCGTCACGTCCGCGCTCGGGTCGTCGATGACCTCGCCGAAGTCGCAGAACGGGATCTGGCGGCAGAGCTCGCGCACGTTGTCGGCGTCGAACGCGCCCCAGCCGCCGCCCTTGCTCTGCATGCCGATCGTCCAGTCGAGCGCCCGCTCGATCGCCGCCTCGACCCGCTGCTGCTGCGGGTGCTCGACGCGGCGCAGCGCCATGACGACCTCGGTGGTGTCGTCCACGTCCGGATAGTTGTCGTTGTCGAACTCGAACGCCCAGCCGCCCGGCGCGAGCGAGGGCCGGCGCACCGCCCAGTCGCCGCTCGCGCGCACCTCCTCGCGGAGGATCCAGTCGGCCGCGCGCACGAGTGACGGGTCGTCGCGCTGTAGGCCGGAGTCGGCTAGCGCGATCATCGCGAGTGCTGTGTCCCAGACGGGCGACTGGCAAGCCTCGAGCCTGCGCGTGTCGCCGTCCTCGATCACGAAGCGCTCGATGCCGTCGATCCCCGCCCTCATGGCCGGGTGGTCGAGCGGGTAGCCGCGAACGGCGAGCGCCATCAACGAGTAGACCCACGGGGGCTGGATGCCGCCCCACGAGCCGTCCGCCTCCTGGCGCTTCAGCACCCAGCGCTCCATGCGCGCGAGCGCGAGCTTGCGCAGCCACTTCACGGGCCGGCGCTCGTAGCGGCGCGCGATCAGGTCGATCCGCTCGAGCAGTCCCTTGATGGTGGTGAGCGGCCGCAGTGTGCGCGGCTCGGCCGGCACGTGCAGCTCGTCGAGCGTGAACGGCAGCGGCCGCACCGGACGGTACGAGCGAACGATCGTGAGCGCGCCGATCGTCTGGCGCGCCCAGCAGGCGAAGTCGTAGAGGTTCAGCGGCGCCCGCTTCGGCAGGAAGATCAGCTCCGGCGGGAGCGCGGGCACCTCCTCCCACTCCCACAGCCCGAAGAGCGCGAGCCAGATGTGCGTGAACACGCGCGCCTGCTCGATGCCGCCCCCCTCACGCACGCGCTCGGCCGCGGCGAGCATGTGTGGCGCGTCGGCCGGGTCGCCGGCGAGGCGCAACGCCGCGTAGCACTCCACGTTCGTGGAGAGGTTCGAGGGCCCGCCGTAGAAGTTCGACCAGCTCCCGTCGGGGCGCTGCTGCGAGCGGATCCATTTAGCCGCGCGCTCGAGCTTGCCCTCGTCGCGGATGCCGAGGAACTCGCGAAGCAGCAGGTCCTCGGCGTCCATCGTGGGGTTCGTCTCGAGCTCGGCGCGCCAGAAGCCCGCTCCCTCTTGAAGGCCGAGCAGGTGCTCCTGCGCGCGCTCGAGCGCCTCCCGCGCTTCGGCGTGCGCGCTCGGCTCTGCCCTAACGGCCATTCGTGAACGTCCCCAGTTCCTCTGACTGCCTCAAGAATCCGCCTTCCTGCCGGTGCGGCGACAGACTAAACAGTGCGTACACCAACGGACGGCTTCCGATAGCCCCGAGGTCGGCGCGATGACGTCACGAATCGGCGCGAGACCGGCGTTACACTGCGGCCATGACCACGCAGATGCCCAAGATGAGCCGCGCCGAGCTCCTGCGGGCCTCGCCGCCCATGTTCGAGTCGAAGCTGCTCGACAGGCTCTCGCGCGTGCATCCCGCGGTGCCGGTGATCATCTTCGCGCCGGCCATAACCGTCTTCTTCGTGATCGCCGCGCTCCACATCAGCGCGCTGCCCGTGATCGGCTACGCGGCGCTCGGCTACCTGATCTGGAGCCTGTCGGAGTACTGGATCCATCGCATCATCTTCCACTTCGAGCCGCAGGACGGAATCGGCGCACGTCTCCACTGGATCATCCACGGCGTGCACCACGACCACCCGAACGACCCGCTGCGCCTCGTCATGCCGCCGTCCGTGAGCGTGCCGCTCTCGACCGGCTTCTTCTTCGCCTTCTGGGGCGTCTTCGGACTGCCGATCGCGTGGGCCGTGGCGGCGGGGTTCTTCCTCGGCTACCTCGCCTACGACATGACGCACTACCACCTGCACCACCACACGTCGCGGACGCGGATGGGCAGGTACCTGCGCGAGCTCCACATGCGGCACCACTTCCAGGACCACACGCGCGGCTACGGCATCAGCGCGCCGTACTGGGACAAGGTGTTCGGCACCTGGCTCGACCGCAAGAAGCGGATCGAGCGCCCGGCGGAGTAGCGCGGGCGCAAGCCGTACGAGGCGCCCCGGCTCGGCTATCCTCGCCAATCGCCAGCGGATGTGGCGGAATTGGCAGACGCGCAGGCTTCAGGTGCCTGTGGGGGCAACCCCGTGGAGGTTCGAGTCCTCTCATCCGCATCGGGCGGCTGCAAACCTTCGGATTGCGCCGTCCACTCGCCCCTCGTGTGCCAAGGCACACCACGGGGCTCGCGTTCGCCGCACTCCTCGGTTTTCGCCGCCCTATCGCGCGTCCACACTTCGCGACGCGTCTCGCTCCAGTTCGGAGTGGCTACTTCATGCAGACCGCCCCGACGGTCACCCCCGCTTGCTTCTGGCTCGTGTTCGTCACGCCCTCGGCCCACTTGTGCGCCTTTCTTGCGCTCACGCCGTCGGGGTCCGGACGCGAGGTGGCGTGCAGTGTGAGGTCGCTGTCGGTGTCGAACAGGCCGGAGATCGGGTGCGGGAACTTGTGGGGGCAGGTGAGCACGATCTGGCCGTACGTGCCCGGCGCCAGCGTGCCGTTCGCGCGGACGTAGACGAAGCCGGCGGGCGTGGCTGCGCTCACGACCTGCTTGCCGAACGCGGCGTGGGCCTTCGTGATGTGCGCGCGGTGATTGTCGCCGCGGCCGAAGCCGTTCGACACGACGAGCGCGAGCACGGCTACGCAGGCGAGCAGAGCCAGGGCGAGCCTTCTGCGAATGGCGGGCATGGACCAGACCTCCTTGAGATCGCGTCAGAAAGCGTGAGAGCGACCGTATGCGCTGGGTCATCCCGGCGCAACGGCGGTCGCGCCGCCCCGGGCGCCCGGACTACCGTCGGGGAACGACTCGTTTGGACTCGCTCGGCCCCCAGACTCGACGTGAGCTTCTGCGCAGTGGCGGCATCGCCGTCGGCGCGCTCGGTGCTGCTCAGCTGGCGCGACTTGGCTGGTTCCCCGCGGAGGGCCGGGCCACCAGCGCGCCGCTGCGCCGCTGCGTGAGCCTCGGCGCCAACGGGGTGATCAACCCGGGCAGCAGCCAGGACTACCGCACCAACCGCGCATTCCTCATCGAGACGGGCACGAAGTGGGTGCGGCTCTGGGCCGACTGGCCGAGCCTGCAGCCCGAGGCCTCACTGGCGCCCGACCAGGGCAGTGGCGCCTGGCGGGTCGCCGAGCTCGACAAGCAGATCGCGCAGGCGAACGCGGACGGCATCCAGGTGATCCTGTGCTCGTACCGCTTCCCGACCTGGTCGAACGGAACGGCCGGTCTGACATCCGCGCAGGAGGCCGTGTACGAGCTTCCCGAGCGCGCCTCCAAGGGCGGCACGAGCCGCAAGGAGCTTCGCTTCAAGATCCCGGTGAGCCTCGGCCCCACGAGCGCATGGGCGAGCTGGATCCGGTTCCTCGTGAAGCGCTACGGCGCCGGCTCGCAAAGCCGCAAGGCGGTGATCGCCGCGCTCGAGGTCTGCAACGAGCCGAACGGGCAGATGTGGCCGCTCGAGGGGCCGAGCCCGACCACGGACGCATACGCCCCGGGTCCCATCACAGTGCAGAAAGCAGTCGCGCAGATGTTCGTGACGGCCCAGGGCATCACCGCGCAGTACGGCTCACAGCCGCTGCTGATGGGCCCCGCCACGGCGGACCGCACCGGCGACTCGCGCCTGGCGCTCGGCTACGACACCTTTACGGCCGCGCTGCTCGACGAGCTGGCGCGCCTCAGCTTCCGGGCCGGCCCGCAGTTCGCGTGGGCGCATCACAACTACACCGACGTGGAATACGACCAAGGCTCGGGGTCGTGGACCGGCCGCACCCAGAATCGCGCCGCCGCCGTGCGGTCGATGTTGAAGGGTCGCTGGGCGGGCTGGCCGAACGCCGACTCGTCGCAGCCGCGTGTGTTCATTGCCGAGGGCGGCGCGCGGCTCACCAAGATCGCGAGCGTCTATGGAAACTCGGATCCGGCCTTCCTCAGGCAGCGCCAGGCCGAGTTGATCCAGCGCAGCTGGAACCGGATGTTGAGCGACGGCGAGGGCGCGGGGATCGAAATGGTCGGCCAGTACCTCTACTCCACGGACCCGACCTTCGACGGCGGATTGTGCGACGCCGGCGGCGCAAAGCGGCCCGCCTACAGCGCCTGGAAGGCGCTGCCGTCCTGAAGCTGAGGGCCCGTTTCGCCGCATACCAACCGGGTAGCCGAAATGGGACAAGGCATCGACCCGTTAGGAACGCAATGTTCGACAAGATCGAGAATCCGAAGGAGCTCTTCAGCTACAAGCTCGGCGCCGCTTACACCATGGAGCAGAACGTGCTCGACATGCTCGGCGACCTGCAGGAGGAGACGAACAGCGACCAGCTCAGGAAGCTGTTCAGCCACCACGCCGACGAGACGCGGCAGCAGATCGGCAACATCGAGCAGGCGTTTGCCGCACTCGGCGAGGAAGCCGACGACAAGCCGTGCCCGGCGATCCAGGGCCTGGAGAAGGAGAGCAAGGCCGAGATCAAGATGGCCGAGGACCAGCTCGTCGACGCCGTGATCCTCTCAGGGGCGGCCGAGACAGAGCACCACGAGATCGCGGTTTACGAGAGCCTGATCACGCAGGCCGAGGCGATGGGCAACCAGCAGGTGGCCCAGCTGCTCAAGCAGAACCTGGAGCAGGAGCAGCACACGCTCCAAGAGGTCAAGGGCGAGAGCCAGCGGCTCGCGCAGACCCTGGTGGGCTCGGCGGCCTGACCGCCGGCCCTACGGCTCCCGCGGCTCCAGGATCACGAGCGGGATCTCCCGCTCGGTTCGCTCCTGGTAGCCGCGGTACCCGCCGTACACCTCCACAGCCATAGGCCACAGCCGCTCGCGCTCCTCCGCCGAGGCCACGCGCGCTCGCACCGGCCGGCGCTCACGTCCGATCTGGATCATCACGTCCGGGTTGGCGCGCAGGTTGTGGAACCAGGCCGGGTTGCGCGGGTAGCCGCCTTTGGACGCGACGAGCACGACGTCGTCGCCATCCTCGACGTACACCAGCGGGTTCACGCGCTTCGCCCCGCTCTTCGCGCCCACGTGCTCGAGCAGCAGGAACGGCGGCAGCCCCGGCAGCTTCCGCCCCACGTAGCCGCCGCTCGCGCGGTACAGCAGCGCGTGACCGCGGAACACGCGGTTGAGGATCGGCCACGAGCCGTCGGCGGCGTTCATGAGGTCCATGTGCGTGATTGTGCCTGCTCAGGGAATGATCCGTGTGAGGCAGGGGATCCGTACTTGCTCGTCTTGCAGGCAGTGCGTCCCCAATGAGCCCCGAGCTACGACACCTCCGGTACTTCGTCGCACTCGCCGAGGAGCTGAACTTCACGCGCGCCGCCGAGCGGCTGCACGTGGCGCAGCAGACCCTCAGCTCCACCATCCAGCAGCTCGAGCGCGAGCTCGGCGTGCAGCTGTTCGAGCGCACCACGCGCAAGGTTGAGGTCACCGACGCGGGCCAGCGGCTGCTGCAGGACGCGGGCGCCGCGCTCGGCGCCGTGGAGTCCGCCTGGCGCCACGCTCGCGGCGACGGCGACGGCACGGCCGAGGTGCGAGTCGCCTATTCGCGCACGATCGGTCCGCGGGCAGTGCCCGCGCTCCACGAGGCCACCCGGCGAGACCTGCCCGACGTACGCGTCACCTGGTGGGAGATGTGGCCGAGCGACATCCCTGAGGCTGTCACGTCGGGCACGTACGCGATCGGCCTGGCGCGCTTCCCGCTGGTCGACTCCGACCTCGAGTGCGAAACCGTGGCCGAGGAGGAACAGGGCATCCTGATCAGCTCGCGCCATCCATACGCCGAGCTCGACAAGCTGCGCCTCGCCGAGCTGGCGCACGAGACCTTCCTGATGTTCCCGCGCGAGATGGCGCCCGGCTACTTCGATGCCATCGTGCGCATGCTGCGGACGTTCGGGGGCTTCGAGCCGCATCTGATGGTCTCGCCCGACGCCGGCGACGACGGCATCATCCCGGCCATCTACGAGAGCGGCACCGCTCTCGGCCTCGTCCCGAGCAGCTTCGGGCGGATGGTCGCGGAGCGCTCGGGCGGCCGCATCGTGCTGCTCCCGCTCGACCAGCCGGCGCCCCTCGTGCCGATCGATCTCGTGCGCCGGCCGGTGGCGCAGGACGTGACCGTGGCCTCGCTGGTCCGGCTCGTGCGGGCGCTCGGGAAGCGCGGCCAGCTGGGCTGAGGCCGATTCACCCGGCGGAGTTGTAGATCTCCAGTCAGGTCCTGTTTGTCCCATCGCTTACGCTTCGTTAGCGTGTGGCTGCGCCTACGCAAGCGAAGGGAGTGCAGTGCGGTACCTGGAACGCCCCGAATCCAGCCTCCGCGCGCCGAACCTGCGCGACCCGCGCGAGTTCGACGCCGCTGTCCGTGACCTCCGCCCGGCGGTGCTTCGCTGGGCTCGGATCGTGCTGCGCGACGACGCCGCCGCGGAGGACCTCGCCCAGGACCTGTTCACCCATCTCTGGCTCAACCCCGACGCCTACGACTCCTCACGAACTTCGCTGCGCTCGTACCTGCGGGTGCTAACCCGCTCGCGGGCGATCGACCGCTTCCGCACGCGGGGCGCGAACCAATCGGCCGCGCAGCGCCTGGCGCGCGAGCAGCTGAGCCGTCCGCGTTCGGCGGAGAGCTCGGAGGCGCCGGCGCTTCGACATGAGGACGCGCGCCGGCTGCTTCACGCGCTCGACGAGCTTCCGAACGAGCAGCGCGCAGCCGTGCTCCTGTCGGGAGTTGGCGGGCTGACGGCGAGCGAGCTCGCGCACGCGAGCGAGATTCCGCTCGGCACGGCGAAGAGCCGCATCAGGATCGGCCTATCGAAGATGCGCGGCGCGCTCGAACAGGTGGCTTAGCGCAGCCGCTTCACGAGCGGCGTCGCAGACAGCCCGTGCACGACGATCGAGACGAGCACGGCCGCCATGATCGTCCACACCATCTGCTCGAGCTCGGCGCCGGCGAACGCGCCCGAGGCAACGATCAGCGCCAGATAGTTGAGCGAGGCGATCCCCTTCACCCCGAACCAGGCGAGATAGAGGCGGTCGCGCCGGTCGAGACGCGGGTCGCCGGCGAGCGACGCGAACACGAGCAGCGGGCGGATCACGAAGATGAGAAGCGGCACGAGCAGCCAGCCCGACACGCCCGGGGCGCCGAAGTCGCCCCACGTGAGCATGGCTCCGAAGAGCGCGAGCACGACTAGCTCGGCAAACGTCTTCACCACCTCGGCACCGTCGTGCACGCGGCGGTTGTAGCTCGTCTCGAGCTCCTGCTGGCGGAAGCCGATCCCCGCCGCCAACACCGCCAGGAAGCCGTACAGGTCGAGCGCCTGCGCCGCGCCGTAGATGAGCAGCGCCCCCGCCGGGCCTAGCCAGGGATCGAGCTCCGGCACGAGCAGGCCGCGCCGGCGCAGGGCGAACGTGCCCTTGCCGAACAGGTAGCCGGCGAGGCCGCCGAGAACGATGCCGAGCCCCGCGCCGTAGAGCACCTCGGTGCCGATCCACTCGCCCAGCCAGCTCGTGCCTCCCTTCGTGGCGACCAGCGTGCCGAGCACCACGAAAGGCACGCCCAGTCCGTCGTTGAAGCCGGCCTCGGCGCTCAGCGTGAACTCGGCCTCGCGCTCCTCTTCCGCCGCTCCCGGTGGGCCGACGCCGAGCCCGCCGGCGAGCACCGGGTCGGTGGGCGCGAGCGCCGCGCCGAGCGCGATGGCGGCGCCGAGCGTGAGTCCCATCGGCCCCGCCGCCCAGCCCGCGACCGCCGCGATGGTGAGCATCATCGCGATGCCGAGCAGCCGTATCGGCGATGCCCACGCGCGCGGGCTCAGCCGCCGCCGGAGGCGCAGGCCCGTCGCGAACAGCGCGAGCGCCATCGCTGCCTCGCTCGCGCGTTGCAGGAGCAGGTGGTCGCCCACCGGGTCGAGCGGGCCGCGGTCGAACAGCTTCATGCCCACTCCGAACAGCGCCCCGAGCCCGAGGTAGATGATCGCCACGCTGTAGCGGCGGTCGTGCTCGTGCGGCAGCGCGGCGACCGCGATCACGAGCACCACGCCGAGTGCGAGCAGCGCGACGTAGAAGGGATCGCCGACGTGGACGCCGGCGCCGCCGCTCGCGAGCGCGCCGGTCAGCCGGTACCGCCCCCGCGAAGGAACTCGAGCACATGCTCGGCGATCAGCTCGCCCTTGTCCTCCTGCAGGAAATGGGCCGCACCCTCGATCCTCACCTGGTCGCCCGCCCCGGGCACCAGGTCGCAGAACACCTGGCCGGAGCGGGGGAACGGGAACACCGGATCGGAGTCCGAAAAGGCGACGAGCGTGGGCTTCTCGAACTGCGAGAGCGCGTCTGCGACGGCGCGCATCTCGGCGGCGCCGGTGTCCTCGTCGGAAGTTGGGACGATCAGAGGGAACTGCGCGGCGCCGGCCTTCGACTCCGCCGTCGGGAACGGCGCCTCGTAGGCCGCCACCACCTCGGGCGGCACCTCGGTGAGGCTCGCGCCCGACAGCACCAGCCCGACGGGCAGGTCCGGGTTGCGCGCGGCAAACTCGCGCCACGCCATGAACCCCTTCGACACGCGCCCCGTGAAGAGACCGGTGTTCATGATCACGAGGCGCGCCACGCGGGCGTCGTTCTCGACCGCCCAGCGCAGGCCGATCGGACCGCCCCAGTCCTGCACGATCGGCGTCGCACCGCGGAGGTCGAGCGTGTCGAGCAGGCGCGATACGAGCTCGACGTGCCGATCGTAGGTGTACCAGTCGCGCTCGGTGGGCTTGTCGGAGCGCCCGAATCCGGCGTAGTCGGGAGCGATGACGCGATAGCCGGCGTCCACGAGCGGCGGGATCATCTTGCGGTAGAGATACGACCAGGTCGGCTCGCCGTGGAAGCACACGATCGGCTCCCCGTCGCGCGGCCCCTCGTCGAGGTAGTGCAAGCGCAGGCCGTCTAGCTCGGCGTAATTCGGCTCGAACTCGAACCCGGGCAGCCCGCGGAAGCGCTCCTCGGGCGTCCGGTAGATCTCGACGGTGCTCATCCGCCGGGCAGGGCGAAGAAGGCCACGGCGGCGTAGTGCAGAGCCGCTGCTCCGATCACCAGCGCGTGGAACACCTCGTGGTAGCCGAAGACGGCCGGCGCCGGGTCGGGCTTCCGCAGCGCGTACACGACCGCGCCCGCCGTGTAGAGGAGGCCGCCGGCGACTATGAGGCCGAGGGCGACGGCGCCCGCGTGGTCGAGTATCTGCGGCGTGGCCACCACCGCGACCCAGCCGAGCGCCACGTACACCGCGGCCACGAGCCACTTCGGGGCGTCGAGCCAAACGAGCTTGAGCAGGATGCCGCCGAGCGCGCCGCCCCATACGACGGCCAGCACGGTGTTTGCGATGCCGCCGTGCAGCACGAGCAGGCAGAAGGGCGTGTAGGTGCCGGCGATCAGCAGGAAGATCATCGAGTGGTCGAGCCGCCGCATCCAGCGGCGTGCCGGCGGCCGCCAGGTGACGCGGTGGTAGAGCGCGCTCGTGCCGAACAGCGCCGACAGCGACACCGCGTAGATCGCCGCCGCGAGCGCGGCCCTGCGCCCAGGTGCCAGCGCGAGCAGGAGCGACCCCGTCACCAGCGACACGAAGAACGCCCACTGGTGCGACACGCCGCGAAGGCGCGGCTTCACAGGGGTCTCGACGGGCGCGACCTCCATGCGCTCAAATCTACCTAGGAAGCGGCCGCCACCCGCTGGTCGGCCTGCACAGCAGCGATCGCGTCGAGCAGCACGGGCGCGAACTCGCGCGCATCCACGATCACGCCGCCGTGGTCGACCGGGATCTCGAAGCGCTCCGCCCCGAGCAGGTCCGCGAGCTCGTGCTGGCGCCGCGCCGGCACGGAGAGGTCGCGCGAGGTGATGACCACCGCTGCGGGCTTGTTCAGCGAGCGTGCCCACGGGCGGCTGTCGAAGCGGCCTAGCTCGCGTCCGGCCTCGGCGATGTCGACGCTCGAGCCGCGCGACAGCTCCGACGCCACCCAGGTGGTGGCGGGCGAATCGGGAAAGCCGCCCGCGCGCAGGCCGGCCCGCCAAGCGCCGTGCGGGAACAGCCCAAGGCCCAGTCGCAGCGCGCCCATCCCCTTCCACAGGCGCCGCATGCGCGGCTCGACCCAGCAGGCGGCGGTGGCGCAATTCACGAGCCCGGACACCATGTCGCCGTGGTCGCGCGCCATCAGCTGGGAGATCGGGCCGCCCATCGAGTAGCCGACCGCGGTGACGGGCCCGCAGCCCAGTTCGCGCACGAGTGCCGCGACATCGGCGGCGCAGCCCTCGAGCGTGAACGGCTCGGCCGGGCGCAACCCGCGGCCGTGCCCGCGGTGGTCGGTTGCAAGCACCCGGTAGCCCGCTCGTGCGAGCGGCTCGTACATGCGGAACCAGTTCAGGTCGCTCTGGAACATCCAGCCGTGCAGCAGGAGCAGCGGCGGTCCGTCGCCGCCGGTATCGCGCAGGAACATCTCGCCGGTGCCGTGCACGTGCACGATCCGGCCTGGCGGCAGCTCCACCGGAGGCTCCGGCATCGAGGGGCGGGTCACCGGCTGAGCTCTCCTTGCGCCTGATCGTGTCCGGCCACGAGCGCGATCTCGATGTACGAGATGATCGGCTCGAGCCCGGCGAGCTCGTCGAAGCGGCCCTGGCGGACGCGCTCCCAGGTGAGCTCGTGCACGGCGCCCACCATCGCGTTGAAGACCTCGGCCGGCGGCTCCGGCAGCTCGGGGTTCTGGTCCCTGGCGCGCGCGGTGAGCTCGCGGATCTGGTCGGCGAAGCGCTTGTGCACCTCGGCGCGCCTCTCGATAGCGACGGGACCGGCCGCGAGCACCTCGATCATGAACGTGCGCGCGAACGCGGGCTCGGCGGCGAGCGTCTCGAGGTACGCGCGGGTGCCCGCACGCACGCCGTCGCGCCAGTCGTCGACGGCAGTGGTCGCCTGGGCCACCGCGTCGAGCAGGATCTGCACGCCCGCGTCCCAAGCCTCGAGGAAGCAGTCCTCCTTGTCGCGGAAATGCTCGTAGAAGGTCTTCCGCGAAACGCCCGCACGTCCGACCACGTCGGCGACCGTGGTGGCGGCGTAGCCCTTCTCCGCAACCGACTGCGCCATCGCGTCGAGCATGCGCCCGCGCTGCGACGCGAGCACGACCTCGCGGGCGAGCCGGTGCGGTCCGCGGGGAAGCCGCTCCGGAGCGTCTTCGGTGGGAACCCGGGCGCCCTCCATAGTTGGAAACACTAGCGTACAATTGACCGGCTCCTGTCGGACGCCCGATCCGGGAAACTGCGCCGCACCGTGACCCAGCAGCAAGTGGACTTCGAGTCGGAGGGCCTCCTTGAAGGCGTCGATGGCGATGCTCGTGAGGCACGGCGCGAACTGCTCGAGAAGCTGTTGGAAGAGGGCGTGCCTCTCGAGGAGCTGCGACAGGCGGTCGAGGAGGACCGGCTCGTGCTGCTTCCGGTGGAGCGAGAGCTGCTCGGCTCCGGCGAGCGGTTGACGGGGCGCGAGGTGGCCGAGCGCGCCGGGCTCGAGCTCGAATTCTGGGAGCGCCTCGGGCGCTCCCTCGGGCTCGCGGTCGGCGGCTCCGACGAGCCGCTCTACGGCGAGTTCGACCTGGAGGGCGCGAAGCGCGTGAAGCGCTTCCTCGACGCCGGCTTCCCCGAGCAGACGATCCTCGACGTGAACCGCGTGATGGGGCTGTCGCTCAGCCAGATCGCCCGCGCGCTCGGCGACGTGACCACCTCCACCCTGATCGAGTCGGGCGCGGGTGAGCGCGAGGTGGCGCTCGGCCTGGCCGCGGCGCAGCGCGAGCTCGGGCCGGTGTTCGCGCAGACGATGGAATACGTGCTGCGGCGGCAGCAGCTCGAGGTGGCGCGCCAGAGCGCGGTGACGGGAGCGGAGATCGCGGCCGGGCGGGTTGCCGGTGCGCGCGAGGTGAGCGTGGCCTTCGCGGACCTCGTCGGCTTCACCCGCCTCGGCGAGGAGCTGCCGCCCGAGGACGTCGGTTCGCTCGCCGACCGGCTGAACGACATGGCGCTCGAGGTGACCGAGCCGCCGGTGCGGCTGGTGAAGATGATCGGCGACGCCGCGATGCTCGCCTCGCCGGATCCGGACGCGCTGCTCGAGTCTGGCCTCGGCCTGCTCGGCGCCGCTGAGGCTGAGGGCGACGGCTTCCCGCAGCTCCGCGTCGGCGTGGCCTGCGGCCCCGCTCTCGCGCGCGCGGGCGATCTCTACGGGCGCCCGGTGAACCTGGCGAGCCGCATAACCGCGATCGCGCGCCCCGGAAGCGCCCTCGCCACCTCCGATGTGCGGGAGCACGCGACGAGCAACTACGACTGGACGCACATCGGCCGTCGGCGGGTGAAGGGCGTGCGCGGCGGACTCGACCTCTACCGGGTCCGTCCGGGGGCGGGCGGCGACTAGCCTCCCGCTCAGGCGTTCCGGCACAGCGTGTCGGGTACGGCATCTGTAGATGACCGAGACCACCCCCACATCGGCCGTCGCAAACCACGGGCACGAGCCGCGAGGGCGCCTCAGCGGAGCCGAGCGCCGGGCGGCGATCCTCGATGCATCCATGGAGGTGTTCGCGCGCCGCGGCTTCCACGGATCCTCGATCGACGAGATCGCGCGGGCCGCGGGCATCTCGAAGGCGCTCATCTACGAGCACTTCCCGTCGAAGAAGGATCTCCACAACTCGCTCCTCGAGTACCAGGTGGACGAGCTGCTGGGCCGCCTCGACGCGAGCGCGGCCACCGGCGAAGCCGGCGACCTCCGCCTTCGCGCGGGCGTGGAGGCGTTTCTAGGCTTCGTCGAGGAGCGCCGCGAGGCGTGGCGGATGCTGTTCCGCGACTCTGCCGATCCGGATCTCGCGGAGACCTTCGAGCGCGTGCAGCTGCGCGCCACTGCGGCGATCGCCGACCTGATCGCGCGCGACCCCGGAGCGAGCGCGGCGCCCGAGGCGAGCTTCAACATCGAGATGCTCGCGCAGCAGCTCTCCGGCGGCGTTCAGGCGCTCGCGAACTGGTGGTACGCGCACCAGGACGTGCCACGCGACGAGGTTGTCTCGCGCGTGATGGACTTCGCCTGGCTCGGGCTTGGCCGTTTGAGCCAGGGCGACAGCTACCGCGGGTAGGGCGCTCCCTTTTTGGGGCATTTACCGGCGAGTCGGCCAGGGATAGCCTGAGCCTCGGAAGGACTCGCGGTGCAGCAGCCGGCACGGACGCTCAGCGACACACGTGAAAAGGAGGCCCGCACTTTCACTCCCGAGGCGGCGATCAGCACCGCCCTCGCCGCCCGTCCTCAGCACGCCCCGTTTGATGGAGGACGCATGACCCGAGCAGACGTCGATCGCGACATCGAGGAAACCCTCGGTCTCGTGCCCACGTTCTTCAAGACGATCCCCGACTACCTGATCGAGTCCGAGTGGCACAGCTTCAAGTCACTCGAGCTCGCTGAGACGGCGATCCCCAACAAGTACAAGGAGCTCATCGGGCTCGCGGTATCCGGCGCAACCCGCTGCCGCTACTGCGCCTACTTCCACACCGAAGCGGCGAAGCTGTTCGGCGCGACCGACGAGGAGGTCAACGAGGCCTGCCTCATCGCGAAGAACACCATGGCCTGGAGCACCTACCTCAACGCCATGCAGTTCGACTACGACGAATTCAAGGAGGAGTTCGATCGAAGCGTCGAGTACGTGCGCGCGCAGATGGCCGCGCCGGAGCCGGCACACGCCTGACCGACATCACGAGCGGGCGGGCTAACCGTCCGCCCGCTCCGCCGTCGCGCGCTTGATCGCGACGTCGAAGTCAGCGAGCACGGCCTCGAGGGCCTGGGTGGCCTCCGCGGTCGCGATGTCGTCGCCCGACTGCATCACGTTCAGCGACATGCGCGCGCCCGCAAGCAGCACAGACAGCTCGTGAGCGGTCATCGTCGCCTGGAACACGCCGGCGCGCGGCTGTTCGAGCTTCATGCACCGACTCTACGCCCGCCGGTTAGGCTCGTGGGGACCATGATCTTCCGCCAGATCACCCACGACGACCTTGGCTGTGCGTCGTACTTCATCGGCGACGAGGACGCGGGCGTGGCGGCGGTCGTGGACCCGCGATTCGAGATCGACGAGTACCTGGAGCTCGCGCGCTACATGGGTGTGCACATCGACCATGTGCTCGAGACCCACAACCACGCCGACCACGTGTCCGGGCACGGGCGCCTCGCGGCCGCGACCGGCGCGAAGATCCACGTGCATGGCGACGCCGGCGTGGCGTACGACCACGAGCCCTTCGACGACGGCGCCGAGATCGAGCTGGGCTCGCTGCGCGTGCGCGCGCTGCACACGCCGGGGCACCGCCCGGAGCACACGGCGTTCGAGCTGATCGACACCGCCCGCGGCGACGAGCCCTGGGCGGTGCTCACCGGCGACACGCTGTTCGTGGGCGACATCGCACGGCCCGACCTCGCGGTCGACAAGGCGGAGGGCGCGCACGGCATCTTCCACTCGCTCCACGACAAGCTGCTCGCGCTCGCCGACGAGACCGAGGTGTGGCCGGGGCACCTCGGCGGCTCGCTGTGCGGCGGCCCCGGCATGGACCTGAAGATCTCGTCGACGATCGGATACGAGCGTCGCCACAACGACATGCTGCGCGTGTCGGACGAGGACGACTTCGTGCGGCGATCGGTCGACTCGCTCGGGCCGCAGCCGCCGAACTTCCAGGCGATCGTGGACCTGAACCGCGGGCCGCTGCTCACGGCGGGCGTGGAGGTCGGGCCGCTCACGCCGCGGCAGGTGGACCTCAAGCGGCAGGAGGGCGCGCTGGTCGTCGACGTTCGCACCGACCTCCAGTTCGACGACGCCCACGTGCCGCGCTCGGTGTGCAACACGATGCTGCGCGCGGGGTTCGGCACGAAGCTCGCCTGGATCGCGGATCGCGACGAGGAGATCGTGTTCGTGGGTCGCGACGATGAGGACGGCAAGCGCGCCGCGAGGCTCGCGGTGGCGGTCGGCATCCGAAAGCTCGGCGGCTATCTCGCCGGCGGGTTCACGAGCTGGCGCATGGAGCACGGCGAGGTGGAGGCGGTGGAGCGCGTGGGCGTGGACGACCTGCGCGCGCGGATGGAGTCGGGCGAGGATGTGCAGATCCTCGACGTGCGCGAGGAGCCGGAATGGCGTGAGAAGCACATCCCGGGCTCGCTGCTTGTCCCGTACCACGACATCCACGCGGTGCCGGAGGGACTCGATCCCTCGCGGCCGGTGGCGGCGATCTGCTCCTCCGGCCAGCGCTCAGGCGTCGCCGCAAGCCTGCTGAAGCGCTACGGCGTCGGCGACGTGTGGCACGTCGTGAACGGCGGCGTCGGCACCTGGGAGCGGGCCGGCTACCCGATCGAGCGACCCACCGAGGAAGCCGTTCCGAGCAGGTAGGGCTTCACGATCGCCGGCTCCATCGGGAGCATGCCGCGCTCGATTTCGTCGAGCTCGAGAGGCGAGGCGGCGATCGCCTCCTCGCTGCGGCGGTTGCAGTGGCAGCCGTGGCCGAAGCGGAGCCACGGGCCGTGCAGCCGATCCTGCCAGCGCGCCAGGCTCGTGCCGTCCTCGGCGCGCACGTGCTCGAGGAAGGCGAAACGGCCGCCGGGCTTGAGTACGCGAGCGAACTCGGCGAGCGTCCGCTCCGGGTCATCCACCGTGCAGAGCACGAAGGTGGTGACCACGTAGTCGAAGCTTCCGTCCTCGAACGGCAGCCGTTCGCCCGGGGCGCTCACGACTGCCGGGTTGCGCGCTCGGGTGCGCCCGAGATTGCGCTCGAGGCGACGCGCCATCGGCTCCTCGGGCTCGGCGAGCACCAGCTCGCCCACGCGCTCGCTGTAGTGCGGAAGGTTGAGGCCGGTCCCCGCGCCCACCTCGAGCACCCGCCCGCTCGCCCGTTCGAGCAGACGGCGGCGCAGCTCGCGAGTGCCGGCTCTCTCCGACAGCGCCTGGAACGGCTCGTAGCCGAGCGCGAATATGCGGCCCCAGAGACTCATTCGGGGAAGTGATCTTCCCAGGGCTCGAGCTCGAAGCGTTGGGATCGTAAGCGCGCTGACTGCAATCTGCGTCTCAAGCGCAACTCGCCGGTGCGGCGGTGTTGCGAAGGACTGACAGGGACCCAACCAAGGAGGTTTCGTGCGTCTTCTACGCCGAATCGCCATTACCGCTGTGATCGCCGGTGTGCTGAGCGCCGTCGTCAGCACCGCGCTGTACGGAAACCCCGTCGCGCTTGCAGCCTCGACTTCGACTTCGCTGCACGACGTGCTGACTCAGCTCAGGCGTAACTCGAAGGTGTCGGAGCGGCTGAACGCCGGCTTCTTCCGCGCGCCGCAGACGCGCGCGTTCGTGGGCTCGGCCTTCCAGCCGACGAACTCGAACGTGGAGTACATCGCCGACCGCGGCGACTCGTCGCTGTCGCTCGCGCCGAAGCGGCCGACGACCGACACCGAGACGAACGGCGGCACCACGACCGTCAAGACCGAGGATCAGACGACCGGCACGTTCGAGTATCCGCTCGACATCCCGAACCGCGCCCAGGTGGTGAAGGCGACCGCCTCGTACCGCGATGCGGCGGGCGGCAACACCACCACGAACGGCCAGGCGGCATCGAGCGGGCTGAACTTCCAGGTGCTGGAGCTCGGCCAGCTCGGCGACTCGCCGAAGCAGCTGCTCGCGACGGCCGCCGGCGTCCGTTCGCGCGACGGCCAGGCGGAGTCGCTCAACCTGCCGCTGCTCGACAACGGCTTCCGGGTGAACAACAGCCTGAAGCGCTACGTCCTGCGCGTCACGCTGGACGACGTCCAGGCGAACACGCGCTTCTACGGGATCACGGTTCAGTACGTGATCGGCAAGGGCGTGGCCGGGGCGCCCTCGTCCTAGGCGGCATCCCGGCTCCGGTGCGCGCCCTCGCCGGTGGCGAGGGCGCGTGCGAGCCGGGCTGTGAGGACGAGTGGCTCTTCGGTGAGTTGCCACCAGGTCGCGCGGCGCAAGATGAGGCCCGCGTCCTCCAGTATCGCCGTCCTTTGGTGGTCGGTCTCGAAGGCGTGTCGCGTGCGGTGGTATTCGAAGCCGTCGACCTCGAGGACCACCTGCTGCTCGGGCCAATAGAAGTCGACCTCGAGGCCTTCTACGTTGGCGTTCACCCTGGGGCGCGGAAGGCCCGCGGCTTCGATCAGGGCGAGTGCGCGCTCCTCTGCTTCGCTGCGGGTGAGCGCGGGCTCTCTGGCGGCATTGAGCATCGTGTTTAGTGCTGCTGTTCCGGGTCGGCGCGGTGCTCTCTTCATTGCCTCGTTGAGCTGAGACTCCGTTGTGAGGCGTCTCACTTGGGCTTCGTCTACCAGTCGGCGCAGGCGCTTTGGGTTCAGCTCGGGTGCGCTCTCCAGGATCGACCTGGCTGGGGCAGTAACGGGGATGAGCTTGTGGCGGCGCGTGTCGCGTCGGTTGAGCTCGTTCGTGCGGTGGACCTCAATCCCGTCTCTGCGACGGGAATCCCTTCCAACGACCGTCACGTGAATTGGTCCTTCGTAGTGCGGCAGGAGGCCCCAGAGCGCGAGGGCTGAGAGGTTGCTCAAGAAGGCTGCTGGCTGGCACGCCAGCACCGCCCCGAGCTCACGCGCCAGCGGTGGAGTCACCGGGCCGACTACGTAGACGCCGTGGTACAGCCGCTGCATCGCCCCTCTCTGCACCATGCGCGTGACCGCGCTGGTGCTGAATCCCGTCCTCTGTAACTGCCGGCTGGTGATGGTCGCGTGCTGACGCGCCGCAATCGCTGCCGCCTGCCGATCGCGAGCACTCAGGCGGGAACTTCTTCCATCTGAACCCCTCCGCTCGGGTTCGGATGGAGATTTCTCCCGGTATGCGGGAAGAACTTCCATCGGTTCTTCGCGAACCGCTTGAGATGGAAGTTCTTGCCGCTGCGCGGGCGTCACCGGGCCACAATGGCGCATGAACGTCGGGCCTGGGCCCCGGCCGCTCGGTTTTCACCCAACCGTCACGGAATCCTTACGAAGCGGTCACTATCGTGCGGGCGCGTGGAGGCGCTCAGGCGACGGAACACCCGTGCGCTGGCGGTCGCCGGCTTGGCTCTCGCCGCGCTCATCGCCGGCCTCGTGGTCGGGTTGAGCCACAAGACGAGCGAGAAGCGGCTCGTCCCTGCCGGCGGTGGCCATGGCGACACCTACGACCCGCTCTCGTACGACGAGAGCAGGCGTGCGGTGTTCGAGCAGCAGGCGGCTGCCGGCCTCTCGCACGTGCTCTACGCCAAGAGCCCCGGCGGCGCGGTCGCCACCGCGCAGCGAGTCGCTCGCTACAGGCCCCTGGTGACCAAGGCGGCGGCCGCCGGCAAGGTCGACGCCAACACGCTCGAGGCGATCGTGTTCCTCGAGAGCGCGGGCCGCCCAGACGTGATTGCCGGCGGCGACCCCGCGAACGCAAGCGGCCTCACCCAGATCCTCGCCCAGACGGGCAGTGGTCTGCTCGCGATGCACGTGGATCTCGCGAAGAGTCGCAAGCTCACCAAGAAGATCGCGCACGCGCGCGGCGGGCGCCTCAGGACGCTGCTCCGGCAGCGCCGCCACGCCGACGACCGCTTCGATCCCGCGAAGGCGCTCGCCGGCACGGTGCGCTACCTCCAGTTCGCGCGCGAGAAGCTCAAGCGCACCGACCTCTCGGTCGTCTCGTACCACATGGGGGTCGGCAACCTGCAGACGGCGCTCCAGCTCTATACCGGCAAGAGCGACAGCCAGGTTCCCTACGCGCAGCTCTACTTCGACTCCACCCCGCTTGTGCACCGGCGCGCCTACCGGCTGCTCGCCGCACTGGGCGACGACAGCTCCACCTATTACTGGCGCGTGCTCGCCGCGACGCAGATCATGCGCCTGTACCGAACCAACCCCGCCGAGCTGAAGCGCATGTCGGCGCTGCAGAACGGGCGCTCGAACGCCGAGCTCGTGCTTCACCCGCCCGAGAGCACGCGCAGCTACGACACCCCGCGGGAGCTGCGCTCCGGATACCTGCTCGGCTCGCTCGAGAAGCTACCGAACAATCCGAGCCGGATTGCCTTCCGCGTGGATCCGAGCATGGGCTCGCTCGCGAAGCGTTTGCACGCGCCGCGCCCGATCTACCGCGGCCTCCGCCCCGAAGCGCTCGCTCTGCTCGCCTACATGAGCGCCGGCACGCGCGCGATCGCCGGCGGCGGCTCGCTCATCGTCACGAGCAGCGTGCGCGACAACCAATACCAGCGTGCTCTCATGACCGGGAACATCGAGGCCACGCACGGCTACTCGCTTCACACCACCGGCTTCGCCTTCGACATCGCGCGGCTCTACAGCAGCAAGCGCCAGGCGCTGGCGTTCCAGTTCATGCTCGACCGCCTCACCGCGCTCAACCTGATCGCCTGGGCGCGCGAGCCGCAGGCGATTCACATCACCGTGTCGAGCGAGGCGAAGAAGCTCGAGCCGCTGCTAGGCAGCCTCGGCGCCTAAGACAGGGCCGATACGGCCCGGGTAGTCGGGCACGATCGCGAGCGCGTGCCGGCCGGCCGCGCGCGGCTCGATCAGCGGACGGAGGTCGTCGAAGCACATCAGCAGGCGCACGCTCGTCGCGATCTGGTAGTCCGCCGTGTTCGGCTCGGAGGCGCCGATCACGCCCTCTTCGATGAACGAGTCGACACGGTCGAGCAGTCCGGGCAGTGCCGCAAGGTCGGCGCGCACGGCATCGTCGGTCGCGCCGTTGTAGCGCGCGGCGAAGGCGATGATCGGGCCCGCCGTGGCGACCGCGACGGACATCGGCATCAGCAGCTTGGAGCCCTCGAGAAATCCGCGCACTCCCGCGGGGTCGCGCTTCAGCGACCACCAGGCCAGCCGCCGTGGCACTCCCTGCAGCTCCTCGTCGCCGAAGCGCTCGGCCTCCTCGACGCGCGAGCGGAGCGCGGGGTCCGCGGGCAGCAGCGGCGGATCCGGCCGCTCGACGTCGAGCGCCCGGGCGATGGCGCGGGAGCCCTGGATGCGGCGCCCGTCGAGCTTCATGGCCGGCACGGTCGTGCCCGGGAAGCCGAGCGCGCGCAGCACGGGCTTGTGCAGCGCCGACACGAGATCGACGCGCTCGTAGGGCATGCCCTTTCGCTCGAGCATCAGCTGGACCGCCCTCGACGGGTGCGACGCGGGGATCACGTAGAGCTTCACGGCCACGGCGGGCGCATCCTACCCCGCTCCCGATTCGCCGGGTTTGCAGCGCAACCGCCCTCAAGCCGGGGATGCGGCGGTCGATCACGTGGGCGTGACACGTGCACGCGTGATGCTGCTTCCCCTGTTCGCGCTGCTCCTGGCGGCGCCCGCCCCTGCCCTGGCGGCGAAGAAGAAGCCCAAGGCAAAGGTGGACGTGGTGACGATGGTGCGGCGCGCGTACCACATCGCCGCCCGCGCCGACGCTGCCGCGCGCAATGCCGTGACCGTCGCGGCCAACGCCGGCGTGAAGGACGGTGAGGTGACCACTCCCAAGCTCGCCGACGCGGCTGTGACCGCCGCGAAGATCGCCGAGAGCGCGGTGACGAGCGCTCAGCTCGCCGACGGCTCCGTCGGCTCCGCGGACCTGGCGCCAGACGCCGTGCGTGGCTCGAACATCCTCGACGGCTCGATCGGCGCGAATGACCTCGGGCTCGACGCGATCACCGCCTCGAAGATCGCCGACGGCTCGATCGGCAGCTCGAAGCTCGCCAGCGACGCGGTCACGAGCGGCAAGATCGCGAACGGCACGGTGGTGTCCGCCGACATCGGGACCGGCGAGGTGAAGACCGCGAACCTCCTCGACGGCGACGTCGGCACGGCCGACCTCGCAACCGACGCCGTGACCAGCGCCAAGATCTTCGACGGGACGATCGGCAGCGCCGACATCGGCTCCGGCCAGGTCACCACCAGCAACATCCTCAACGGCGACGTGGGCACGGCCGACCTCGCGACCGACGCCGTCACGAGCGGCAAGATCTTCGACGGCACGATCACCTCCGCCGACATCGGCACCGGCCAGGTCACCACCAGCAACATCCTCAACGGCGACGTCGGCACGGCCGACCTCGCAACCGACGCCGTCACGAGCGGCAAGATCTTCGACGGCACGATCGCCTCGGCGGACATAGGCACCGACGCCGTGACCTCGAACAAGATCTTCGACGGCACGATCGCCTCGGTCGACATCGGCACCGGCCAGGTGACCACCGCGAACATTCTCAACGGCGACGTCGCCAACACAGATCTCGGCATCGACGCTGTCACGTCGAGCAAGATCCTCGACGGCACGATTGCCTCCGCCGACATCGCCCCCGGCCAGATCGCCGCGTCGCGCCTCGCGCCGCACTCGCTCGATCAGAGCGTGCTGGCCACCGGCGCGGTGGACGACACGATCCTCGCGCCCGACTCGGTGATCAACTCGAAGATCGGCGACACCGCCGTCGACACGCTTCAGCTCGCCAACAACGCCGTCACGACCGCGAAGATCGGCAACCTCCAGGTGGACGGCACGAAGCTCGCGGGTGACGCGGTGACGAGCCCCAAGGTGAAGGACGGCTCGCTCACCGCCGCCGACATCGCGGCGCCGGACAACGGCACCGGCGTGCTGGTCGGCTCAGTGTCGATCAACCCCGGCGGCTCGATCAACGCCGACACCTGCTTCAAGCCCGCCGTCGCGCTCAACGGCATCCGCCCGGGCGACCACGTGATCCTCAACGTGGACGAGAACCTCGAGGACGGGCTGATCGCGCAGGCGGTCCCGCCCACTCAGTACGACGTGCTGAAGATCCGCCTCTGCAACACGACCGCCAACCCGATCGTGGCGGCCGCCCGGGCCTACAGCTACGTGGTGGTGCGCTGATGAGGTTGCTCGGTGCCGCCGCGGCGATCACCGCCGTGCTCGTGGTGTCCGGAGTTCTGCTGCTGGGCGGCGGCGAAGCTAAGCGCCCGGCGGACTCGAGCAGGACGATCGTCGACAAGTCCCATCGCTTCGCGCTGAGCTACCCGAAGAGCGGCTGGAACACCGTGCCGGCCGCAGGCCTCTCGCGGGTGCCGAGTCGCCCCGCCGCCGTGCTGCAGCGCGGCGACCGCCGCGCCACCATCGTCGTGCGCGACGGCGCCTCGCTCAAGGGCGACCTGGTGCAGATCGCGCGCGGCCTGACGCCCCAGCTGAAGCGCCGCTTCGGCGACTTCCGTCCGCTGAGCGCCCGGATCGTGCGGCTCGCGGGTGGGCCGGCGCTCGCGTACACGTTCGCCCGCACCCGAACCGGCACCGTACAGACCGAGCTCGTTGCGCCGGCCAAGGGCCGCAGCTTCACGGTCGAGGCGGTCACCCGCGGCGACGACCCACGGGTCGCGCGCGAGGTGGGCGCCATCCTGCGCTCGTTCGTGGCGCGCTAAAGCTTCGCCGCGCCCGGCCGACCACCGGGACGAGCGCAATCCCTCTCAACCGCTCGCATGATCGAGAAGATCCAAAACCAGGCCGCCGCGCCCACCCCGCGCGCCGGCGCCAAGGCGTCCGCCACGGCCGGCGCGGACTTCGCGACCCTTCACAAGAAGGCGCTGGCGAAGGGCGCCTCGAACCCGCAGCAGGGCTCCGACGGCCAGCCCACCGAGGGCGCGACGCCTGGGCTCAACACAAGCCTCAAGCCGCCGAAGGGCGAGACGTGGGGGCCGGTCGACGCCCACCCCGAGTACGCCGACATCCTGGGCGGGCCACGCAACGGCTTCTACGTGAACCTCGCCCCCGGCAAGCGCCAGGGCCAGGCGTTCGTGATCGTGCACAAGGACGGCAAGACGTTCCACGTGTACGGCGAGGGCAAGAAGCGCCATTCGGTCGAGATCCGCGAGGCGCCCAAGCCGCTCGCCGGCGAGCAGTGGCAGAAGGTCGGCTCCCATCGCGACTACAAGAAGATCGAGGGCGGCAAGCGCGACGGCGACTTCGTGAACCTCTCAGGCAACGAGCGCCAGGGCCGCACCTTCGACATCGTCGAGAAGAACGGCAAGCGCTACCACGCTTACGGCACCGGCAAGGAGCGCGTGCTGGTCGAAGTCGGCTGGCGCGCGAAGCGCGGCTCCTAGCCGCCCTCCCGCTCCACGAACTCGCGCAGCTTCTCGCGGCCGTCGCCCACCGCCGGGTCGCCGTGCGCGAGCAGCAGGTGGTCGAAATCGAGGTCGAGCAGCTCGCGGTAGGCCTGGAGCATGACCGCTTTGTCCTGCTCCGGATTGTCCATCATGCTGTCCGGCACGAAGCGGAGCTCGCCGCCTTCCTGCCAGCGCACTATGCCGTCGGCAACCGACAGCGTGCCGCGCGAGCGCGAGTGGAGCGCGCTCTCGTCCGGGCAGATGCCACCTACTTCGTGGGCCACCACATCCGGCGCGACCTCGTCGCCGAAGTCGAAGGCCTCGACCGGCCGGTCAGGACCGAACTCGTGCATGCCGGGCCGGCTCGCGCGAACCGTTACGCCGTAGCGCTCGATCAGGTCGCCACAGCTTCGCCAGTGGTGGCGGTTGCTGAGCAGCACCGTCTGCGGCGCGCCGCCCCCCTGCTCCTCGAACCAGTCGATGCCCTCGGCGGGGAGCAGCGGGTCGATCAGCACGCGCTCCTCGGGCAGCCAGTATGAGCTCACGTCCATGCCGATCCGCGGGTGGCGCGCGGTCCAGTGGTAGAGGCCGGGTGCGATCTCGGTGATCGGCTTTGGCATGGCGGCGACGAAACCTATCGGTTGGGCTTCGGGGATAAGCTCCCGCGGCCCGTCCAACCGCCAGGAGGCTGCCGAGTGTCGACCGTCCGTGAAGCCGTCTTCGAGATGCTCCGCGAGCGCGGCATGACGACCGTGTTCGGGAACCCGGGATCCACCGAGCTTCCGATGCTCAAGGACTTTCCCGACGACTTCCGCTACGTGCTCGGACTGCAAGAGGCGGTGGCCGTGGGCATGGCCGACGGCTTCGCGCAGGCGAGCGGCATCGCCACCCAGGTGAACCTGCACACCGCGCCCGGGGTGGGCAACGGCATGGGCGCGATCTTCAACGCACAGGCGAACAAGTCGCCCCTGGTGGTGACTGCCGGGCAGCAGGCGCGCTCGCTCATGACGCTGCAGGCGAACCTCACGAACCGCGACGCCACGCGCATGCCACACCCGCTCGTGAAGTGGAGCTACGAGCCGCCGCGCGCCGAGGACGTGCCGCATGCGCTCGCGCGCGCGGCGCATCTGGCGTCGCTTCCTCCGAAGGGGCCGGTGTTCGTGTCGATCCCGATGGACGACTGGGGCAAGGAGGTGGACAACGAGGCCGTGCGCCACCAGACCACGCGCAAGGTCGTGGGCCGCGCCGTGGCGGACCCCGCGGCCGTGCGCGAGCTGGCCTCGCGCCTGTCGTCGGCCGAGAGCCCGGTGCTCGTGGTGGGGCCCGACGTGGACGCGAGCGGGGCCTGGGACACCGCGATCGCGCTCGCGGAGCGCCAGCGCCTGCCGGTGTGGGCGATCCCGGCGCCCGGCGGCGGGCGCATCGGCTTCCCCGAGGACCATGCCGCGTTCCAGGGCATCCTGGCGCCGGCGGTCGGGCCGCTGTCCGAGATGCTCCAGGCGCACGACTTCGTCCTCGTGGCCGGCTCCTCGGTGTTCCCCTACTACCCGAACATCCCCGGGCCGCTGCTGCCCGAGGGCGCGTCGCTCGTGGCGATCACGAGCGACCCGGACGAGGCGGCGCGCGCGCCGATGGGCGACGCGATCGTGGCCGACGTGAAGCTCACCCTCGAGGCGCTGCTCGCGGAGGTGGACGAGGCCGAGCGCCGCGAGGCGCCGCCGCGGCGGCCTGCCCCCGACGCGCTCGAGGGCTCAGACCCGATGAACCCGTCGGCGGCGGTACAGGAGCTGGCCGACGCGTTCCCGCAGGACGGCATCGTGGTGCTCGAGTCGCCGTCGGCCACGCTCGCGCTGCGCAACCGGCTGCGCCTCAACAAGCCCGGCAGCTACTACTTCGGCGCCGGCGGCGGGCTCGGCTTCGGACTCTCCGCCGCGCTCGGCGTACAGCTCGCGCAGCCCGAACGGCCCGTCGTGTGCGTCGTGGGCGAGGGCTCCGCGCAGTACGCGATCCAGGGCTTCTGGACTGCCGCCGCCTACAACGTCGCAGTGACCTTCCTCGTGCTGCGTAACGAGGAGTACGCGATTCTCAAGTGGTTCGGCATGCTCGAAGACGTGACCGGCGCACCGGGGCTCGACCTGCCGAAGCTCGACGTGGCGTCGGTGGCCGAGGGCTACGGCGTCAGCGCCAAGCGCGTGAGCGAGACCGGCGAACTCGGCGAGGCACTGCGCGACGCGATCGCGGCGGAGGAGCCGCGTGTCGTGGAAGTGGGCGTGGCGCCCGGCATGGCGCTCGCCTGAATCAGCGGATCGAACGCCGCGACAGCTCGATCGCCTTCGCCGCGTTCGCCTTCGTCACGAAGTTCGGGCCGGTGGCCACGACGTCGCCTTGCGAGGGGAACAGGCCGTAGCGCGCTCGCTGCGCGAGGTACACGACCGGCAGGTAGCCCTGAAGGTATGCCTGCTGGTCGACCGCGAAGTCGAGTTCGCCGTCCTTGACTGCCTTCAGCACGTCGGGGCCGAGATCGAAGGTGCCGATGTGCACCGAGCCCTGCTTGTGGACGCTGCGGACGGCGCTCACCGCCTCCGTACCGGTGGTCGAGTTGAGCGTGAGCACGCCGTCGATTCGCCCGACGGCGATCGCGTTGGCGATCCGCTTCGGCGTGGTCGCGCTCTGGTCGTTGACGGCGATCACCTGCGAGCTGCCGTGCACGGCGCGCATTGCCTTCGCGAGCCCGCGGCAGCGCGCATCGAGCCCCACGTTCCCCAGCTGCTGGTTCACGCACAGCGCCCGCCGCACGCCGGCACGTGCCAGCCGCTCGCCCGCCTGGAGCCCGGCGCGGTCCTCCGGCTGCCCCACGTGCGCGAGCACGCCGAGCTTCGGCGCGATGTCACTTCCCGAGTTGATCGAAACGACGGGGATGCCTGCCTTCACCGCGCGCCTGATGGCGGGCGCGACGCCCGGCTCGGGGATCGAGACGACGAGCCCGTCCGGGTGACTCGCCACCGCCTGGTCGATCAGGTTCTTCATCAGCGGGAGGCTGTAGACGTCGGGCGCGCGGTAGCTCACGAGCACGTCCATCTGCCGCGCAGCGGCCTCGACCCCGTTTCGCACGATCGCCCAGAACGGGCTCGAGGCCTGGCCGTGGGTGACAACGACGATGCGGATCCCGCCGCCCCCGGGCGTGCTCGCCCTCGGCACCGACGGCGATTGCGAGCCGGTCACGCTGAGCGGCGCCTCGCGCTCCACCTTCGTCCCGCCGCATCCCGCCAGCACGGAGAGCAGGAGCGCCAGCGGCAGCAGGCGCCTCATGCGCTCACCTCCTCCGCGCGACGGGCGATCTCGCCGGCTCCGTCGCCGACCGGAAGCCGAGCCACCACCCGCGTGCCGCCGTTCGGCGGGCTGTCGACGGTGAGCGTCGCGTCGACGGCGGCGAGGCGGTCCTGGAGCCCGCTCAGCCCGGTGCCCTTGCCCATGTCGGCGCCGCCGATGCCGTCGTCCGCGACCGTCACCACGAGCTCGCCGCCGTCGCGCCGGATCTCCACCCGCGCCTTCGACGCCTTCGCGTACTTCACGACGTTGGTGAGCGCCTCCGCGACCGTGAAGTAGGCCGCGGACTCGAGCCGGGCCGGCAGCCGCTCGTCCACCGACACCTCGCGCTCAACCGACACGGGGGTGCGCTCGGCGAGCGTCTCGACGGCGGGCGCCAGGCCCCGCTCGGTGAGCACGGCCGGGTGGATGCCGCGGGCGAGCTCGCGAAGCTCACTGATGGCCTCCTCGAGCCTGACACCGAGGCGGTCTACGAGCTGCGTGGTCTCAGGGTCCATGGCGTTCATCCTCGTCTTGAGCGTGCGCAGCTCGATGCGGAGCGACACGAGCTGCTGCTGCGCGCCGTCGTGGAGATCGCGCTCGATCCGGCGCCGCGCGGCATCCGTGGCCTCCACGATCCGTAGGCGCGACACGCGCAGCTCCTCGAGCCGCGCGCGCAGATCGGCCTTCAGGCGCTCGTTGTCGATCGCGAGCGATGAGGCCGCGGCCGCCGCCTGAACGAGCTCGCGGCTCGTGTCGAGCGCCGCGTCGTGAACGATCGCCGCCACCGGCCGCCCGTCGCGCTCCACCGCCGTCCACGCCCTGCCTGAGCCGGCGTCGGGCAGCGTCACCCTCTTCCCCACCTCGTCCACGAACACCTCTCGGTCCGGAAGCCAGTAGGCCACGGCGACGGAGCGGTCGCCGAGGCTCTCGGCGAGCATCTCGCGCACCGGCCCGGCGGCCATCACGCGCGGAGCCACGAGCGCGCGCGTGATCGTGCACAGCAGCGTGCGGAGCGCTTCGAGCGTCGCGACGGCGATCACCGCCGCGGGTAGCGCGAGCAGCAGCAGGACGATGCCGGTGCCCAAGCCGAAGCTCCAGGGGCCGAGGTAGTCGATGCCGCCCAGGCCGAATAGGCCCTGCACGCCGAGGTTGAGCAGCTCGGCGAGCAGCACGACCGGCGCAAGAGCAGCGGCAAGCAGGACACCGATCAGCAACGGCTTCGTCGCGAGCACCGCCACGGCGCGCCAGAGCACGCGGTCCGACAGCACGTCGAGCGACCGCCGCCACGGGCTTCCCGAGGTTGGACGGCCGCCCGGCAGCGGCGGGATCTGCGTGCCGAGCAAGCTGTTGGCGGTGCGCCGGTCCAGGCGTACGAGCCAGCGGCACGCCGCAGCCGCTCCGAGGACGATCGGGAGGCCGATGCCGATCACGCTCAGGGCCGCGCCGAGGATCAGCGCGATGACCGCGAGCAATCCGAGCACCGCGATCGGCACGTTCGCCAGGAGGTACGCGACCGCCTGGCCCGCGCGCTCGAGGCGGCGCCCAAGCTCGAGCCGGGCGATCACCGGCGCCCCTCCACGAGGACGTCGCCGGAGTTGCTGAGCGCCTGTATCGAAAGCGGCGCGTCCGCACCGCTCGTCACGCCCCGCAGACGGTGCGATCCCGAGTTGCTCTCGGCATCGATCTGGTAGCGGCCGGGCGGAACCACCACGTGCACGTCGCCGGTCGTCGTGCGAAGCGACAGCAGAGGCGGTGGACACGCCGTGGCGGCGTCGATTCCGCCGCTGTTGGCGCGGGCCTCGAGCGAGAAACCGCAGAAGCCCGTCACGCGGACATGGCCGCTCGTAGTGGTCACCTGCACCGACCCGCGGTAACCGTCGAAGGTCACGTCGCCGCTGGTGGTCCGGACGCTGACCGGCACGTTGTCCGGCACGACCAACGTGTACGCGACTGAGCAGGACTGCAGCACGGTGTCCGGGCAGCGCGAGTGCACCCGGAAGGTGCCGCCGTCGACGCCGCGCCTCGTGACGGCGTCGTGGCCGAACGTGAACCGGTCGCGCCGCTGCACGGCGACCCCCGAGCGGCGGCCGCCGCCCTCGATCGTCACGTCGCCGTCGCCGAGGTCGAGCGCGACCCCGCTCACCGCCCCGCGCACGTCGTAGGACACGACGCGCTTCTCGCGGGAGGCGAGCGCCCAGGTGCTCAGCGCGACGAGGCTTCCGACCACTACGACGGCGGAGACCGTGACCACGCGTGCCCACGGCGAAAGCCGTCGAGTCCGAGATTGCGTGGTCACGCCGTGACTTTATCCGCGGGCACGGGCCTATCCCCGGCGCAGCGGACGCACGAGGAGGCTGCGCCCGGCCTTCACGAGCGTCGTCTTCTTCCGCGCGAAGTCACGCACCGCCACCACGCCGCGCGCAACCTTCACGAGCGTGCCGGAGCAGTTGTCCTCGACGTACCACTTGGTGCCGCGGACGGTCGCGGAGCCGTACGTGCCCTTCGTGCCGAACTTGCCCTTGCCGTCGCCCCAGAGCGATCGCTTCTTCTTCTTCCGCGAAGCAGTCGCGCGCTTCGACGACGTGCACGACGGCTTCGGGCCTGCGAGCTCGAGCTGAGTGATCACCTCGCCGTTCGCTTTCACCTGCGTGACCTTGAAGATGCCGCCGTAGAAGAGCGCCGACTGAGTCGCGCCCGACTTGTCCTGAGCCGAGGTGACGACCACCTTTCCGTTGGTGGCGTCGACGATCGTGCCGAGCGGCAACTGCTCGCCAGCCTTGAGCTGGACGAACTTTTTGCTTCCTGGCACCTTCACCAGCACGGTGCCGCCGCTCGGCGCGACGACCACGCTCTTGTTCACCACCGGCGGGTCCGGCGCCGGGCTCTGTGCTCCGTTCTGGGAACTGTTTGCCCCGGCTGCGACGCCTAGCGTGAAGTTCTTCGTGCGCGACGACCCGGGTCCGTTCGAGGCGGTGAGGATGACCGGGTAGCTGCCGGCCGTGCCGGCTACCGGCGTGCCGGAAAGCTCCCCGTGGCCGTTGCCCTGGTCGGTGAAGACGACGCCCGACGGCAGCTTGCCGCTCTCGCTGAGCGCGGGCTTGGGCGAGCCGTTCGCGTCGAAGCCGAACGATCCCGCCAAGCCTTCCGTGAACGTCGCCGAGGTCGCGCCCGTGACCCACGAGGGCTGCGTCGCGCTCACCACCACGTTGACCGTTCTCGTGTCGTCCGGGCCGGAGCCGTTCGCGGCGCGCGCCGTCACGGGATACGTGCCGGGCGCGGCCGTCGGCGCGCCGGTGATCGAGCCGGTGCCGCTGCCGGCCGGCCCGGGCGTGAACGTGAGGCCCGCCGGGAGCGGCGTGTCGAGCGAGATCGTCGGCTTCGGGTTGCCAGTGCTCGTGACGTTGAACGAGCCGCTCGCTCCCCAGCTGAAGTTCGCCGTCGCCGCGCTCGTGAGATGAGCCTGCGGCACGACGTAGGTGATGACCACTAGGCCGTCGCCGGCGTGCGACGGGCTGTTGTACGTCACGCTGGTCATCGGATTCGACGCGTCGCCCGTGTTCACGTAGCCCGAGCCGCCGCCACCGCCGCTCGACACGCCGCTCGGTGGGTCGCCCCCACCGCCGCCCCCGTAATAGCCGCCGCCACCGCCGCCACCGCCCGTCGTCGCGCCGCCGGCGCCGCCGGTGTCCGCAGCGCCGCTCGACCCGCCCCCGGTGCCGGCACCGCCCGCGCTCTGCGTGCCTCCGCCGGCAGCCTGCACCAGCGCGGGATCAAGGCAGCCGCAGGCGCTATCGCCGTTCAGGCCGCCGCCGTTGCCGCCCCACGCCCACTGGCCGTCGTCGTAACCCGCACCACCACCGCCGCCGCCGATCATGAGCCGCGTCGCCCCCACGCTCACGATGCTCATCCCGCCCCCGCCGCCGGCGTGGTGGCCGAGACTCGGCGAGCCGCCCGCACCGCCGCCGGGAACACCGGCCGTCCCGTTCCCCACTCCGGCCGATCCGATCTCCAGATCGAGCGTGTAGCCACCGGAGCGGCTCAACGTGGCCCTCACCTCTCCGCCTCCGCCTCCGTCGTTCACCTTGTCGCCGCCCTGTGCGCCGAACACGTCGATCGTCACCGCGTCCACGAGCGCGGGTACTGGGAAGCTGTCGAGGCCCGCGGCGTCGCACGTGGCCGTCGCCGTGTTGCCGCTCACCGCCGGCGCCGAACAGGCGGCCGCGTCCTCAGGCGAGCCGGCCAGCGCGAGTCCAGCGACGGCAAGAGCGAGGGGGAGCAATGGCCATCGCATCGTCGTGAGTCAGCCTGCCACAAAAGGGCGAGTTGAGCCACCTGTTCGGGGCCGCTTCGGGCCCCGTTCGGACATGGACTCGGCGGCATCGGTGGGAGATACTCGACCACCATGATCCAGACCATCGCAGTGGGGACCGACGGGACCGAGACGGCGGGCGCGGCAGTCGACGCGGCAGTGGAGATCGCCGAGCGCTTCGGCGCGAAGGTGGTGCTGCTGAGCGCGTTCCAGAACGGCGAGGCCAAATACCCGGTTGAGGGCGCGTCGATAGAGCTCCAGTGGGCGACCAACCCGGCGGCGCTCGTGCGCGAGATCCTCAAGCGCACCGAAGACGATGTGCGCCGCCGCGGGCTCGACTGCGCCACCCTGGTGGACGAGGGCCAGCCGGCCGACGTGATCGTGCGCCTCGCGGAAGAGTGCGACGCCGACATGCTCGTCGTGGGCAACAAGGGCATGCAGCGGCGGGTGCTCGGCAGCGTGCCGAACACCGTGGCGCACAAGGCGCCCTGCTCGGTCTACGTCGTCAAGACGACGTAGCGACCGCCGCCGGGCGGCGGTGGCGCCGGTACATCTCCTCGATCCAGCGGAAGCCGGGCCGCTCCTTAAGGGGCGCGCGGAACTGCTCGTACCGGTCCGGAGGGTCGCTGATCTGCTGCGGCCCCTCGGGCGGGAGCGCCAGCGGGTAGAACAGCGCCGCCGCGGTCAGGTCCGCGACGCTGAAGCTGTCGCCTGCGAGGTACTCGGAGTCGCCTAGCTCCGACTCGAGGCGGTCGAGCGCCTTGAGCACGTCGCCTTTCGCCTGCTCGGCTGCCTCGCGGCTGCTCACCTTGAAGCGCAGGCTCACGAACGCACGTGTCGCCTGCGCCGCGACGGTCGGGAAGCGCCTGAGCGCCGGCGCCATCTTGAGAGAAATGGATTCGAGATGCGCCTGATTCATGACGAACTCGTGCCAGGCGTACAGACGCAGCTGCGGGCCGAGGTGCTCGTCGAACCACTCCTCGAGCTCGAGCGCGCGGCGGCGCTCGTCCGGGTCGGCAGGGTAGAGCGGCGGATCGGGCTTCAGCTCCTCGAGCGCGGCGATGATGGCTGTCGAGTCGCCGATGTTGCGCCCCTCGAGCCGCAGGACCGGAAAGGTGTTGCACTGCCCGCGGGTGAGGGCGAGCGCCACAGCGGGGTGCGTCCCCGCAGGCGCCACGTGGCGATCGTGCTCGACGTCCTTGTACGCGAGCGCCCAGCGCGCCTTCTCGCTGTAGTGCGAGACGGGGATGTGCCACAGCACCGGATTGCCGTTGCCGCTCACGGCGGGGAGCGTAAAGGAACCGAGCTTGCGCTGTGGCGGCTCATGCGCAATACTGAACCGTATGGTTCAGTATTCGCCCGTCGACCGGACGCTCGCGGCACTCGCGGATCCCACCCGCAGAGCGGTTCTCGAACGTCTCGTCGCCGGCAGCGCGACCATCACCGAGCTCGCGGAGCCCTTCGGCATGTCGCTCACCGGCATGAAGAAGCACGTCCGCGTGCTGGAGGACGCCGAGCTGGTCTCGACCGAGAAGGTGGGCCGGACACGCCACTGCAGCCTCGGGCCGCGGCGGCTGGACGATCTCGAGCAGTGGATCGCGACCTACCGGCGGATGCTGGACGAACGACTCGACCGGTTCGGGGAGCTCCTCGAGCGCCAGAAAGGACGGCCGCAATGACAAGCGACCAGCAGCAAGCGCAGGCAGCCACGATCACCACGCCGAGCGATCGCGAGATCCGCGTCGAGCGCATCTTCGACGCGCCGCGCGACCAGGTGTTCGCGGTCTACACGGATCCCGAGCTCATCCCCGAGTGGTGGGGTCCGCGCGGCATGACAACCATCGTCGACGAGATGGACGTCAGGGCCGGCGGCCGCTGGCGATTCGTGATGCGGGAGCCCGACGGCAGCGAGTCGGGGTTCCACGGGACCTACCGCGAGGTCACCCCGCCCGAGCGCATCGTGCAGACCTTCGAGTGGGAGGGTATGCCCGGCCACGTGTCGGTCGACAGCGCCACGTTCGAGGACCTCGGCGACCGCACCAAGGTCACCACGGTGTCGATCTTCCACACGACCGAGGAGCGCGACGGCTTCCTGGCCTCCGGCATGGAGGGCGGCCTGAACCAGACCTATGCCCGGCTCGACGAGCTGCTCGCGAGGCTCGGCTCTCGCTGACACCGAACGCGAAGAGGCCCGCGAGTGCGGGCCTCTTCCGTCCTCACATGCGGGTCACTCCTTCGGCGCGTAACGGTGGTGAATCGCCAGCGTGTTGCCGTCGGGATCCTGGAAGAACGCCTGGAAGCAGACGCCCGAGTCGATCGTGTCGCCCCTGAACTGGACGCCGCGCGACTCGAGCTCTGCACGGGCGCCCTCGAAGTCGTCGACGTGGAACTCCACCGGGTGGCTGTGAGGCCGGAACTCGATGCCGAACGCATCGGACTGCATCACCGCGATCGTGAGGTTGCCAGTCTCGAACTCGGCCGCGGGCATCTGGCCCCAGCGCTTCCCCTCCGGCAGGCCGAGGACGCCGCCGTAGAACTCGACCGCGCGGTCGAAGTCCTGTGTCGGGATCGTGATGAAGTCGGTG
Source organism: Thermoleophilaceae bacterium (assembly GCA_045805385.1). Classification (GTDB taxonomy): domain Bacteria; phylum Actinomycetota; class Thermoleophilia; order Solirubrobacterales; family Thermoleophilaceae; genus JADGHQ01. The sequence continues at coordinate 42,777 of JBJMLG010000110.1, forward strand.
CCGCTGATCAGTGTCGTGCTCGAGCCGTTGTCCATGGCCGCAGCCTATCGTCAGCCGGACTCGTACTCGTCGTGGCGGCGCCACCAGAAGCCGGTCTCGTTCCGGCCGCGTGGCGCGCGGTCGAGCCACGCGTACATGGCCCAGAGGGCGTCCACACCGCGCTCATACGCCGAATACGTGTGGTACACCACGCCGTCGTCCAGGACGAAGGCGCTCATGCCCGGCCCTTCTCGCCTGTAGGTCGCGAAGTCCGTTCCGGTCGTCGCCGCGAACTCGGCAAGCTCGGGACTCTCCTCGGCAGGCCGGAAGTCGACCGTGCGGAAGTTGTAGTCGACGGCTCCCGACTGCCACTCCTGCTCGGTGTGGCTTGTGTGGAAGTCGTAGTTGAAGTCGCTGCCGAACGAAGACGCCCAGGGGAAGCTCCAGCCCATCCGCCGCTTGTACGCCTGCAGCTTCGGCAGCGGAGCGCGTGACACCGCGTGAAGCGTCACGTCGTGATTGGCGAGGTGGACGACGGAGCCGTCGAAGCCGTCCGCGATCGCCGAGCAGGACAGGCACCCGGCCGTGTACTCGGGGCCGAACATGAAGTGATAGACGAGGAGCTGAGAGCGTCCCCTGAACAGATCGGCGAGCGACGCTTCACCGTCGTCGGTCTCGAAGCGGTAGTCCTTGTCGATCCGCACCCATGGCAGCTGCCGGCGAAGCCGCGCCACCTCGTCGCCGCGCCGCGTGAGCGCCTTCTCCGCCTCGAGCAACTCCAACCGAGCGGCAAGCCACTCTTCGCGTGTTCCGGTCCTCTGATCGGTCATCGGTTCTCTCCTTGTCTTGGTTCTCACATCGGTGGCATCAGACCGGGCACCGAAGAGGGCGCGATCAAGATTGCGCCTCCGAGTGCGACGAGCGCCAGCGCGACGGGCAGGTCGATCGCGGCTTTCGCGGGGAGCAGCTTCTGGGCAACCACCACGACGGCGATCACGGACATCCAGGCGACGCTCATGACGCCCACCGCCGCCAGGATCAGCATCAGCCCGATGCTCGAGCCGACGCAGTAGATCCCGAACTCGAATCCAGAGCGGCCGGCCTCACGGCAGCGCCGGCGGAAGTGCCGCTTGAGCGGCGTGAGCTCGTAGACACCTGCCGCGATCGCAAGCGCGCCGGCCGTGAGGGACGCATGCGGCCGGTACACGCCGTAAATGGCGACTCCCACAAGTGTCCACACGGCGAGGTAGGACCCGACGAACCCCGGGACGGCGCGCACCCGCCCGCCCGCGCGCAGGCGCCTCAGGACTGCGGGAGCCGCGCCCGGCAGCATCATCGCCGCCATCATCGACACCCACAGGCCGACGAAGGACGCGAAGGAACCGAGCCGGGTCGCGATGCCCATGTCCATCCCGTCCATCTGCCGGACGGCGACGAACCAGGCCACGGCGCCGAGCCCCCACGTCGCGCTCGAGGTCGCCGCAATCCTCATGACGCCAGGGCCTGCGCCTGGACAAGCGCAGCGTTCTCGCGTTCGAGGGCCTTGGCCGGACCGCCGCGCCAGCTCTCCGCGATCGACCCGGAGAACGGATCGGGGAAGATCTCGTCCTCGCCGTTCTCCACACCGTCGAAGATGCCGCGCGCGACGGACTCCGAGGAGACCTTCGGGAGGTCGAGGCCTCGGGTCATGTCCGTGTCCACCGGGCCGGCGAGCACCGCATGCACGCTCACCCCGCGTGACGCCAGGAGAGCACGCAGGGATTGGGACAGCGAGAATGCCGCCGCCTTGGAGATCGAGTACGCCGGAAGCACCGGCACCGAGGCAAGGGCCGCCACCGACAGGACGTTCACGATGGCGCCCTGGGACCGCGTCACATGCGGCACGAAAGCCTGTGTCATGCCATACGTGCCGAACAGGTTGACGGCGAGGTGCTGTTCGAGCGCGGCGCGATCGCCCAGGTCGTCGTAGAGCCCCAGGCCGGCGTTGTTGACGAGAACATCGAGCGACTCGACGATCTCGGCCGCTGCCTGGATCTGCGCCGCGTCGGTCACGTCCAGAGCCACGGGCGTGACGCGTGTATCCGAGTGGCCCAAGGGCTTGCGCGTGCCGGCATAGACCCGCTTCGCGCCTCGCGTCAAGGCTTCCTCGACGAGCGCCTGTCCGATACCGCGATTGGCTCCCGTCACCAGAACTGTTCTGTCGGCGATTCTCATACGTCCTCCTAGGGGATGGCGGCTGATGGTCATCACCTCTGTAGGCGTCGGGACGTGGAGAAATTGAGCGACGAATTTGCGCCGCGAGCGACGTCAGTACCCGTGGTGGTTTGGAACGGAGACCTCGATGCGAGGATGCGAACGTGACCGAACGCGCGCTCACGCTGGCTCGCGCCGGGGACCAGGACGCGTTCCGCGAACTCACGGAGCCCTATCGGCATGAGCTGCAACTTCACTGCTACAGGATCGTCGGCTCGACCCAGGACGCGGAGGACCTGGTCCAGGAGACGCTGCTTGCGGCCTGGCGCGGTCTCGACCAGTTCACCGAGCAGGCGTCCATCCGCAACTGGCTCTACAGGATTGCGACCAACCGCTCGATCGATGCGCTGCGAGCAAGCGCACGCCAGCCGCAACGAGTCGAACCGTTGAACGAGCCGCCCACGCCCAGCCGCCTCGGCGAACCGATCTGGCTCGAGCCCTACCCGGACGTGCTCGTCGAGGGGATCGCCGACCACGCTCCGGGGCCCGAGGCCCGCTACGAGCACAAGGAAGCGACTGCTCTGGCGTTCGTCGCCGGTCTCCAGCACCTTCCGCCACAGCAGCGGGCGGTGCTCGTCCTACGCGACGTGCTCGGCTTCCGGGCCGCGGAGGTGGCGGACATGCTCGGCACGAGCGAGACCTCGGTGCACAGCGTGCTGCGGCGCGCGAGGGCGGCGCTCGACAACCGCCTGCCCGCTGCCGGGCGCGAACGGGCGCCGCTGCCGAACTCCCCGCGCGAGCGGGACGTGGTCGGGCGATTCGCAGAGGCAGTAGAGGACGGCGACGTGGATGCCGTCGTCGCGTTGCTCACCGACGACGCCTGGGTCACGATGCCGCCCTACCCCTACGAGTACCAAGGAGGCGCGGCGATCGCGCGCTTCCTGCAGGACCGCGCCGTGCGACGCGGGACGCCGCTGCGGATCGTCCCGACTCGGGCCAACGGTCAGCCCGCCTTCGGCTGCTACCTCCCCTGCCCGCAGACCGACATCGCCCGGCCCTACGGGCTGCTCGTGCTCACGCTCGCCGGCAACAAGATCGCGGAGATCACGTTCTTTGCCGACAGCGGGGTATTCCCCCACTTCGGCCTCCCCCGCACCGTGCCCAGCCGGCCCGGACCCGCGCCGCGCTAGGACTTTCTCTCTAATCGGGGCGACTGGATTCGAACCAGCGACCGCTCGGCCCCCAGCCGAGTGCGCTACCAGACTGCGCCACGCCCCGAAGCGGGCGACGGGAATCGAACCCGCCCTAGAAGCTTGGAAGATTCCTTCCCATGCTCTCGGACGTTCTCATCCGTTCCCACGAGCGCCATTCTAGAGCGACGGACGGCCGGCGCCACCTCTGAACGGCGCCGGGCCGCCGGGTCGCGCACGGAGTGGGGAGCGCCCGTGCGCGACCTAGCGGTCCGACGCCGCGGCAACATCGGGCGCCAAGCAGGTGGCGTGGAAGAGGAAGCCGTGGACGCGCGAGTAGTCGTCCTCGTGCCCGATTGAACCGCCGCATGCCGGGCAGCGGCCGAGCGACCTCGCCCGCTCGAGAGCAAGCTCG
>JBJMLG010000111.1:0-20022 GCA_045805385.1 Thermoleophilaceae bacterium
ATCAGCCAGGAGTGGATCTCGCGACGAGTCACCGGCGCATCGTACGGACTGCCGCGGAGGGCCCGCCGTCCGGATGGCGCGCGCACACACGCCCGGCGCTTGCCCCCTCCGCCCCCGCGACCTAACGTGGCGATTCAAGTGCCGTTCATGTCATGCCCCTCCTGCGGCCTTCGGATGTACAGCGCGGGCATCCTGCTGATTCGCGACGAGTGCCCGCGGTGTGGCGTGGAGCTCACGCGCGAGCAGCGGCCGGCGAAGCCGGGCCCGATTCCGCTCGGCGACCTCAGGCGCGCGCCCAGCGAGGGCGGAAGCCCGCCCGGGCCTCCTACGGCGGGTTAACCGCCCTTCAGATCCCTCAGGTGCTCGCCGTCCGGCGGGCTGTACGCCGGGTCGCTCTCGAGCTCTTCGACGAAGTCGTCGTCCTCGTGCTCGTCCTCGTCGGAATCCTCGGCGGGCTCGTCCAGCTCGTCCGGGTCGCGCTCGTACTCGATCACGGTCCCTCCTTCGTGGGGTGACGGCTGCGGGGTACCCGACGAATGGTCGCACCAGCCGCCGCCGCGGATAGGTTCCGCCGGTGCCGATCGACGCGGTGGTGTTCGACATGGACGGAGTGCTGCTCCATTCCGAGGAGGTCTGGAACGCGTCCAAGAGGGCTGTGATCGACGAGAGCGGCGGCCGCTGGCGAGAGGATGCGACCCGATCGATGATGGGCATGAGCTCGGGCGAGTGGTCGCGCTACATGCACGACGAGCTCGCGGTGCCGCTGCCGCCTGCGACGATCGACCAGCTCGTGGTCGAACGGATGCGCGACACCTACCGCCGCGCGCTTCCGCTGATCCCCGGCGCGACCGAGGCGGTGCGGCGCCTGGAAGCGCGCTGGCCCCTAGCGGTCGCGTCGTCGTCGAACCGCCCGATCATCGATCTCGCGCTCGAGCTGAGTGGGCTCGCCGGCTGCTTCAGGGCCACCGTCTCGTCAGAGGAGGTCGGCCGCGGCAAGCCCGCGCCGGACGTGTACCTCGAGGCCGCGCGGCGACTCGGCGCCGATCCCCGCCGCTGCGCCGCGATCGAGGACTCCACGAACGGCATACTCAGCGCGCACGCCGCCGGCATGAAGGTGATCGCGATCCCCAACCCCACCTATCCGCCCGAGCCGCACAGTCTCGACGCGGCCGACCTCGTGCTCGACTCGATCGAGCAGCTCGACACCGAGGTCGTGGAGTCCCTCGCTTGAACGCGCGCGTCGGCCTGATCGGCTACGGCCTCGCCGGCGAGGTGTTCCACGCGCCGCTGATCGCGTCCGAGCCCGGCCTGAGCCTGTCCTTCATCGTCACGGGCAACCCGGAGCGGCGCGCGCGGGCGGAGCGAAGCTATCCGGACACCGCCGTGCTCGGTTCGCCGGACGAGCTCTGGGCGCGAGCGGGCGAGCTCGATCTGATCGTGGTCGCCGCGCCGAACCGCGCGCACCTGCCGCTGGCCGGCGCCGCGATCGAGGCCGGCGTGCCCGTCGTGGTCGACAAGCCGCTCGCCGGCACGGCGGCCGAGGCGGCGGAGCTCGTCGAACGCGCCGAGCGGTCGGGCGTGATCCTGACGGTGTTCCAGAATCGCCGCCTCGACGGCGACTACCTCACCGCCAGGAAGCTGATCGAGCAAGGCAAGCTCGGCAGCGTGCACCGCTTCGAGTCGCGCTTCGAACGCTGGCAGCCGGAGGTGGACGAAGGCTGGCGCGAGCTCGGTGCCAGCGAGGAGGGCGGCGGCGTGCTGCTCGACCTCGGCAGCCATCTCGTGGATCAGGCGCTTCAGCTCTTCGGCCCGGCGCGGAGCGTTTACGGCGAGCTCGACTCGCGCCGCGCGGGCGCGAAGGTGGACGACGACTCGTTCGTGGCCATCACCCACGAGAACGGCGTGCGCTCGCACCTGTGGATGAGCGCGACGGCCGCCCAGTTCGGGCCTCGGCTGCGCGTGCTCGGCGACCGGGCGGCGTTCGTGAAGTACGGCCTCGACCCGCAGGAGGACGCCCTCGCCGGCGGCGCACGGCCCGGCGACAACGGCTGGGGACTCGACCCCGAGGAGCTGTGGGGCGCACTCGGGACGGTTGAGGGCACGCGGCGAGTGGCGACGGAGGCCGGCGCATATGAGCGGTTCTACGCCGGCGTAGGCGCTGCGCTGCGCGGAGAGGCGCCGCCGCCGGTGGATCCCCGCGATGCCGTCGCCGCGCTCGAGGTGCTTGACGCCGCTCGCGGCTGAGTAACTTGGGGGTAGTGGGAACCACGGCCTCCCCCAGGCCGCGGCTGCGTGCGGGCAGCCGCTTGAAGAAGCTTTTGCGCCGTCCCGGGCGGGGCATGGTGATGCGCGTCCTGGCCGGGATCGTCGTGGTCGTGGCGTTCGCCGTGGGCGGGATCGCGCTGGCCCTCCGCGTTGCCGGCCCGAGCGAGTACGACACCGCGATCGGCCGGGTGGCGCTGAAGGTGCAGCCGCGCTGGCACGGGCGCGTGGACGCGTTCATCCCGATCGCCGACTGGGGTGTGCGCGCGCACGCGTTCGCGGCGCCGGTACGCCTAGAGATCGAGCCGCGCACGCTCGATCGCCAGGCGCTCCTCCGGGCCGTTGGAGGCGACGGGACGATTCTGGCGCGAGCGGAGCGGGACGCGACGCGCGCGGCGCACCGGACTCTCCTGCGAGCGCTTCTGTTCGCGGTCGGCGGAGGGCTCGCGGCGGGCGTGCTGCTCGCGCTGATCCTTGCCGCGACCGGACGTCGATCGCGCCGCATGATCGCCGTGGGGGTCGCGCTGCCGGCGCTCACTGCGCTGCTGCTAGCGGGCGGCGCGCTCCTGCGACTCCAGGCCACGTTCGACTCGACCGCCTTCGAGCACCCGAGCTTCTACGCGCGGGGTGCCGAGCTGAACCAGCTGCTCAACGTGGCCGAGAAGGCCCAGGCCGGCACAAAGTCCTACAGCTCGTCGGTGCAGCGCTCGATTGCGGGCTACGCGACGCTGCTCAGCGCCGGCAGCCGCCTCACCGACGTGACCGCGGGGCCACGGGCGCTGCTCGCCTCCGACTTCCACAACAACGTCCTCGTGATCAAGCCGCTCGCCCGCCTCTTCTCGGGCGGGCCGGCGTTCGTGCCCGGCGACTTCGGCCAGTCCGGCACCGCCGCGGAGGCGCGCCTGCTCGTGCCCCGGGTGCGAACGCTCGGCAAGCCGGTGATCGCCGTCTCGGGCAACCACGATTCGCGGCTCATCATGCGCCGCCTCGCCGCGGCCGGCGTGGTGGTGCTCGAACGCGACGGGCGCCTGCTGCCGAACGGCAAGACGGATGGCAAGCCCGTGCAGCAGGTCGCCGGCTACACGATCGCCGGCATCCAGGACCCGCTCGAGTGGCTCGGGCGCGACCCGAACGACCCGCGCCGCGTGTTCTCGTTCGCGCAGCGCCCTCACGGCACGCAGGAGTACGCGAAGGCGCAGCAGTCGGTGATCGAATGGTTCGACTCCCTGCCGGAGCGGCCCGACATGGTGATGATCCACGAGAACGGCTTGGCCCAGAACCTCGCCCGGACGCTCGCCGCGCGCGGCGGCCAGGACCCGCTGATGATCCTCACCGGCCACGACCACAAGCAGCACATCGACCGCTACGGCAAGATCACGGTTGTCGACGCGGGGACGGCCGGAGCGGGCGGGGTGTTCGGCGCGCGCAGCACTCCGGTCGGCGTGGGCCTGCTCTACCTCGAGCCACACGGGCTGCTTCCGAACGCCGTCGACATGGTGCAGGTCGAGCCGTTCACCGGAGCGGCCAACGCAGGCCGCGTGGTGCTCGACTCGAAGACGGTCTGCGACACGCGCGTGGTGATCTGCCACGACAAGGGCGGGCAGGGACCCTGAGCCCGTTACTCGAGCAGTCGTGAGGACGTGAGGTCGAGGTCGCGCTCGATCCGGCGCATCACCTCGTTGTCGATCTCGCCCTTGTCCCGCATCTCCACGATCGTGTCGCGCTCGGCGTCGATCATCTCGCGGAGCAGCTCCCGGTAGAGGTCGGCGCGCTGCTCGAGCTCGGGGTGTCCGTCGCCGTCTGCGTCGAGCCGCGCCTTGAGCCGCATCAGCCGATCTTCGTAGAGATCTCGCAGCCCCTCGAGCGTCTCCTCGGGCAGGCGACGCTCCTGCGCGACGTCCTCCAGGCGCGCCAGCGCTGCGTGGGCGGCGTTTGCCCGCGCGCGGTCCTCGGCCTCGCTCGTGCGCTCGTCCCCGCGCACGCCGAGCGCCCGCATCAGCAGGGGCAGGGTCAGCCCCTGGAGCACGAGCGTGGCGAAGATGCCCGCAAACGTGAGGAAGATGATCAGGTCGCGGCGGGGAAAGGCGGCCCGCGAGTCAGTTCGGAGCGGTATCGCGAGTGCTGCGGCGAGCGAAACGGCCCCGCGCATGCCGCTCCAGCCGATCACCAGGCGCTGCTGCCACGGCAGCGGCGGCTGCTCCCGCCGCAGGCGGCGGCTGAGCACGCGCATCAGGTACGGAACGGTGAACTGCCACACCAGCCGAATCCCGATCGCGGTCCCGCAGACCGCCGCCGCGTAGCCGAGCAGCCGGGACGGCGAGGCACCCTCGATCCCGTCGACGATCGTGCGGAACTGGAGCCCGAGCAGCAGGAACAGGAACGAGTTGAGCAGGAAGGTGAACAGGCTCCAGAACGAGCGGGCGGCAAGCCGGGTACCGGGCCGGAACAGGCCCGGCGACTTCCAGCCGACGTAGAGGCCGGTGACCACGGTGGCGAGGATCCCCGACGTGCCGGCCGCCTCCGCCGGCAGGTAGGACAGGTATGGAGTGAAGAGCGAGATCGTGATCTCCACCTGCGGGTCGTCGAACTTGGGCCGCACGCGCGCCACCACCCAGCCGACCGCGAGGCCGATCGCGAGGCCGCCAACCGCAACGAGCGCGAAGCGCCCGACGCTCTCGAGCACCGAGAACGTGCCGGCGACCGCTGCGGCAACCGCCACGCGGTAGAGCGTCAGGCCCACGGCGTCGTTGATCAGCGCCTCTCCCTCGAGCAGCGTCACGAGCGCCTGCGGCGCGCCGAGGTTGCGGATCACCGTGGTGGCAGCGACGGGGTCCGTGGGCGCGAGGATCGCTCCGAGAGCGAACGCGGCGGCCCACGGCATCTGCGGGATCACCAGGTGTGCGACGACAGCGACTCCCGCCGTGGTCGCGAACACCAGCCCGACGGCGAGCATCGAGATCGAGCGCGCGTGCGTGCGCAGCTCGCGCGGCGAGGACACGAACGCCGCGTAGTACACGAGCGGCGGCAGGAAGACCAGGAAGATCACGTCCGGCGGCACCGCGATGCGCGGCGCGCCGGGGATCACGCCCAGCGCCACCCCGCCCAGGAACAGCAGGATCGACTCCGTCACGCCCACGCGGCGCGAGAACGCTGCGACCAGCGCGATCGCGAGGAGCAGCGCGATCAGGAACTCGATCTGATGCCTCATCTAGGCGCGGCAGTCCGGGGGAGCCAACCCCGGTTCGGTACCCGCCTCCGCCGCCGGCGACGCCTGCTCAGCCGAGCCAGCGCTTGGGGTTCTCGACCATCATCTGGTCCACGGTGGCCTGCTCGAGGCCCTGCTCGAGGAGCTCCGGAACCACCTGGCTGAGCACGAAGGTCATGTTCCAGTTGGGGGCCATCTGGGCGACCAGCTCCTCGGGGTACCAGTCGATCGTGCAGCAGGCGTCCTGCGACAGGAACATGCGGTCCGCGTAGCCGCGCCGGGCGAGCTCGAGCACGGTGGCGTTGCGGCGCTCGGTCGGCAGGATGATGTCCACCCCGTAGCGGTCCATTCCGATGAACGGCCCCATCGAGAGCAGCGTCTCGATGTAGTGGATCGAGTCGGTGTCGCCGGTGTGGCCGATCATCACCTTCGCCGGATCCACACCCTCTTCCATGAAGATGCCCATCTGCTCGAGCCCGGATCCGCTCGCCGGATGCGAATGGGTCATGATCGGCCGGCCAGTTTGCTTCGACGCGCGCGCGACGGCACGGAGCACCTTCTCCACGTCGGGCGTCATCCCCTGCTGATCGGTGCAGCATTTGAGGAAGCCAGCCTTCAGGTCCGTGCCCTGGATGCCCACCTCGATGTCGCGCACGAACAGCTCCGCCATGTAGTCCTCGTCGCGATTCTGGAAGTGGGCCGGGAGGTAGTGGTACGTGTAGATGCCGGTCGAGAGCACGAGCTGAACGCCGGTCTCCTCGCCTACTCGCTGCGCGAAGCGCGCGTCCCGCCCGTTGCCCATCACGGTTGGCTCGCAGATCGTCTTGACGCCGAGCGCCTTCGCCGCGTTCACCTGATCGACGGCGCGCTGGAACTCGCGCTCCTCGTCGTAGATGTGCGGGAACTGCGCGACCACCTCCTCCGAGCGGATGCGCAGGTGCTCGTGCGCGAGCGTCAGCCCGAGGGCATCGACATCCACCGGTCCTGCGGTCGTCTCGATCTGCGGCATGCAGCCTCCGTTCGGCGGTCCGCGCGCGATCCTAACGGTGACGCAGGCGTCAGGAAACGGCGGCGGGCTGATGCCCCAGGCGCTCGAGCACGCGCTCGAACACCTCGTGCGGCTGCGCCCCCGGCACGAGCAGCCGCTCGTCCACGAGCCATGCGGGCACCCCGTTCGCCCCGAGCTCGAGGGCAGCCTGCGTCCACTGCGCCACGCGCTCCTCGAGCTCGTGGCTCGTGAAAGCGGTGCGAGCGTCCTCCTCCGCCAGCCCGGCCTCACTCGCGAGCTCGACCAGCACCTCTTCGTCACCGATGTCGCGCGCCTCCGCCCAGTACGCGCGGAAGATGCGCGGGTGCAGCTCGTCGAAGCGGTCGAGGTCGCGCGCCCGCTCGCCGAGCTTCAGCGCCTTCTTGCTGTTCGGCACGTGGGTGATCTGATCGCTGTGAGGAAGCCCCGCCTCCTCGAACATGCGCGCCAGGTTGTCACCGAAGCCCGGGCCGTAGCGCCGAATCAGCTCCTCCCGCGAGATGCCCTCGGGTGGATACTCCGGATGCAGGTCGAAGGGACGCCACGACACCTGCGCGCCGAACCGGCGCTCGAGCCACGCGGCACGTTCCGTGCCGACGTAGCAGAAGGGTCATATGTAGTCCGACCAGACGACTATCCGCGGGGGCTCCACCGTGCTCGCACGTTACCCGTCGGGGAACGGCTGAACCGCGATCCCGTGGTCGGTCTCGCGCATGCCGAGCTCGTAGGCGGCGCCGTGGCTGGTGGCGAGTCGCAGCGACTCCTCCCCTCCGCGATCCACCGTCGCCGTGAGCCCCGCAATCGAGCAGTTCACCGCGTTGTGCTCGGGGCCGGCGGGATCGGCGTACACCCACCCCACGAAGCACTCGCGCGGCGCCCCCACGCTCAGTCGCAGCGTGAGCTCCTTCGCCGGGATCACGAGCTCCGCGCCGGCGGGCGACTCGGCCACCTCCGTCTTGCGTGCGCGCTCGATCCCGCCCACGCGGTGTCGCTCGCCGCCGATCGAGATCGCGCCGTTCGCGATCCACGGGGTGGTGAGCGGGCCGAGCTTCACCCGTCCGACAGTCAGGTCGAGCCAATCGTCCTCGTGCCCCTCGAACCCGGATCCCTGCAGCCAGATCCAGCGCTCGGCGTGCTCGGTGCCCCAGTTGTGGCCGACCATGCCGCGCCAGCCGTCGACCTCCACGCGCCGGTTTCCGGCCTGGACGCTTCCGCTGAACCGCGCGGCGGGGTACGGCGAGAGCGACTTGGTGCGCGGCAGTGAGCGCTCATACATCCACTCGCGCGGCAGGTGGTGGAGCGGCCGCTCGGAGGAGCTGAACGCGAGGTCCCAGGAGGCGTCGAGCTGCTCGCTCGGCGCGGCGCCCGTCGCCTGCCCGGCCGTGAGCACGGACTGCCCGATGTGGATGTATTCCCCACCGTCTGCGCCGAGTTTGCTGCCGGGCATTGTCGTCTTCGACGCGAGCGGGCCGTCGGCACTGAACAGCACGAACCAGAGCGAGCCCGTGGGCTCCGCGCCGGGGCGCTTGTGCACCGTGTGGCGAATCCAGAACCCGAGCGGCTCCGTTGGGTGCGACGCCTTCAGATAGAAGCTCTCGTAGTGCGCTGCCTCACGCGGCACGCCCGGGAAGCGCGGGCGCGTGCGCATCTCTCCCCCGTTCACGGCGGGCAGCGTATCCGCCCTGATACAACCCGCGCATGGCGGACGACCGACCCGTGATGATCATCACCGGCGCTTCGAGCGGCATCGGAGCGGCGACGGCGCGCCACGCAGCCGAGGCTGGGTGGCGGCTCGTCTTGGGAGCGCGCTCCGAGGACAAGCTCGCGGCGCTGGCTTCGGAGCTCGGCGGTGACGAGGTGGCGATCGCCCGCCGCTGCGACGTGACCGACTGGCACGACCAGCAGGCGCTGGTGGCCGCGGCGCTCGACGCGTTCGGCCGGCTCGACTCGATGTTCGCAAACGCCGGCTTCGGCGCGAAGCGCGGCTTCCTCGAGGAGTCGCCCGAGTTCTGGCGCTCGATGATCGACACGAACGTCTATGGCACGGCGCTCTCGATCCGCGCTGCCCTCACCCACTTCCGCGAGGGCGGCCGAGGTCACTTCGTGCTCACGAGCTCGGTCGCAGGGCGGCGCGCTCTGCCCGGGTCGCTGTACGCGGCCACGAAGTGGGCGGTCACCGCCATGGGCGAGGGACTCCGACAGGAGGTGTCCGACTCGGACATGCGGGTCACGCTGATCGAGCCGGGCGCAGTCGACACCCCGTTCTTCGACAACCGCCCGCAGGCCGCCATGGAGGCGGACGACGTGGCACGTGCGGTGATGTTCGCCGTCTCGCAGCCGCCGCACGTCGACGTCAACGAGATCCTCATCCGGCCGGTGCGCCAGCCGGTCTAGCTTGACACGACGGCGGCGCGTCCTACCGGCAGCGCCATGGGCAAGCCCATCCTCGTCGGATACGACCCGAGGAAGACCGACAACGCCTCATTGGCTTTTGGCGTCGCAGCCGCGCGCTTCACGGGCACTCGGCTGATAGTCGCCTGCGTGCAGGCGCGCAAGGCGCCGTCGCTGCCGGTTTCTGGCGAGCCGCTCGACTACGCCGTCGGCCAGAACGATCCCGACTTGATCGGCGACGCGTCGGCGGCCGCCCGCGCCGTCGAGGAGCACCTCGAGAACGAGGGCATCGCCTTCGAGGTGCGGCTGTACCAGAGCTCGAGCGCGGCTAAGGCGCTCCAGGGGGCGGTCGAGGAGGAGGACGCCGGACTGCTGGTGGTGGGCTCGTCGCGCCGCTCCGGCCTTGGCCGCGTGCTGGCCGGAGGGACCGCCATGCGGCTGCTCCACGGAGCTCCCTGCCCCGTGACTGTCGTGCCACGCGCGTGGATGCGCGAAGGACCCCCGTCCACGATCGGGGTGGCATTCGTGAACACCGAAGAGGGCCGTGAGGCGCTGCGAGGCGCGCATGCCCTCGCGCGGCGGGCCAAGGCCACCGTGCGTGTGATCACCGTCGTCAAGGTCACCGCGGAGATGTTCTTCGAGACCGAGCCTTCGGTGTCCGGACAGACAGGGAAGTCGCTCGCGGAGGTGGAGGGAGAGCACCGCCTCGAGGCCGAGCGCCAGGCGAGGGTCGCCGTCGCTGAGCTCGGCGACGATGTGCCGGTCGAGGTGGAGGCGGTGATCGGTGACCCCGCGGAGGAGATCGTCGAGTTCTCGAAGGGCGTCGACCTGCTCGTGTGCGGCTCGCGCGGCTATGGACCCGCTCGTGCGGTCCTGCTCGGCAGCGTGTCCCGGCGTGTGGTGTCAGAGGCGCACTGCCCGGTGATCGTGCTGCCGCGCGGCGTGAAGGCGTCGCTCCAGGCGCTGGTGGCCGAGGAACGCGGCGCCGCCGCGCCTGCCTAGCCTCGGCGCGAACCCTCGTCCGCCCGCGCTCGTAGCCTCCAACGGATGGAGCGCTGCATCGCGCATGTGGACATGGATGCCTTCTACGTGAGCGTGGAGCTTCAGCGTCGCCCCGAGCTCGTGGGCAAGCCTGTCGTGGTGGCCGGTTCGAGCCCGCGAGCGGTGGTCACGACAGCGTCCTACGAGGCGCGGAAGTTCGGCGTGCAGTCGGCCACTCCGGCCGAGTGGGCGCGGCGCCGTTGTCCAGACGCGATCTTCGTGCCGCCCGACTTCGAGCACTACCGGGCCCGCTCGCGCGAGGTCATGGAGGTCCTGCGTGCGCAGGTGGAGACGATCGAGATCGTGGGGCTCGACGAGGCCTACCTCGAGCTGACCGGGATCGATCGCCCGCGCGCGGCTGCCCGCCGGATCAAGGAGGCGGTGCGCCAGGCGACAGGGCTGGTGTGCTCGATCGGCGTGGGCCCCAGCAAGCTGGTGGCGAAGGTTGCCTCGGACGCCGAGAAGCCGGACGGCTTCGTGTTCCTCTCGCGCGAGGAGGCCTGCTCGCGGTTTGCGGACGCGTCGCCGGGCCTCGTGCCTGGAATCGGGCCGAAGACCGTGAAGCGACTGGAGGAGAACGGCATCGCCACGATGGCGGCGCTTGCCGGCGCGCCCTCCGACACGCTCGTCGAGCTATTCGGCCCGCGTCTCGGCCCCCACCTGTCTCGTCTCGCGAGCTTCGAGGACTCGCGCGAGCTCGACACCGAGCGCGTCGCGAAGTCGGAGTCGCGCGAGACCACCTTCGACCGCGATCTGCGCCGGCTCGACGAGATGGAGCCGGTGATCGTGACGCTCGCCGAGGAGCTCTGCGCGGGGCTCGTGCGCGCCAGGCAGTCGGGGCGCACGATCGGCATCAAGGTGCGGCTCGACGACTTCTCGATCCACACCCGTGCGCGGACCGTTGCGGAGCCCACCAACGAAGTGGGCGCCGTCACCCGTATAGCGCTCGCGCTGCTGCGCGAGTTCGAGCCGCCCCGGCCGGTGCGCCTCCTCGGAGTGCGCGTGGCCGGGCTCGACGAGGGCTCGAGCGTGGGCGACGACCAGCTCGCCCTGGCGCTGTAGCGCGAACGAGACGACGGTTGCGCGCTGCGCCTCGGAGTGTCGTCACTTACTGCCCACTATGGGAAGGAAATGACGACACCTGCCCCGGAAGAGCCGGACGTTCGCAGCAGCGCTCTACCGGGTGGACCACACCACCCCGGTCGACGGGAAGTGCAGCCGCGCCTTGGTGGCCGGCGTCAGGTCCCACACGCGCGCGCCGGAGTAGGGACCGCGGTCGATGACCGGCACGGTCACGCGGTGGCCGCCGTAGCGGAACGTGACGCGCGTGCCGCACGGCAGCGACTTGTTCGCCACGCCGAGCGTGCCCGCGGTGAGCGTCTTGCCGCAGGCAGTCCGGCCGCCGTAGAAGCCCGGGCCGTACCAGGACGCCGCAGCGGCGCGGTATACGCGCACCGTGCGCTGTGCGGGTTTGGCGGCGGCGGCTCCGGCGGCGCCTGCGAGCACAACGCGCACGCGATAGCGCCCGGTGCTCGAAGGCCGCCACGACGCGCGGAAATGGCCGGCCTGCGTGCGGGCACGGTCGACCGTCTGCCAGCGGCCGTGGCCGCGCCTCGCCTGCATCAGCACCGTGTGCTCGCTGCCTGAAGGATGGGCCACGCCGCGAGCGCGCACCGGATGGCCGGCGAGCTGGTCGCCGGTGAACTTCGCGTGTACGTGCGGCGCGGGTGCCGCGGTTGTTGCACCGGTGGTGCCGGCTGCCTGTGCAATCGCGGCGCCGCCACCCGCCGCGCCAAGCGCGAGCGTCGCAGCGGCGATCGGCGCCGCGCGACGCGCGCTGCGCGCGCGCGCAGCAATATTCGACTTCAAGGAACTTCCTTTCCCGCCACCTACGGGGTTAGCTGACGGGCTCGCGCGCCCCGCAGCGCGCACTGGCGCGCTGTTCTGCTGCGCTACTGCCGGATAACCGGCCGATTCGCCCCGTCCGTGCCCTGCGGATCCCTGCCCCGGGCACGGCTCAGATTTGGTTCCCCCGCCCGCGCAGCCCCTGGGGCGCGCGGTTCGGCGGCGCTCTTTCGAACAACCGTTCGCATCGGACAGTACCCCCGCTGAGGGATACGAACGTGACGGCCGTCACGCTTGATGCGAAGGGCGCAATGGCCGTAGCCCACGCGCGGCCCGCGCCTACCTCAGTCGGTGCGCTCGCTTACCGAAACGGGCTCAGGAGCGGCCGGGAGCGGGACGGCCGGCGTCTTCGCCACGACGGCCGCCACGATCAGCAGCGCCACGCCGCCGAAGTCGCGCGAGTCCTCTGCCCGGACCGCCTGGTAGCGCTCGAAGCGGTCGACGAGCGACAACACCGAGGCGCAGGCCTCGGCCTGTGGCGCCTCGTCGCCCACCTCGCAGCACAGCCGGACCAGGCTGAGCGCCTCGCCGACCCGGCTCATCACGCGCCCGAAGCAGGCGATGATCGCCTGGATCAGGAACGTGTAGGCCCGGTCCAGGTGGATGTCGGCCTCGGCCGGCTTCATCGGCGCGGGACCGAGGTCGAGCAGCGGCTCCCCCGCGAGCAGTCGCTCGAGCTGACCGCCCATGATCGCCTGCAGCTGCTGCGCCGAGAGCCCCGCGTGGCGCGCGCAGCGCAGCGTGAGGATCGACCCGTGCAGCGGCGTCGCGTACGGCGAGTCGCTCCCGAACAGGATGCGCCCGGGCGGCACGAGCGAGAAGAGGGCGATCAGGTCGGTGGCCGTCCACCAAGCTGAGTCGTACAACAGGTTCGTCCGCTCCTCGCCGTGCCGCCACAGCCAGGCGAGGTCGCAGATGCCCGCGTGCGCGAGGATCACGTTGGCCCCCGGATGGCGCTCCGCCTGCTCGAGCGTGTGGCGCCCGAGCGCGGGTATCCCCCGCCCGGCGTGCACGATGATCGGCACCGAGCGCTCCTCCGCCAGCTCGAACAGGTCGCCGACCGCGGGGTGGTCGAGCGTGAAGCGCTCCGCGCGCGGGTGCAGCTTGATGCCGCGGGCGCCGGCATCCAGGCAGCGGCGCGCCTCCGCGACCGCATCGACATGCGGGTCCACGCGGCAGAAGGGGACGAGCTTTCCGCCGGACGCGGCCGCCTCGGCGAGTACGCGCTCGTTCGGCCCGGAGTAGCCGCCGGGCTCGTGGAGGGTGAACACCGCCGCGCGCCCGTGCACCTGCGCGAGGACCCCGAGCAGCTCCTCCGGGGACTGATGGAACTCGTCGGGATCGGCGTGCCCGGTGTGCGTGTGCACGTCGAACAGCCGCATGCCCGGCACCATCTCGGCGGCAGCGTCGTACCAGGGCCTGAGCAATTCGTCGGTGCGCACGGGCCGGAAGCGTAAAGTAGGCGGCCGAGATGGCCGGCGACCGGCTCACGGGACTCGACGCATCGTTTCTCCACATGGAGCGGGACGGCGCGCACATGCACGTCGCCGGCCTGATGCTGTTCAAGGGCTCGCCGCCCGCGTACGAGGAGCTGATCGAGGCGATCGAGCGGCGCCTGCACCTCGTGCCCCGCTACCGGCAGAGGCTCGCCTTCGTGCCGTTCGAGCAGGGCCGACCAAAGTGGGTGGACGATCCGCACCTCAACCTCGGCTACCACGTGCGCCGCACCGCACTGCCCGCCCCGGGCTCGGCGGAGGAGTTGCGCGCGCTCGTGAGCCGGGTGTTCTCGCAGCCGCTCGACCGCGACAAGCCGCTGTGGGAGATGTGGCTCGTGGAAGGGCTCGCGGACGGCGGCTTCGCGATCATCTCGAAGACCCACCACGCCCTAGTGGACGGCGTGTCCGGCGTGGACATCGCGAGCGTGCTGTTCGACACGTCACCGGAGCCGGTCGAGCCGCCGGACCCACCGCCGCGCTGGGTCGCGCGTCCCCTCCCGACCCGGGCCGACCTGCTCGGTGAGGCGCTCCTCGAGCGCGCGACGATCCCGAGCGAGATGGTGCGCACCGCCCGCGCGGTGCTGCGCGGGCCACGGGTGGCGGCCAGGAGCCTGGCAAACGCCCTCGCCGGTGTCGGGGCGATGGCGGGCGCGGGCCTGAATCCCGCGCCGAGCAGCCCCTACAACGTCAAGCTCGGGCCGCACCGGCGCTTCCGCTGGGTGCGCGCGTCACTCGACGACGTGAAGGCGATCAAGAACTCGCTCGGCGGCACCGTGAACGACGTCGTGCTCACCGTGGTGAGCCAGGCGCTCGGCCGGCACCTGCGCCGCCGCGGCATCGACACCGAAGGGCTCGTGCTGAAGGCGATGGTGCCCGTGAGCGTGCGGGCGCAGAGCGAGCGCGGCGCGCTTGGCAATCGCGTGGCCGCGATGATGGCGCCGCTTCCGGTGGGCACCGAGGACCCGGTTGCCGCGCTGGCGCAGATCTCGGCGGCGATGGGCGACCTGAAGCGGTCCGGCCAGGCGGTGGGAGCGCAGGTGCTCACCGAGCTGACCGGCTTCGCCCCGCCCACGATCATGAGCCAGGCCGCCCGCCTGACCGCCCGGCAGCGCTTCTTCAACCTCGTCGTGACCAACGTGCCGGGGCCGCAGTTCCCGCTCTACCTGCTCGGGCGCGAGCTCGTCGACATCTTCCCGATGGTGCCGCTCGCGCAGGGGCAGGCGCTCGGCGTGGCGATCATGAGCTACAACGGTCGCCTCAACATCGGCCTGAACGCGGACTGGGACGCGCTCCCGGACATCGACGACCTCGTTGCCGACTTCGACGACTCGTTCGCCGCCATCGAGCGCGCCGCCGGCGTGGTGCCCGCCGCCGCGCCGAAGCGGCCAGTCGCGGCGCCGTTGCGGCGCTTCCAGCCCGCGGAATAGTCCCAACCGGCGATTGGCGCTCTGCGATTGGCGTTGCACTATCTTCGTCTGCCCCCTTTGGAGTACCTGAATTGCATGAGCGAGTAGTGAGCACGGCCCGCGACCTGGGCCTGACAGTTTCGATGAAGAGGCTCGAGCGCCCGACCCGCACCGTCGAGGAAGCGGCGCGCGCGGTCGGCACGGAGCCCGGGCGAATCGCGAAGTCCATCGTGTTCGTGGCGGACGGCGAGCCGATGGTGTGCGTCGCCTCGGGCGCGCACCGGATCGACAAGAAGGCGCTGTGCGACGTGCTCGACTGCGCCGTGCTTCACGCGGCCAGCCCCGAGGACGTGCGAGCGGCGACGGGCTTCGCGCCGGGCGGCGTGCCGCCCTTCTCACACGGCCTGCCTGTGGTGATCGACTCGGCGCTGCTCGACTACCCGACGGTGTGGGCCGCGGGCGGCGACGGAAACACCGTCTTCGAGGTCGACCCGAAGGTGCTCGCGAGCTGCTGTAAAGCCACGGTCGCGGCCGTCGGCACCGACAGCTGACGCGCCTGATTCCGCTCTAGGGAGCGCTCCTTCGCCCGCCGTACAAGGGCCCGGCGGCAAATGTTGTACGCCGGGCGAATGACCCGAAGTCGCGCGCATCCGATCCTCCCGTTGCCGCTCGAACTGCGAGAGAAAGGACCGCGCTTGGCCCCGACCATCAAGGACGCCATACCGGCGATCGAGACCCTATGGGTCGTCGTCGCCGCGGTGCTCGTCTTCTTCATGCAGGCAGGCTTCCTTCTGCTCGAGATGGGTTTCTCGCGCATGAAGAACGCCGGCACGGTCGTCCCGAAGGTGCTCGCCAACCTGTCGATCGCCGCCCTTTGCTACTGGGCCGTGGGCTTCGCGCTGGCGTTCGGCGGCTCAGGCTGGCTGGCCGGCACGCACGGCACCTTCCTTGGCACCACCAACGGCGACCTCTTCCCCGCGATGGCGTTCTCGAGCGCGGCGGTGCCTGCCAAGTTCTTCTTCCAGTTCGTCTTCTGCGCCGTCTCGCTGGCGATCGTGTGGGGCACGACGCTCGAGCGCATCAAGTTCGGCGCCTACCTGATCTACGCGGTCATCTTCTCGGCGCTGATCTACCCGGTCGTGAGCCACTGGGTGTTCGGCGGCGGCTGGCTCCAGGCCAACTTCGGCATGCAGGACTTCGCCGGCTCGACCGCCGTCCACCTGATCGGCGCGACCGGCGCGTTCGCCGCGCTATTGCTGCTCGGCGCCCGCCAGGGCAAGTACGGCCGCGACGGCAAGCCGAACGTGATCCCCGGGCACTCCATGCCGTTCGTGGGCCTGGCGGTGCTGATCCTCTGGTTCGGCTGGTTCGGCTTCAACCCGGGCTCGACGCTCGGTGCGATCGGCGGCCGCTTCGCCGACGTCGCGGTGGTCACCAATCTGGCCGCGGCGGCGGGCGTGCTCGGCGCCATGGGCACGATCTACGCGCTCACGCGCACTTTCGACATCGGCATGACCGGCAACGGCGCGATCGCCGCGCTCGTGGCGATCACGGCGCCCTCGGGTTACGTGGAGTTCTGGGCCGCCCCGATCATCGGCTTCGTGGCCGGCGTGATCGTCGTGTTCTCGGTGATCCTCATCGACCGCCGGCTCGATGACCCGGTGGGCGCCCTGTCGGCGCATGGCATGGCCGGCGTCTGGGGCACGCTCTCCTGCGGCCTGTTCACGTCGCCGCGGCTCGCCGAGCTGAACACCGTCGGCAAGGGCGGCCTCTTCTATACGGGCAGCATCCACCAGCTCGCCGTGCAGGCGCTCGGCGTGGTGTCGGCGTTCACGGCGGTCTTCGCGGTCTCCTACCTGGTGTTCTGGACGATCAAGCGCACGTACGGCCTGCGCGTGAAGCCCGAGGACGAGCGGTACGGGCTCGATCTCGTGGAGCACGGCATGTGGGGCTACCCCGAGCAGTTCATGCCCGTCCCCGGCACCGAATACCATCCCGCCGGCGGGCAGTCGCTACGTCCAGGCGCGGCACCGCTCCCGCTCGGCATGCAGGCGATGACCTCGAGGGAGGCTCCCACGCCATGAAGAAGATCGAGGCGATCATTCGGCCGGAGCGCCTTCAGGACGTGCAGGATGCGCTCGACAAGCTCGGCGTGTCCGGGCTCACCGTCTCCGAGGTGATGGGGTGCGGGCGCCAGAAGGGCTACACCGAGCAGTACCGCGGCACGCGGGCAAACATCTCGCTCCTGCCGAAGCTGAAGCTGGAGTCGGTCGTGCCCGACGAGCTGGCCGACCGCGCGGTCGAGGCGATCGTGGGCGGCGCGAAGACCGGCGAGATCGGTGACGGACGCGTGTTCGTGTACCCCGTGGAGCAGTCCATCCGCATCCGTACGGGAGAAAGCGGCGAGGATTCCGTCAGGCACGAGGCGCCTGTCGGCTGGGGACACTGAGCCCCAACAGCTTCCGCCTATAAAGCCCTGCAAAGGCGCGAATCGCCAGGTGGCCGCGCGCCATCCGGATAACTGACGCGGTAGTCAGGTTTTGTCCCCATTTGAGCAGGGAACGCCACTATCGATGGCGGGGACGCTCGAACACGCGACGCTGCAGATTCGCCCTGATCCGGCGGAGCTGGCTCGCACGCGCGAGTTCGTGCGCGCACGGGCGGCCGAGTGTGGCCTCGACGAGGAGGCCCGCTTCCGAGCGGCCCTCGTCGTTACCGAGGCGGTCACGAACGCGATGCGCCACGGCCGCGGCTCCGAGGCCGGCCGGCCGATCGAGGTTCGCTGCGGCTGCAACGGCCAGGGCTTCATGATCGAGGTGGGCGACAGCGGTCGCTTCCGGCGTAGGAACCGCGCCTCGGATACGGCCACCCACGGCCGCGGCCTCCGCCTCATCGAGCGCCTCACGCGCCGCTTCGACCTCGACGCGAGCCGCGACGGCACCCGCCTACACATGCTCGTGGGCGACCAGAACGGCATCTGAGCTTCCCTCCGCGGCTCGGGTGCCGCGTCATACTGGATTCATGGGAACGAGGCTCGATCCGATGAGAGTCGCGCTCGCGCAGATCAACCCCACGGTGGGCGACATCGGCGGCAATGCGGCGCGCATCCGCGAGCGCATCGACGCCGCGCGCGACGAGGGCGCGGCGCTCGTCGTGTTCCCTGAGCTGGCGCTCACCGGCTACCCGCCCGAGGACCTGCTCCTGAAGACCAACTTCCTCGAGCGCGCGAGCGCGGCGCTCGAGTCGATCGCCGAGTCCACGCGGGGCATCGTCGCCCTCGTCGGCTTCCCGGAGCACGACAAGGACGTCTACAACGCCGCCGCGGTGCTGGCCGACGGCCGCGTGGCCGGCGTGTACCGGAAGAACTACCTGCCGAACTACGGCGTCTTCGACGAGCAGCGCTACTTCCAGGAGGGCCGCGAGAGCGCGCTGATCGAGTTGAACGGTGTGCTGATCGGGATCACGATCTGCGAGGACATCTGGGAGCCGGGCCCGCCGGCCACCGCCGAGGCGCTGGCGGGAGCGCATCTGATCGTGAACCTCTCCGCCTCGCCCTACCACGCGGGCAAGGGCGCCGAGCGCGAGCGAATGCTCGTGCAGCGGGCGCGCGACAGCATCGTGGCCGTGGCGTTCTGCAACAGCTTCGGCGGCCAGGACGAGCTCGTGTTCGACGGCTACAGCCTCGCTCTCGACGCCGACGGCGAGATCATCGCCCGCGCGCCCCAGTTCGAGGAGGCGATGTGCACGTTCACCTTCGACCCCTCCGCGGTCGAGACGGCGCGCCTGCGCGACACGCGCCACCGCGCCGCGGTGCAGCGCGCGTGGGACGACGGCACCCCGGAGCCGATGGTGCTCGCGCGCCTCGAGGTAGCCGACGCCGACACCGAGCACCAGGTGGGCGGCCCCGTCGCGGCACCGCTGTCCGGCGAGGAGGAGATCTACCGGGCGCTCGTGACCGGCGTGCGCGACTACGTGGAGAAGAACGGCTTCTCCGAGGTCGTGTTCGGCCTCTCCGGCGGCATCGACTCCGCGCTCGTGGCGCTCGTGGCCGCGGACGCGCTCGGGCCGGAGCGCGCGAACAGCGTGATCATGCCTTCGCCCTACTCGTCGGAGGGCACGCAGGACGACGCGCGCGCGATCGCGCGGAACATCGGCTCGGAGGTGTTCGAGCTACCGATCGAGCAGCCGATGAAGGCGTTCGAATCGATGCTCTCCGATGTCTTCAGGGGCAGCGAGCCGGACATCACCGAGGAGAACCTGCAGGCGCGCATCCGCGGCAATCTCGTGATGGCGCTGTCCAACAAGTTCGGCTGGCTGGTGCTCACGACCGGCAACAAGTCGGAGATGTCCGTCGGCTACGCCACGCTCTACGGCGACATGGCGGGCGGCTTCGCAGTGCTGAAGGACGTGTTCAAGCACACGGTGTACGACCTCGTGCGCTGGCGGAACGCGAAGGAGGGGCGCGAGCTCGTCCCGGCGAGCGTGCTCGAGCGGCCGCCCTCCGCGGAGCTTCGCTACGAGCAGCGCGACTCCGACTCGCTGCCGCCCTACGACGTGCTCGACGCGATCCTCAAGGGCTACATCGAGGAGGAGCTCGACGCCGAGGAGCTCGAGCGCCGCGGGCTGCCGCGCGACGAGGTGGAGCGCGTGATCCGGCTGGTGGATCGCGCCGAGTACAAACGCCGTCAGGCGCCGCCCGGCATCCGCATCTCGGTGAAGGCGTTCGGGCGCGACCGGCGGCTGCCGATCACGAACCGCTTCGAGGCGGGCTCGCGGGCCGCGGCCGAACCGCGATCGTGACGCGCGACGCCGCCGTCAGGCGTCCCTGATCGTCGGTGAAGTCCACGTCCCAGACCCACTGCGTGCGCCCGCGGTGGCGAGCCCGGGCCTCGGCGTTGATCGAGCCGTCGGTGACGGGCCGGAAGAAGGTCGTGTTGTTGGAGCTGCCCATGGCGATGTTGCCCTCGCCGGCGACCGCCTGGAACGTCGCGGCGGACGACAGGGATTCGGCGAGCGAGGCGTAGGCGCCGCCGTGCACGAGGCCGAACGGCTGGCGCACCCTGTCGGTCACGTCGAAGCGCGCGCGGGCGGTGCCGTCGCCTATCTCGACGATCTCGAAGCCGAGGGTGCCGTCGAGCGTGTCCTCCCACCGCACGCCGTAGGCCTCCTCCGGTTCTCTAATGGAGTTCTTACGCGCGGTCACGGCTCGGCACACTACCCTTCCCTGCACGTTGGCCACTTTTGACCGCCTCTCCGCGGAGCAGCGGGCGATCATCGAGCTCGTACTCC
>JBJMLG010000112.1:0-22886 GCA_045805385.1 Thermoleophilaceae bacterium
ACCAGGCTTCACACGCGCCAACGTCGGTAAGCGTCTCGAGCACCTGCTCCGGTTCGGCGCGGACGTCGATCTGGGCGCGCCACGTACCCATCGTCACGGCGGCCATCAACCGTCGACCTCGCGTGACGGCGGCGGCGGAGGGGGCACGAGGAACTTGTGCGTAGCGGTAAGCATCTACGTAGGCCATAGTACTACGCCGCATAGCAAATGCTCCTCCCTTCGAAGTGGCGCCCCCGTGACGCTCGCGTTGTCGCTGTCGGAGCGCTGGCCCTGGCGACCGCCGCCGCGTTCCTCCTGCTGTCGGCCGGAGAGCCGAGCGACCCGCTCGTCGCCAAAAGCAGGACCAGCGTCGGCGCGCCGTCGGTCTCGAAGAATGGCGTCATTGCCATCCGCCTCTTGCGAGCGCTCGAAGCGCGCCCGGCAGGATTCGAACCTGCGACTTCTGCCTCCGGAGAACCGCTCGAGGCAACCGAGGAAACCGCTCAAACAAGCGAGTTCAAGCGGCTTTCAAGGGAAGATCGCGCATCCGCCGGCGGGGCCGATTCGCCTCGATAGGGCTGGGTTTGGGCACAAATTCGAGATTTGTGCCCAATGCCGGAGGGCGCCCGGCAGGATCGACACCGCGCTGCTCATCTCGTTCCAAGGGAGCACAGTCGCAAGGCCGGTGTGAGCGGGCGGTGGCTCCTGAGCTGCCTTCCGCGCGAAGCGGGGCCCTCGCCGATCCGGGCAACGTGCGCGTGCCGCGAGCAAAGCGGGAGCGCGAGGCGATGCCCGCAACGCGCCTGGTTGTCGTCCCTTGCGGGCGTCCGCAGCACCGCGGCGGGGATGACCGCATCCAGGCGAAAGGAGCAGCGCGCCAAGCGCTGGGTCGCCCCGACGCAGAGATGTCCAGATGCAAGGGCAAGCGATAGCGCTCCCGGTTGCGGGATCGTCGGCTCGTGCCTTGGCGAGGCGCGTGAAAGCTGCGCGAGTTAGTGAGCCTGCCGCGCTTCGCTGTTGGACTTTCACCCAGTCGGCGCGGTCACCGCGACCGTGCCATGGAAGCGACTGCCGACCCGCAGGCCATCCGCCGGCCGCCGCGTCGGCGGCTGCGGGCTCGGGTACCGAGTCGTGGCGACGAAGGGGCGGCCGGGGCACCCTTCGACGGTAGGGATCGTGGTTTGCGGCCCCTTAAGGTCGGCGCGGCCCGTCGCCGCCGCCGCCCGGCCACGGCAGCGGGGGGTCCAGGCCGCCATCGACGCCGGCGAGTTCGAACGGCCACCGCGCGGCCGCCTCGGCGCTGCCGAAGGCCGAGCAGCTCGTCGCCCACGTGATCGCGGCGGGCGGCAAGCTCGCGCTGACCGGGAGGGTCCCCCGCGGCCATGCCCCGCAGCGGCGGCTCATCGGGGAACGGCGAGGCCGCCGCCGGTTACGAAGACCTCGGGGTCGGACATGGCATCCCCTTCGTCGGCTCGGTAGGCGCCTCGCCGTTCCGACCTTATGGAGCACGAGGTCGACCTTGGACGGGTCCACATCTGCAAGCGCTTGCAGGCTGATCTGCCGGCGGAGACGACCTCGCCCCTCTCCTGGTCGTCGGCATGTCGTGATCGAGTAGCGTGCCGCCGTCCCGATGGAAGCTCACGAATCATTTCAGCGCTTCGAGCGGGTCCCCCATGGTGACCTGGACAACCTCGCCCGCACGGCAGCGATCCTTGTTGCGGTACTCGCCGCCTTCCTGTCCATCGCCACGTTCCTGTCGAACGAGGCGATCAAGGAGGCGATCACCGGCGAGACGAAGGTCGCGGACACGACCGCGGTCATGGAGGCCAACGAGGTCAAGAGGATCATCGCGGACTCCAACGCGCAGATCCTGCGGGTCGTCGCGGTGGGAAGTCCGCTCGCGCGGGGGGCCAGTGCCAAGGCCGAGGCGCTTGACGCCCGCATCGAAAACGAACTAGCGCCGATTGATAGGAGGCTGGCCGATCAGATCAGTCTTCACCAACGTGAGCGCGATCACGCCAACGACCGTCACCTCGTGTTCGAGGTGTCAACGATTGGCTTTCAGGTCGGGATCGTATTGGCGGGGATCTCGATCATCGTCCGGCGACGCTGGCTGCTCGCTGGCGGCGGGATCGTCGGTGTCGCCGGTCTCGTGTTCATGATCGCGGGCCTGGTCATCTGAGCGACGAGCGCCAGGCTGGTGCACTCCAGCATCTCCGTCAGCGGCGATCCGCGGAACCGACGCACGCGCGAGCACGCGGTGACGCGGCGGCATCCACCTAACAACTGTCAAGTGGCGCTTGAGCGTTCGATGCGCTAGACCTTGCGGATCCAACGAATCGGGGCTCGCGACTGGTTGCACAGCCCGAGCCCACGGCACAGGAGTAGTGGCTCCATGCGCACCATCATTCTCGCAGCCCGCACCGCAGTGTGCGCGGCGCAGGACGCGAAGTACATCGTTGCCGACGCCTGGCACGTGCTGACGTTCGGCCTGGCCGCCGCGAAGCATCGCGCCGCGGTGCGCTGATGCGACACCACACCACCACTGAGCGGCGGGGATGCCCGAGCCCGCGGCGAGCATCGCCGCCAGCCCTATGCGCAGCGCGATGTGCACGCGGTAGCGCTCGCCGCCCGAGAACGAGCTGATCGGGGAGACAGCGCGCAGACCGTCGCTATCGCTTTCGCCTGATGCGAGAGCGAGCGAACAAACCCGTAAGAAAGCGACGAACGAAGCGCGCCCGGCAGGATTCGAACCTGCGACTTCTGCCTCCGGAGGGCAGCGCTCTATCCACTGAGCTACGGGCGCGGGGGTCCGCAGTCTATCCGGGCCGGCCCCTGTCATTGACGCGAGACCGGCGGGACTGGTAGGGCTTGGCATCGCCCATGGTCAGGCGGACGATCAGCGCCGAATAGCAGTTGCGTAACGAGCCTTAACGCATCTGGGCCTTGCTAAGGCTTGACTCCGCCACGGGCGCCTGTTTAGAGTCCCTTCTGGGAAAGGTTCCTAACGAGACTAAATGGTCTCGGGGTCGAGGGAGAGGTGACTCGGATGCGGCGTAGCGCCCTGGTGATTGCGGCTCTGCTCCCGGCGCTGGCAGTGAGCGCGTGCGGTGGCGGGGGAGGCGGCGGAGGCGGCAGCAGCACGAAGGCGCCGCCGAAGTACGACGGCAAGCCGGTCACGATCACGTTTTGGCACGGCTTCACGAGCCGCGAGGCCGGGATCCTCAACGGCGTCGTCAAGGACTTCGAGAAGTCGCACCCGACCATCAAGGTGAAGACGGTCGGCGGCGTGACCGACGACAAGATCGTCGCCGCGCTGCGTGGCGGCAACCCGCCCGACGTGGCGCAGTCGTTCTCAACCGACAACACCGGCGCCTTCTGCGGCTCCGGCGGTTGGATCGACCTGAAGCCGTACATGGACCGCGACAAGGTCGCCGTCGGCCAGTTCCCGAAGGCGGTGCAGACCTACACGACGTTCGACGGCAAGCGCTGCGCGCTGCCGATGATGGCCGACGTGTACGGCCTCTACTACAACAAGGACATGTTCCGGAAGGCGGGGATCACGTCTCCGCCCAAGACGTTCTCCGAGCTCACCGCCGACGCGAAGAAGCTCACCGTCAAGAACAGCGACGGCTCGATCAAGGTCGCGGGCTTCGATCCGACCTTCGGCTTCTACGAGAGCGTGCACGCCCACTACGCGCCGCTCTACAACGCTCAGTGGCAGGACGCCTCGGGCAAGTCCACGCTCGCCACAGAGCCGTGGATGAAGCTGCTGCGCTGGCAGAAGGGTCTCGTGGACTGGTACGGATACAACAAGCTCACGAAGTTCAACGCCGGCGCGGGTGAGGAGTTCTCGGCCTCGAACGCGTTCGAGAAGGGCAAGCTCGCGATGAACATCGACGGCGAGTTCCGCACCGCCTTCCTCGCCGACGAGGCGCCGCACCTGAACTACGGCGTTGCGCCCATGCCGGTCGACGACGCGCACCCGGAGCTGTATGGCGGCGGCTACGTGACGGGCAACATCATCGGCATCCCGAAGACCGCCCAGAACAAGGCGGCGGCATGGGAGCTCATGAGGTACCTGGCCACAGACCCGCACGCGCTCGGCACGCTCACGAACGGGCTCAAGAACGTGCCGACCACGGCCACTGGGCTGAAGTCGCCGGAGATCAAGGCCGACGCGAACTTCCAGCCGTTCCTCGACATCTTCCAGAACGAGAACACGCAGACGAACCCGCCGACGGCGATCGGCAGCGCCAACCAGGAGCTCTTCCAGAACTTCCTGGCGAAGTGGCAGGCCGGCAAGGTGCCGGACTCGAAGCTGCAGTCCGGGCTCGCGGACGTGGACAACCAGATCAACGCCCAGATCCAGAACGCCACCGCCGGAAAGGCGCCGTGAGCAGGCGATGAGCGTCTCGGGCGTGGCAGGCGCCCGGCCGGGCGCGCTGGCGGTGGCTCCCGAGCGCCGCGCGGCGAAGCGCAGGGCTCAGTGGCGGCGGCGCCGGATGGTGCTGCTGATGATGAGCCCATGGATCGTCGGCTTCACGGTGTTCTTCGCCTATCCGCTGATCGCGAACGCGTACCTGTCGTTCACGCACTACGACCTGCTGAGCTCGCCGCGCTGGATCGGCACGCGGAACTACGACTTCATGTTCAGCGGCGACAAGCAGATCTGGCCGGCGGTGAAGAACACGCTCTGGTTCATCTCGATCGCCGTCCCGCTGCAAGTGATCTTCGCGTTCGGAGTTGCCCAGATCATCAGCCGGGCGCGCCGCGGCGTTGGCTTCTTCCGCACCGTGTTCTACCTGCCCGCGCTGGCCCCGCCGGTGGCCGCCACGCTCGCGTTCGTGTTCCTGTTCAACCCGGCCACCGGCCCGGTGAACACGATCCTCGACAAGCTCGGCATCACGGGGCCGCTGTGGTTCCAGTCGCCGAGCTGGTCGAAGCCCTCGCTCACGCTGCTCGCGCTCTGGGGCGTGGGCAACGCGATGATCATCTTCCTCGCGGCGATCCTCGACGTGCCGAAGCACCTGTACGAGTCGGCCGACCTCGACGGGGCGGGCTGGTTCAACCGGCTGCGCTACGTGACGCTGCCGAGCATCAGCCCGGTGATCCTGTTCTCGGTCGTGATCGGGGTGATCCAGGGCCTCCAGTACTTCGACCAGGCGTACGTGGCGAGCACCGTGGCCTCGCCCGGCTCGGCCGGCAACGCGGCCGACAGCTCGATCAACCTCGGCTACCCCGAGGGCTCGACGCTGATGTATCCGGTGCTGCTCTACCAGCAGGGTTTCCGCTACTTCAACATGGGCTACGCGGCGGCGATGTCGATGATGCTGCTGGTCGTCTCGCTCGTGGTGACGCTGCTGATCGTGCGCAACTCGAATCGCTGGGTGCACGCTGCGGGGGGTGTGAAGTAGGTGGCGACCGCCGTGCCCATGAGCCGGCCGCTCGTGCGCCGCGAGGTGCCCCGGGATGTGCGCCGCCGGCGATTGCTCGTGTCGGTGGCCGAGCACTCGGTGCTGATCGGGCTGGCGATCGCCTTCCTCGGGCCGTTCGTGTTCATCGTGCTCACGTCGCTGATGAGCGACCACCAGTCGCTGTCCACGAACCTGTGGCCGCAGCCGGCGAAGTTCTCGAACTACACGCAGGTGTTCAAGGACGCGCCGCTGCTCACGTACGCGCGCAACACGTTCCTGTACGCCGGCCTCGCGACGCTCGGCATGCTGATCTCGAGCGTGCCGGTGGCCTACGCGCTCGCCTGCATGCGCTGGCGCGGGCGGAACATCGTGTTCGCGCTCGTGCTCGTGTCGATGATGCTCCCGCCGCAGGTGACGGTGGTCCCGCAGTACGTGATGTGGTCGAAGCTGCACCTGATCGGCACGATCTGGCCGCTCGTGCTGCCGAACTGGTTCGGCGACGCCTTCTCGATCTTCCTGCTGCGCCAGTTCTTCCTGACGATCCCGCGCGACTACGCGGACGCGGCGCGCGTGGACGGCCTCGGCGAGTTCCGGATCATGTGGTCGGTGATGACGCGGCTCGCGCGGCCGGCGCTCGTGGCCGTCGCGCTGTTCAGCTTCCTCTACGCCTGGAACGACTTCTTCGGGCCGCTCCTCTACACGGGCGAGAACCAGGGCCATTGGACGCTGTCGGTCGGGCTCGCGCAGTTCCGCCACCTCCACTCGGTGCAGTGGAACCTCACGATGGCCGCCACGCTGCTGTTCATGGCGCCGGTGATCGCGCTCTTCTTCGTGGCTCAGAAGAAGTTCGTCGAGGGCGTCAACCTCACGGGGGTGAAGGGATGAAGGTGACCGTGGTGGGTGCCGGCTCCACCTACACCCCGGAGCTCGTGTCCGGTCTCTCGCGCGAGCGCGAGCGGATCGATGTGCACGAGCTGGTGCTGCACGACATCGACGCCGAGCGGCGCGAGATCGTGGGCGGGCTCGCGCGGCGGATGCTCGAGCGCCAGGGGTATGAGGGTGCGCTCACGGTCACGGGCGACCTCGACCACGCGCTCGACGGCGCCGATGCCGTGCTGATCCAGATCCGAGTCGGCGGTCAGGCGGCGCGGCTCTCCGACGAGACGATCCCCGCCGCGTGCGGATGCGTCGGGCAGGAGACGACCGGCGCGGGCGGCTTCGCCAAGGCGATGCGCACGGTGCCGGTGGTGCTCGAGATCGCCGAGCGCGCACGCGCGCTCGCCGCGGACGGCGCCTGGATCGTGGACTTCACGAACCCGGTCGGCATCGTCACGCGCGCGCTGCTCGACGAGGGGCACCGCGCCGTGGGCCTGTGCAACGTGGCGATCAACTTCCAGCGGAAGATCGCCGGGCTGCTCGACGTCGAGCCGGGCCGCGTCTGGGTCGACCAGGTGGGCCTCAACCACCTGACGTGGATCCGGGCTGTGTGGCTCGACGGCGACGACGTGCTCCCCGCGCTGCTCGAACGGCACGCGGGCGCCCTCGCCGACGAGGTGGAGCTGCCCCAGCGCCTGCTCGAGGAGCTCGGGGCGATCCCGTCCTACTACCTGCGCTACTTCTACGCCGAGCGCGAGGTGGTGGCGGAGCAGGCGTCCGGCGTGCCGCGCGCGCGCACCGTCGCGGAGATCGAGGCCGAGCTGCTCGCGATGTATCGCGACGAGACGCTCGCCGAGAAACCCGCGCTGCTCGAGCGGCGCGGCGGCGCCTTCTACAGCGAGGCCGCGACCCAGCTCATCGCTTCGCTGCGCGGCGGCACGGGCGACGTGCAGGTGGTGGATATGCGCAACGGCGGCACGCTTGCCGGTCTCCAGCCGGACGACGTGGTGGAGGTGCCTGCGCGGATCGAGGCCGCCGGGCCGGCTTCGGTGGAGCAGCAGCCGCTCGCGCCCGAGCTTCTCGGGCTCGTGCAGCACGTGGCCGCGTACGAGCGGCTCACGGCCGAGGCCGCGGTCACGCGGGATCTCACGACCGCCCGGCTGGCGCTCCTCGCCAACCCGCTGGTGCGCGAGTACGAGCTGGCGGACGACCTGCTCGAGAGCCTGCTGAACCCGGCGGGGACGGCGTCGTGATCGCGCTCGCCGTCGACGGCGGCGGCTTCAAGACGGACGTCGCCCTCGTCCGCTCGGACGGCCAGCTCCTGTCGCTCGTGCGCGGGCCGATGAGCTCGCCGCATCACGTGGGGCTCGACGGCTGCATGGACGTGATCGCCGAGCTCCTGGCAGAGGCGGCGGGCGCCGCGGGGCTCGACCCCGTCGCGCGTCCCCTGGCAGAGGTGGCGCACGTGCTGATCGCGGGCGCGGACCTGCCCGACGAGGAGCGGGCGCTCGCCGAGGCCGTCGACGCCCGCGGCTGGGCCGCGCGTGCCTCCGCCGACAACGACACGTTCGCGCTGCTGCGCGCGGGCTCGTCGAGCGGCTGGGGCGTGGCCGTGGTGTGCGGAGCGGGGATCAACTGCGTGGGGGTGTCGCCCGACGGGCGGCACGCCCGCTTCCTGGCGCTCGGCGCGATCACCGGCGACTGGGGCGGCGGCTACGACGTCGGGCTCGCCGCGCAGGTGGCCGCGGCGCGCGCCGCGGACGGGCGCGGGCCGGGCACGAGCCTGGAGTCCGCGGTGCCGGCGTACTTCGGACTGGCCGATCCCTTCGAGCTGGCCGAGCAGATCCACCTCGGCAGGCTGCCCGGCAGGCGCCTGAACGAGCTGCCGCCCGTGGTGTTCGCCGAGGCGGAGCACGACGAGGTGTCGGCCGGGATCGTTGACCGCCTTGCGCGGGAGGTGAGCGCGTTCGCGTCCACGGCGATCACCCACCTGTCTGTCGAGGACGAGGACGTGGAAGTGGTGCTTGGCGGCGGCCTCATGCGGGGCGCGCCCGCGCGTCTCATCGACGCCGTCGCCGAGCAGCTCACCGCCGTCGCTCCGCGCGCCGCGGTGACCCTGGAGCTGTCGCCGCCGATCGTCGGTGCCGCGCTGCTCGGGCTCGACGAGCTGGGGGCGGGGGGAGAGGCCCAGGAGCGCGTCCGGCGGGAGATCGAGGCGGCGGTGGAGCGGCTCGGCGACGGGACCGCGCCGGCGCCGGCGGCCGTGGATTCGGGAGGGCTGATGGATGGCTGAGGTGCGCTTCGAGGAGGCGACGAGGCTGTACGCGGGCGGCGACTCGCCGGCGGTCGACTCGCTCGACCTCGAGCTCGAAGACGGCGAGCTGATGGTGCTCGTGGGTCCGTCGGGCTCCGGCAAGTCGACGGCGCTGCGGATGCTCGCCGGGCTCGAGGAGGTGGACGCGGGCGCGATCTACATCGGCGACACCGACGTGACGTACGTGCCGCCGAAGGAACGCGACGTGGCGATGGTGTTCCAGAACTACGCGCTCTACCCGTACCTCGACGTGGCGGCCAACATCGGCTTCCCGCTGAAGATGGCGCGCGTGCCGAAGGCCGAGCGCGAGCGCCGCGTGACGGCCGCCGCCGAGATGCTCGGCCTCACGCAGCTCCTCTCGCGCAAGCCGGGCGAGCTCTCCGGCGGTGAGCGCCAGCGCACGGCGATGGGACGGGCGATCGTGCGCAATCCGCGCGTGTTCCTGATGGACGAGCCGCTGTCGAATCTCGACGCGAAGCTGCGGGTGCAGATGCGCGCGGACATCGCGGCGCTGCAGCAGCGGCTCGGCGTCACGACGCTCTACGTGACCCACGACCAGGTGGAGGCGATGACGATGGGCCACCGCGTCGCCGTTCTGCGCGACGGGAGGCTGCAGCAGTGCGACTCGCCGCGCGCGCTCTACAACCACCCGGCCAACATGTTCGTGGCCGGCTTCATCGGCTCGCCCGCGATGAACCTCTGCCGCGCCCAGTTGACGCCCGAAGGCACCGCGGCGCTCGACGGCTGGCAGGTGGACATCCCGCGCGACGCCGTGTCCGCCGCCGGCGCGCGCGGCCTGCGCGACGTGGTGGTGGGGCTGCGGCCGGAGTCGATCGAGTTCGACGCGCCGGAGGGCATACCGGCGCGGGTCGAGGTCGTCGAGGAACTCGGCGCCGACGCCTACGTGTTCTGCACGGCCGCGCTGCCCGGCGGCGAGGAGAGGCTGGTGGCGCGCACCGACTGCCAGTGCGACACGCCGCAAGGGCAGCGGGTGCTGCTGCGGCCGCTCCCGGGCCAGGCGCACGTGTTCGACCCCGTGAGCGGCGACCGGCTCGACTGATGGCGAACGGCCCCACCTCCGCGACCCCGCCGATGCTGCGGGACCTGAACGAGCGCACCGTGCTCGAGACGATCCGGGCGCACGCGCCGATCTCGCGCGCGGAGATCTCGAGGCGGGTGGGCATCTCCAAGCCGACGGTGTCGCAGGCGCTGCGCTCGCTGCTCGAGGCGGGGCTGGTGCGCGAGGCGGAGCTCGACGGCGACGGGCCGAGCTACGGCGCGACCTTCTTCGAGCCGGTCGCGGAGGCAGCCCTCGTGCTCGGGCTCGACCTGGGCGCGCGCTTCCTGCGCGCCGCGATCTGCGACCTGCGCGGCGAGGTGCGAGCGCGCCAGGACGTGGACACCGGCGGTCGCGACGTGCTCGAGCTGCTCGACACGGCGGCGGAGCTCAAGGAGCGGCTGCTCGCAGCGTCGGGCCTGGAAGGGGATGCGATCGAGCGGGTGGTGCTCGGCGTGCCGGGCGTGATCCACACCGGCTCGATGAGGGTGCACCTCGCGGAGAACGTGCCGGGGCTCGAAGGGCGCGCCATCGGCGCCGACCTCGAGGAGCGCTTCGGCGTGCGCGGGATCGTGGAGAACGACGTGAACCTGGCGGCGGTGGGGGAGCGCTGGCGTGGCGTGGCGCGCGGCGTGGACGACTTCGCGTTCCTCTCGGTCGGCACGGGCCTCGGCGCGGGAATCGTGCTCGCGGGCGAGCTGCGCGCCGGCCGGAATGGGGCGGCGGGCGAGCTCGACTTCGCGCACCCCGGCGGTGGCGCCGGCGACGCCGATCCTTCGGCTCCCGCCCTCGCCGAGTTCGCGGAGCGGGCGGGTGCAGGCAGGGACATCCGAGCGATCTTCGCGGCGGCGCGCTCGGGCGATGCGGCCGCTGAAGCGGTGGTGGCCGAGGAGGCGAGGCGGATCGCGCTGTACATCGCACCGCTGTCCGCGGTGGCCGACGTGGAGCTCGTCGTGGTGGGCGGAGGCATCGGCGCGAACGGCGACCTGCTGCTCGCTCCGATCCGCGAGCAGCTCGCCGAGCTCCTGCCGTTCCCGCCGCGTGTGGAGGTGTCGAGCCTCGGGGATGCCGCGGTGCTCACGGGCGCGCTCGGCGTGGGGCTTCGCGCGGCGCTCGACAGCGTGTTCGCCAACCGCGGCCGCCGCTGAGCAATACGCTCCCGCGGCGTGATCGTCGCGATCGTCTCCGACACCCACCTGCCGCGCGCCGGCCGCGTGTTCCCGGACCGCTGCGTGGAGCTGATGGAGTCCGCCGACCTGATTCTCCACGCGGGCGACTTCGTCGACCCGATCGTGCTCGCGGAGATGGAGATCCTCGGGCCGCCGGTAGAGGCGGTGCACGGCAACGTGGACCAGCCTGAGCTTCAGCGCGAGCTGCCGCCGGAGCTCGAGCTCGAGCTGGATGGTGCGCGGCTCGCGATGGTGCACGACGCCGGTCCGGCTCCCGGGCGGATCGAGCGCATGCGCAGGCGCTTCCCGGACGCCGACGCGCTCGTGTTCGGGCACTCTCACACGCCGCTGCTCGAGGAGCGCGACGGCTTCCAGATCTTCAACCCCGGAAGCCCCACGGACAAGCGGCGGGAACCGCGGCACACGATGGGTCTCGCGCGCGTGGAGGGCGGCAGGATCTCGTTCGAGCACGTCGCGCTCGACTGAGCGGCGCGAAGATAGGGCTCTCATGGACCTCGACGTGCTCTTCCTCGGCACCGCCGGCTCCGCGCCAACGGCACGGCGCGGGCTGCCCGCCACGCTCATCCGGCGCGGCGGCGAGCGCCTGCTGTTCGACTGCGGCGAGGGCACGCAGCGGCAGCTGCTGCGGTCGGTGGGACTGCTCGACCTGGAGGAGGTGTTCATCAGCCACTTCCACGCGGACCACTTCCTCGGACTGCCCGGTCTGCTGAAGACCTACAGCCTGCGCGGCCGCGACACGCAGCTCACGTTGCACGGGCCGCCCGGCCTCCTCGGCCTGGTCGAGGTGCTCACGCCGGTGATAGGGAAGCTCAGCTTCCCGGTGATCATCAACGAGATCGCGGCGAACGAGCAGCTCGAGCGCGACGGCTACCGGATCGCGGCGTTCGAGGTGGCGCACCGCGTGAGCGCTTACGGCTACGCACTGATCGAGGACGAGCGGCCGGGACGCTTCGACGAGGCCCGCGCGCGCCAGCTTGGAGTCACGCCGGGGCCCGACTTCGGCCGCCTCCAGCGGGGCGAGGCCGTCGGCGACGTGCGGCCCGAGCAGGTGCTGGGCGAGCCGCGCCGCGGGCGCAAGGTGGTGCTGACCGGCGACACCGGGCCGAGCGAGATGACCGAGATCGTGGCCCACGGGGCCGACCTGCTCGTGCACGAGGCCACCTTCAGCGCGGAGGAGGCGGAGCGGGCACGGGAGACGGGGCACACGACCGCGCAGGACGCTGCCGCGATCGCAGAGCGCGCCGGCGTGGCGATGCTCGCGCTCACGCACATCTCGCAGCGGTATGCGGGTGGGGAGATCCGCGACGAGGCGCGGGCGGTGTTCGAGAACACGATCGTGCCCCGCGACTTCGACCGGGTCGAGATCCCGTTCCCCGAGCGCGGCGGGCCGGTGCATCACCGCGCGAACGGAGAGCGGCTTCCGGCGCTGCCGGTGGAGACCGAAGCCGGCGGCTGAATCATCCGTTTCGGGGGATGTCCCCGAAGCCGGGGCGGCGCGATGGTTGGGCGCACCCGGAAAGGAGGCTCGCGTGGCCGTAGGACCGCTGGAATATGCCGTCGTCGAGTTCGAGGGCAACAACTTCACCGGCGAGATCGCGCCGGCTATCGGCGATCTCGTCGAGCGCAACATCGTCCGAATCGTGGACATGGTGTTCGTCGAGAAGGACGAGGACGGCTCGGTGATCGCGCTCGAGGTCGAGGACCTCGACGCGGACGTCGCTGCCGGCTACCGGAACATCGGGCAGGACCTGGTGAAGGTGCTCAACGAGGACGACGTGAACATCGTGAGCGACGGGCTCCAGCCCGCCTCCTCGGTGCTGCTCGTGGTGTGGGAGAACGTCTGGGCGAGCCGTCTGGCGCAGGCCGTGCGTGCCGCCAACGGGCGGGTGCTGCTCCAGGAGCGGGTGCCGGATGAAGTCGTGGAAGAGGCCCTCGACGCCGTAATGACTCGCGCTTAGCGAGAAAGGAGATCCACCATGCTTCGAGGAGGAGGACGCGGCGGCCCCGGCCTGGTCCGAGGCGTTGCGCGCACAGCTGTAGTCGCCGGCACGGCGACAGGCGTGTCGAACCGGGTGAGCCGCCGGCAGGCGGCGCGCTGGGACCAGCAGGACCAAGAGCAGGCTCAGGCGGCAGCGCCGCCGCCGCAGGCGGCTCCGCCCTCGAGCGGTGACCCGGTCGCCGAGCTAGAGCGGCTGGCGGACCTGCATTCGAGCGGGGCGTTGACGGACGCAGAGTTCGCGTCCGCCAAGTCGCGACTGCTCGGCTAGCCAGGTCCGTAGGCTTCCTGGCTCTGGGAGCCGTCGAACAGCAACAGCACCACCATGAGGAGCCCGATGCCGGGCGCGACCACGGCGGCGGCCGCAATGCGGTCGCGCTCAGCGCGACGCTGCACTGCCTGACCGGCTGCGCGATCGGGGAGATCGCCGGCATGGCGATCGGCACTGCGGCCGGGCTCAGCAACTTCAGCACCGTCGTGCTGTCGATCGCGCTCGCGTTCGTGTTCGGCTACAGCCTCACGAGCCTGCCGCTATTGCGGGCGGGCATGGCGCTGGCGGCAGTGGTCCCGATCGCGCTCGCCTCGGACACGCTCAGCATCACGACCATGGAGGTGGTCGACAACGCCGTCGTCGTCGCCGTGCCGGGCGCGCTGGACGCGGGCCTCGGCGACCTCCTGTTCTGGGGCAGCCTCGCGTTCTCGCTCGCGGTGGCCGGAGTGGCGGCCTTCCCCGTGAACCGCTGGCTGATCGACCGCGGCAAGGGCCACGCGGTCGTCCACGAGACGGGGATCCACGGCGGGCCGGACCCCCGCGTGGTGGGCGCCCTCACCGTATTCGCCTTCGTATTCGGCGCGGCGGTGCTGATCGCCGAAGCGGCGAGCTAGCGCCGCCGCGCGGCACGCCGGTAGTTACCGCCGGGTCCCGGGCGCTACGCGTGGAGCGGGATGGCGGCCGCGACCAGCGTGCCGCCGTCGGGCGGGCTCTCCACGCGCAGGCTGCCGTCGAGGGCGGCGAGCCGGTCCGCGAGGCCTTGGAACCCGCTTCCGTCGGCCCGGGCGCCCCCGACCCCGTCGTCGCGCACCTGAACTCGGAGCGTGCCGTCCGTCACGGCCGCCGTGACCTGGGCGCTCCGCGCCCGGGCGTGCTTCGCGACGTTCGTGAGGGCTTCGGCCACCACGAAGTAGGCCGTCGCCTCTACAGCGGAGGGGAGGCGGTCAACGGACACGCCGCTCTCGACCGGCACCGGCATCCGGGAAGCCAGCGACTCCACCCCGGCGCCCAGCCCGCCGCGGGTGAGTGCCGCGGGCAGTATCCCGTGGGCGAGCTCGCGGAGCTCGACCATCGCCTGCTCGGCCTCCTCGAGCGCCGCGGCCAGTTGCGCGTCGCTCACCTCTCCATCGGTGTGCAGCGACTGGCGCGCGAGCTGCAGCGTCAGGATCGTGTGGACCAGGCGCTGCTGAGCCCCGTCGTGCAGATCCCGCACGACACGCCGGCGCTCCTCGTCGGCCCCAGCCGCGATCCGGGCGCGTGACGCGGCCAGCTCCGAGCGGGCCTGCATGTTGGAGATCGCCGTGGCGACCAACTCGGTGAAGCTCTCCAGTCGCGACTCGGTGTCCGCGGGGAGGGGGTTGAAATTCGAATGGAGGAAGAGCGCCCCCCACACCCGTCCCTCGACGACGATCGGGCTGCCGACCCCTGAGATAGAGCCCCACGTGTCCCGCATGAAGGCGGTGATGCGCCCGGGAACGCCGTCGTGCTTATCGGTCCGGGCTGGCCGGCCCGTCCTCAAGACCTTCACCGCCAGATCGCTGCGGTCGAGCGCCCACGAATGCGCGGACTCCAGGCGTTGGCCGTCGCTCGTCCAGCCCGCCACGGGGCGAACCGTGTCGTCGCTCTCGTAACAGGTCATCACCGCGAGGTCCGCCCTGAGCAGCGTGCCGGCCTCCTCCGCAACGGCGTCGAAGAGCTCACTTTCGGCCACACCCTGCGCGACAAGCGTCGCCACATGGCGGAGCGCCGCCTGCTCCTCCGCGAGCCGTGCCAGGTCGACTCGCGCCTCGGTGTTCGAGATCGCCGTCGCGACGAGCTCCGTGAACGCGGCGATTCGCGACTCGGTGTCCGCGGGCAGCGGCTGGCCATTCCTCAACGAAGCGACCATGACGCCCCACAGTCGCCCCTCGACCACGATCGGTGCTCCGACCGACGAATGCACCTTCAGCTGTCGGGTGAGGTCGGCGGCCTGGTCGGATGCGTGGTCGTAGGCGTCGACTCGCGCGGGGCGACCCGTTTTGAAGACCATTCCGGTGACGCTGGTTTCGTCGAGCGAGATGCTCGTGCCGACCGGTAGATGAGCTCCGTTGGTGCTCCAGCTACCCACGCCGGTCGCCATGCGGTCGGGCGAGTAGCGCGCCATGTGCGTCACACTCACGCCGAGCAGCTGGCCCACCTCCTGCGCGACGGCGGCGAACAGCTCGTGTGGCGACACGCCGGACGCCACCAACGCCCCCACGCGCCGCAGCGCAGCCCGTTCCTCAGCCAGCACGTGCAGCGTGTCGCCGGGACGGCGGCGCGGCGCCGGCGGCCGGGCGAGCTCGCGGACGATGAAGGCCTCATCGTCGCCGACCGGCTCCGCGAACGCGCGCGCTCCTGAGGGCAGCACGAACTCGCCTCCCCCCGGCGGCGGCTCGAGCCGCATACCGCGCAACGACCCGCGGGCATCGCCGGCGACGAGTCGTCCGGTCGGAGCCACGAGCGCTCGCCAATCGCGTCCGCGACGGATGGTCCCCTCGTAGCGCGCTCGCAGCCGGTGGTCCCGCTCGTGCATGCGGGAGCGGAGGTGCGCTTCGACGGCTCGGGCGGCGCTGATGGCCACCGCCAGGCTGTGCGGGTGCACGTCTCTCTCGAGCCCGGTCAGGTCGATCACGCCGAGCAGCTCGCCCGTCACGGGGTCGTGCACCGGCGCCGCGGAGCAGGTCCAGGCCTGGACCACTTCGATGAAGTGCTCGGCCGCGAAGATCTGCACCGGGTGATCGGTGGCGAGCGCTGTCCCGACGGCGTTGGT
Source organism: Thermoleophilaceae bacterium (assembly GCA_045805385.1). Taxonomy (GTDB): domain Bacteria; phylum Actinomycetota; class Thermoleophilia; order Solirubrobacterales; family Thermoleophilaceae; genus JADGHQ01. The sequence goes on from JBJMLG010000112.1 coordinate 15,892, forward strand.
CCCGGCGCCGGTCTCGCTCCACAGGGCGCCCTCGGTGAAGTTCATCGAGTCGGCGGCCTGAGAGCGAACTCGGGCGCTGCCCTCGAGCTGGAGCAGCACACCGTCCGCATCGCTCACGACCACGAGGTGCTGTGACTCGTTGGCGATCGAGGCAAGACGGTCGCGGATCAGCGGCGCCGGCTCCGCCAGCGGGTGCACCTCCCATCGCGCTAACGCCTCGTCGCGTCCGGCGGCGACCGGCGCCAGCCGGCTTCCGGACGGATCGACTCGCGCCTCGAGCGAGCGTCGCCATGAGTCCGCCACCGGCGCCCGCACCCCGTTCATCGGGCCGCCGCTGACGAAGCGCTCCCAATCTCGGCGCACTTCGCGGGCACGCAGAGCGGGCGGCGTACGCGCGTCGATGGCCAGCCAGGGATCCCGGACCTGGCCGCTCACCGCTACAACCAGATCCTGGTGGTGAACCCGCGCGGCGAGTGGAAGAACTCGATCCGCCAGGTGAGCTGACGAGCGACCCACAGGCCCGTGCCGCTTCCGGCCCGCGGCGCGACGTAGCCCGCGACTGGGTCGTCGAAGCCGCTTCCGCGGTCCACGACCTCGCATACGAACCGTCCGTCCGCGCGCCCCGCGCGCACTTCCTCGATGCCGGCACCGTGCGTGATGGCGTTCGCGGCGACTTCGCTGCTCGCGAGCAGCATGTCGAGTGCCTTCGCCTCCGGCACCTTCTCGGCCACGAGCTCGCGCGCGAGCTGCTCGCGGAAGCGCTCCAGGTCCTGGCCGACCTGACACGAACGGAGGGCGGGGAGTTCCTCCGGCTCGATGGTGAGCTTCCGTAGCAGCTCGCGCGGGTCTTCGAAGTGGCCGCTCGACTCCCATCCGTCGGCCAGCACCTCTGGGTGCGTCCTCAACACGCCTTGGACGACCTCGTCCGGGACTCGGTTGGCGTTGTACGTGCACACCACCGTGACCGGCAAGTGGGCGTAGGCGAGATTCGTGATCGCCTCATAGCCCAGCCACTCGTCCCAGTCCCCGAGCGTGGGGCCGAGCTGCATCTCTGCGACGGCGCGGACCGAGGGGGCCGTCCGCAGCGCGCCGAGGAAGGTTCCGTAATACGCCGCCACCGCGCGCGCCGGCCGCGTGTAGGTCGAGCTGAGGTCGGCAAAGGTGACCCGCTCGGAGTCGGGCCCAAGCGCGTCGCGCATCATGGCGATCCCGTCGCGCGCGTGTCCGACTATGCATGCCTCGCCCTCCTCGAGGCCTTCCTTCAGGAACGCGACCGAGCGCTCGACGTACTCGTCGTCGGACTCGTAGACGAGGGCGTTGTGGCGGAGCGTGGACTCAGGGGACATACCCCAGGTGTAGTAAGCGGCGGGCGCTCGAATTCAAATGTCGTGGCTTCCGCCGGTCGGCGGCTGCGCCGCTGCCTCGCGGAGCTTCTCCAGGGCTTCCTTCTCGATCTGCCTGACCCGCTCGGCGGTGAGCCCGAGATCGGAGCCGATCTTGCTCAGAGTCTGCGTAGGCCGGCCGAGCCCGTAGTGGCTCGACAACACGGTGCGCTCGCGCTCGTCGAGCTCCTCCGCGAGGCTCCGCACCGCCTGGAGCTCCATGCCGTCGAGCACGTGCTCGTAGTCGCTCTCAGACTGCGGGTCGGGGAGCATGTCGCCGAACGTCGCCGTGGCGGCCCCATCGGCGCCCACGGGCTCCTCGAGGCTGCGCGGAGGGCGGTCGACCGCCAGCAGGCTGTCGAGCTGGGCCGCCGTGAAGCCGGTAGCGGTGGCCAGCTCGGCTCTCGTCGGCTCGGCCCGGTGGGTCCGCAGATGCTCGCGGCGGGCGGCGTTCACACGGGCCAAGGCCCGGACCGCGTGGTCGGAGAGCGCGACCGGCCGCGCCACCGACGCGACGAACTCCTGCATCGACTTGCGCACCCAAAACGACGCGTAGCTCCAGAACGGGCTCTCCATCCGCGGGTCGTAGCGCCTGGTGGCGAACAGCAACCCCGCGACCCCCTCCTGGAGCAGCTCGGCGCGCTGCACCTGCCCGCCGGCGCTGAAGCGACGCGCGAGGTGTGCGATTGCCGGCATGAACGCGTCCACGAGCTGCCGGCACGCCGCCTCGTCTCCACCTTCGGTCGCCACGACCAGGTCTCGCTCCTGCTTCGCGGAGAGCCGGTATCGGCGCGCCGGAAACCGCCCAGTGGGCGCGCGTCCCGTAGAACCTAACCGACCGACTTCCGCCAATGTGCTCCCTAGAAGGGTGCCGAGGGCAGTCAAATTCTCGCACCCCGGTTGAGCCGCTGCACGGGCGTTTGGCGAGATAATTCGCCGTCGGATCGCACTGCTACAGTCGCCTCTGCAAGTCCTTTAACCCGGTCCGGTGAGGCCAGGAAGGATGGGAAAATGACCGAGAAAGTCGTCCTCGACAGCGAGGGCTTCAGCCGTACGCTGCGCCGCATCGCTCACGAGGTGGTCGAGAAGGCTGGGGGCGAGCGCATCGCGATGGTCGGGATCCATCGCCGCGGCGCGGTCATTGCGAAGCGCCTCCGGGAGCTAGTCGAAGAGCTCGCCGACTGTCCGGTTCCGCTCGGCGACCTCGACATCTCCTTCTACCGCGACGACCTCACTCTCCGCTCGGAGCAGCCCGAGGTACACGACACCCACATCGACTTCCCGATCGACGGGATCACGGTGATCCTCGTCGACGACGTCCTCTACACCGGCCGCACGGTGCGGGCGGCAATCGACTCGCTCTTCGACTACGGGCGCCCGCAGCGGGTGCAGCTCGCCGTGCTGGCCGACCGCGGCCACCGCGAGCTTCCGTTCCGGGCGGACTACGTGGGCAAGAACCTTCCCACGGCCAGGAGCGAGCGCGTGAACGTCCGCGTCGAGGAGATCGACGGGATGGACGAGGTCACCATCTCGGAGCGAGCGGAGGTGCACACCTGATGCGGAATCTGCTGTCGATCGACGACCTCACCCGCGAGGACATCGAGCGCATCCTCAGCCGCGCGCACAGCTTCGCGCAGGTGTCGGGCCGCGAGATCAAGAAGGTGCCGACGCTGCGCGGCCGCACCGTGATCAACCTCTTCTACGAGTCGAGCACGCGGACGAGCTCGAGCTTCGAGCTCGCCGCCAAGCGCCTCAGCGCCGACCTCGTGAACATCAAGTCGGTGGGCTCGTCGGTGGACAAGGGCGAGTCGCTCAAGGACACGGTGCAGACGCTCTCGGCCTACGACCCGACCGCGATCGTGATCCGTTCCCCGCACGCGGGCGCCGCCAACCTGGTGGCGCGCTGGACCACCGCCTCGGTGATCAACGCGGGCGACGGCAAGCACGAGCACCCCACGCAGGCGCTGCTCGACCTCTACACGCTGCGAGGCCGCCGGCCTCAGATCGAGGGCACGAAGATCTGGATCGTCGGCGACGTGATGCACAGCCGCGTGGCGCGCTCGAACGTGCTCGCCTTCACGCGCATGGGCGCGGAGGTGACGGTCTGCGGCCCGCCGACGCTGATACCGCGCGACTTCGAGTCGCTCGGCTGCGACGTGCGCTACTCGCTCGACGGGATCGAGGAGGCGGACGTGGTCTACGCGCTTCGCATGCAGATGGAGCGCATGACGGGCTCCTACGTGCCCTCGCTGCGTGAGTACGCGGCGCGCTTCCAGATCGACAGCCGGCGGCTGGCGCCGCACCAGCTGCTCATGCACCCGGGGCCGGTGAACCGCGGGGTGGAGCTGGCCGCCGAGGTGATCGACTCGCCGCAGGCACTGATCGTCCAGCAGGTGGAGTCGGGAGTGGTGGTGAGGATGGCGGTGCTCTACGAGCTGCTCGCCGCCGGCAACGCGCCGTCACCCGTCCCGGCGCACACGGAGCCGCAGCCCGCATGACGCCGCTCGCCCCGCGACTCGATCGCCCGGAGACCCCGCCGAGCGATCTGCTCATCAAGCGCGCGCACTTGATCGACCCGCGCGTGGGGATAGACGAGCCGGCCGACCTGCTCGTGCGCGGCGGCGAGGTGGCCGAGGTGGGCGCGCCCGGCTCGCTCGAGGCGCCCGAGCGCGCGGAGGTGGTCGACGCCGAGGGCCTGCACGCGTTCCCCGCCTTCGTGGACCCGCACGTGCACCTGCGCACGCCCGGGCGCGAGGACGAGGAGGACATCGGCTCGGGCACGCGCGCCGCCGCGGCCGGAGGCTTCTGCGCGATCCTCGCCATGCCGAACACCGACCCTGTCACCGACTCGGCGTCGGTGCTGCTGTCCCTGCGCGAGCGCGCGCGCGAGGAGGCGCGCGTGCCGACCGGCTTCCTCGCGGCGGTCACGGTGGGGCAGAAGGGCGAGCAGCTCACGGAGATGGGCGAGCTGATCGACGCCGGCGCCTTGGGCTTCAGCGACGACGGCCTGCCGGTGCAGAGCGCCGGCGTGCTGCGCCAGGCGCTCCGGTATCAGCGCATGACCGGCGGCTGCATCGCCCTGCACGAAGAGGACCCCACTCTGTCGCGCGGCGGCTCGATGCACGAGGGCGAGGTGTCGGCGCTGCTCGGCGTCGGCGGCATTCCGTCGATCAGCGAGTCCACGATGATCGCCCGCGACGCCGCCATCGCACGCTACGAGGACGCGCAGATCCACATCCAGCACCTCTCCGCGCGCGAGTCGGTGCAGGCGATCGAGCAGGCGAAGGCCGCCGGTGTGCGGATCACCTGCGAGGCCACGCCGCACCACCTCACGCTCACGGAGGAGTCGGTGCGCTCGCTCGACACGAACTTCAAGATGAACCCGCCGCTGCGCTCGGAGGACGACCGCCAGGCGCTCCTCGACGGGCTGCGATCGGGGATCATCGACTGCGTGGCCACCGACCACGCGCCTCACGCGCGCGAGGAGAAGGAGCAGCCGTTCGAGACGGCGCCGATGGGCGTGACCGGCCTGGAGACCGCGTTCGCGGCGCTCCACACGATGCTGGTGATTCCCGGCCTGATCCCGCTCGGCGTTCTGATCGAGCGCATGACCGCGGGCGGCGCGCCGTTCGGGCTCGCGATTCCGTCGCTCTCGCCGGGATCGCCGGCGAACATCTGCCTGGCCGATCTCGCCGCCGAGTGGGAGGCGGGCGAGGCCGGCTACGAGAGCCGCTCCTCGAACTCCTGCTTCGCCGGGCGCAGGCTCATCGGGCGCGTGCGCATGACCGTCGCCGGCGGTTCGGTGGCCTACCGCGAGCGCTCGTTCGCGATCGGGGCGGTGAGCTGAGCGTGCCGGCGAAACGGCTGCTCGACCGCGACCGCGCGACGCTGCTCGTGGTGGACGTGCAGGAGGGCTTTCGCCCGGTGATCCACCGGTTCGAGCACATGGCGGGCCAGGTCGCGACGCTCGTACAGGGCGCGGAGGCGGTCGGCGTGCCGGTGCTGGTGACCGAGCAGTATCCGCAGGGCCTCGGGCACACCGTGCCTGAGGTGTCCGAGCACCTCGACGTGACGCCGATCGCGAAGGTGTGCTTCGCCGCCACCGACGCTGAGGGCTTCGACCTGAGGGGACGCGACCAGGTGCTGATCTGCGGCATCGAGGCGCACATCTGCGTGTCGCAGACGGCGCACGCGCTGCTCGAGCAGGGCGTGGAAGTGCACGTGGCAGCCGACGCATGTTCGTCGCGCACCAAGGAGGACCGCACCACCGGCCTGCTCAAGATGACGAGCGCCGGCGCGATCCCCTCGAGCGTCGAGACGGCGCTGTTCGAGCTGCTCGGCGCCGCCGGCGGGGCCGAGTTCAAGACGATTCAGGCGCTGGTGAAGTGAGCGCGTACCTGCTGCTCGAGGACGGCACGCGGTTCGACGGCGAGTCGGCCGGCGCGGACACCTTCGCAACCGGCGAGGTGGTGTTCAACACCGCGATGTCGGGCTACCAGGAGTCGGTGAGCGACCCGAGCTACCGCGGCCAGATCATCGTCTTCACCTACCCGCTGATCGGGAACTACGGCGTGTCGCGCGCGGCGATGGAGTCGGGTTCCGTGCACGCTCGCGCAGTGGTGATGCGCGAGGGCATCGACCGCGAGGGCGCGCCGGGCGCCGAGGGCGGCTGGCTCACCTGGCTCGCCGACTGCCGCGTGCCCGCGCTCACCGGGATCGACACGCGCGCGCTCGTGCGCCACATCCGCGACAAGGGCGCGATGCGCGGCGGAGTTTTCCCGGGCGCGATGCCCGAGTCCGAGGCGATGGAGCGCGTGATGGCGGAGCCCGAGATGTCGGGCGCCGACCTGGCACGCGAGGTGACGCCGAGCGAGCCGCTGATCCTCGATCCCGACAACCCGGGACCGCGCATCGTCGCGCTCGACACGGGCATCAAGGACTCGATCGTGGCGAACCTGCGACAGCGGGGAGCCCGGCTCGAGCTGCACCCGTGCACCACGAGCGCCGAGGACCTGCTGGCGCGCGACCCCGACGCGGTGTTCCTGGCTAACGGCCCCGGCGACCCGGCGGCGCTCGACTACGTGGTGGAGACGGTGCGCGAGTGCGTGGGCAAGGTGCCGGTGTTCGGCATCTGCCTCGGCCACCAGCTGCTGTGCCGAGCGGTGGGCCTCGACACCTTCAAGCTGCCGTTTGGCCACCGCGGTGCGAATCACCCCGTGAAGGACCTCGAGACGGGGCGCATCGACATCACCTCGCAGAACCACGGCTTCGCGGTGCTCGGACCGAGCGGCGCCAAGACGATCGAGGCCGACGAGCCGGTGCGCTGGGAGACCGACTTCGGCGCGGCGGAGCTGTCGCAGCTCAACCTCTACGACCGCACCGTCGAGGGCCTGGTGCTGCGCGACGTCCCCGCGTCCACGGTCCAGTACCACCCGGAGGCCGGCCCCGGCCCGCACGACGCGCGGCACCTGTTCGACCGATTCGTCGAGCGCCTGGTGGCCGCCTGATGCCCCGGCGCGACGACATCCACAAGATCCTCGTGATCGGCTCCGGCCCGATCGTGATCGGGCAGGCGGCCGAGTTCGACTACTCCGGCACCCAGGCCTGCCGCGT
>JBJMLG010000113.1:0-13229 GCA_045805385.1 Thermoleophilaceae bacterium
CCAAGAAGTCCTCGGTTGCCTTCGTGATCCCCGGCGACGGCACCTCCGGCCACACGATTCAGGTGAAGGTGAAGCTGAAGAACTTCGAGATCGACCCGAAGGCGGTTGGCAAGGCGCCGAAGCCGGGGCGCGGCCACCTCCACTTCTCGCTCGACGGAGGCCGGTTCGACCACCCGCGCTTCTCCGGCGCCAACGGCAAGATCGCCGCGCAACTCGGCGTGGACGGCAAGTACTCGCCGTCGCTAACGCCCGAGATCACCTACCGCCACATCCCCGCAGGCCGCCACACGCTCGAGGTCTATCTCGCGAACAACAACCACACGAACACGGGCGTCGAGGCGGAGACGACCGTGAAGGTGCAGTAGCCATGGCGCGATCGAGCCGGGCGGCTCATGGTCGAAGCGCTTCTCCCACGCGGGCGCCTACCGCTTCATGTGCCCGCTGCACCCGCGGTCGATGACCGGCGTCGTGACCGTCGGCTGACCCCGCGCGCTCGGCGCCGCCTGGCGACTCGACCACCACGCGACACGGCCTGCGCGAGAGGAGGTACGTCGCGGTGGGGCCCAGTGCGCGCTCGTTCGAGGGCGCGTGCACCGTTGCGAGGTAGATCAGCTCGGCCTTCGAGCGCTCCGCCTCGTCCACGATGGCCGCGCCCGGATTGCGGGTGCGGATGAGGCGGGTCTCCACGTGCAGCCCCTGCTTTCGAGCACGCAGCCGGGCGACCTCCAGCACCTCCCGTGCCACGCGCTCGTCCTGCTCCATGCCCTGGTCGAGCGACAGCTGGTCCGGCACGCGGATCACATAGAGGCACTCCACGACCGCTTCGTCGTCGATCAGCTTCGATGCCGCCCGGATAGCCTCGCCGCTCACGTCGGTGCCGAAGATCGGCACGATCGCCGAGCCGTAAGCCAGCGGCCTGAAGCCCGCGGGCGCGGCCGGCCGGGCGATGCGGGCGTGTTCGTTGAGGCCCAGCCCGTGCCGGCGGCGGTAGAGCACGTAGCCGACCATGCCGGTGACCACCCACGCCGTCCCCACGTAGCGGGCGTCGGTGTGCAGGACCACGACCGAGATCCAGGCCGCGAACGTGCCGATGCCGCCGATCACCGCGGTGAGCGGGATCTCGTAGCCCCGGACGCGGACGTTCCACGGCGCGCGATACGGACGGTCCAGGTCGGGCTTGCGCACACGCAGCACGATCACCGAGACGTGCGCCACCGTGAACGACAGCATCGCCCCGAAGCTGTAGAGGTTGCCGAGGAACGAGTTCTTGCCCTGCAGCAGGAGCAGGGCGGCGATCACGGAGAAGAAGACGAGAGTGAACGCGGGCGTTCGGTACCGCGAGTGCAGGCGCGCGAAGACACTCGGCAGCTGGCGGTGCTCGGCGAGCGACCACGACAGGCGGGAGATGCCGATCAGTCCCGCGTTCGTGGCGATGATCAGGATCGTGGCCGCCAGAATGGCCACGTAGTACGAGAGGATCGTGGTGAGGCTGTGGCTGAGGTTCAGCGAGCGGACGATGCCCAGGACAGGGTCGCTCTGGAACTTGGTGCCGAGGTCGGTCACGTAGTGGCCCGCCGCGTCCCGGTGCACGGGCAGGGCCGAGAGCGCCACGGTCGAGATGCCCGCGTACACGCCGAGCACCGCGACCAGGAGGAGGTTCACGGTCTTCGGTACATCCCGGCCGGGATCGCGCGCCTCCTCGGCCATGTTCGAGACCGTCTCGATGCCGGTGTAGGCGAGCATCGAGATCGAAAGCGCGAACGCGAGCTGGCTGAAGCTGGGCGCGGTGCCGAGGTGCACCTGGTTCACGAGCAGGCTCGGGTTGAGCACGAGCACGGCTCCCAACACCACCAGGGCAACCTGCGTGAACAGGTCCGCCACGGCCAGCCCGATGTTCAGCTTCGCCGACTCGCTCAGGCCGCGCACGTTCACGGCCGTGAGCAGCGCGATCACCACCGCGCCGCCGACGATGTCGCCGGGGTTGTGCCCGAGCGCCGGCCAGAACGCGGCGAGGTAGTGGGGAACGAAGAACGCCGAGATGGCGATCGTGATGATGTAGTCGAGCGAGAGCGCCCAGCCGGCAAAGAACGACACCACCTCGTTCCCCGCGTGGCGCGCGAACGCGGATGAGCCCCCAGCCTCGGGGTACATCGAGGCCGCCTCGGCATACGTCTTCGCGGTGAGCGCGAACAGGCCGCCCGCGAAGATGAACACGAGCGGCGTGAGCCCGAGCGCATGCGCGGCCACGAGCCCCAGCGCGTAGTAGATCGAGGAACCGAGGTTCCCGTACGCGGTGGCGAACATGCCCGGCACCCCAACGGAGCGCCGCAGGCCTCGCTGGACGGGGCGCGCCATGGCTCCGACGCTAGGTGCGCCGGCGTGAAGCTCGCATCAAGAACGCGGCCGGCGCATACAGATGTCGTAAAGACGGCTGCTCAGCCGGCGAAGCGGTAGCCCACGCCGGTCTCGGTGCGGATCAGCGGCTCGCCCGAGGGGTCCTCGACCTTCCGGCGCAGGTTTGCGATGTGCACGCGCAGCACCTGCGTGTCCTCCGCGTACCCCGACCCCCACACCTCGGTGAGCAGCGTGCGGTGCGTCATCAAGCGGCCGCGGTTCTGGGCGAGCACGCGCAGCAGCTCGAACTCCGTCTTCGTGAGGTGGAGCGTTTCGCCGTTGCGCCTGACCTCGTGGCCCGCGAGGTCGAGAACCAGGCCGCCCGCTTCGATCGCCGGATCCGCGGGCTCCGCGCCGGCTCGCCGAAGCACCGCTCCGAGGCGTGCCACGAGCTCGTCGGGGCTGAACGGCTTGGTCACGTAGTCGTCGGCGCCGGCGTTCAGCGCACGGACCTTCTCCGCCTCCTCGCCCACCGCGGAGAGCACGAGAATCGGCATCGCACTCCCCCAGCCGCGAATCTGCTCGCACACCCACACACCGTCGTGGTCGGGTAGCACCAGGTCCACGATCGCGGCGGCCGGATTCTCGACCGCCGCCGCGTCGAGTGCCTCCTCCGCCGTCATCGCCGGCACCACCGCGAAGCCGGCGTCGCGAAGCACCACGCGCAGTGCGCGCAGGATCTGAGGCTCGTCGTCCACGATCATGACCTTCGGATCCGTCAAGCCGGCGTCTCCGCGGTCGTTGGCACCGTGGGCTGGGGCTCGCCCCCGGGCAGCTCGAGCACGAACGCCGCGCCGGGGCGGCCCTCGCCGGTCTCCAGCCTGAGCGTGCCGCCGTTGGCCTCTGCGAACCCGCGCGCGATCGCGAGCCCGAGCCCAGCGCCGCGCCGCCCGGGCTCGCCGCGGCCGCGCTGGAACGGCTGGAAGATGCGCTCGCGGTCCTCGACCGGCACGCCGGGCCCGCGGTCGGCAACGCGCAGCCACACGCGCCCGGCCTCCTCCCCGGCGCTCACGCGCACCGGCTTGCCGCCCGAGTGCTCCACCCCGTTGGCGAGCAGGTTCGCGACCACGCGCTCGATCTGAACCGGGTCCGCGTGCACGAGGGGCAGGTCGGCGGGGAGGTCGAGCTCGATCCTGGCGTCCGCTACCGCCGCGGCTTCGCGGGCCGACTGCACCACCTCGTCGATGCCGAACCAGTCGCTCCGCGGTTCGGCAGCACCCGCCTCGATGCGCGACAGCTCGAGCAGGTTCTCCACGAGCCGTGAGAGCCGATCGCTCTCCGCCGTGATCACGGCCGACAGCTCCTCGCGCTCGCTCTCGGGCAGCGTCGGGCTCGACACCCCGGCGGCAGCCGCGCGAATCGCCGTGATCGGCGAGCGAAGGTCGTGTGACACGGCCCTGAGGAGCGCCGTCTTGAGCACATCGCTGCGCCTCAGCGCACGAGTCTCAACGAGCTCCTCCTCCAACTCGTCGCGCCGCGCCGCTGCGCCCAGCAACGCGGCGAGCGTGGGCATGATGCGCTCCGACATGCGTGCTTCCTCGGTCGACGAAAGCGAGCGGGGCACGAGCAGCGTGCCCACACGCCTTCCGGAATCCACGAGCGCCAGCGCCCTGCGGCGCTCGTCGGAGTCGGCCCATCCGATCGTGAGCTCGACGGATGCGCCGTACGCGGCCTCGATCAGCCCCGCGGCCTCCGTGAGGCGCTCGGCGCGGGGCGCACCCGCGAGCAGCACGCGAGCGAGGCGGGCCGAGAGGTCCGCCTCCCGCCTGCGGCGGTCTGCCTCGTCGGCTCTCGATCGAGCCGAGTCGGCAAGCGTGCTCGCCATCACGGCGGCGACGAAGAACACCCCGAGGGCTGTCAAGTTCTCCGGCTCCGCGATCGTGAAGCGCCCGGTCGGGGGTATGTGGAACCAGTTGAAGGCGAGCGTGCTGGCGAGCGCCGTGCCTAATGCGAGCAGCAGGCCGTAGCGCGTGGCCACGAAGAGCACGGGCAGCAGGTACAGCACGCCCGTTGAGACCACCGGCACCGCTTGTCGCAGCGCGAAGATCAGGCCCGTGACCACGGCAACCAGCGCAAGCGCCGTGGCGATTCCCTCGAGCGTGGAGCGGCCGCGCCGATCGATCATTCCTCAGACAGCGTACGACCGCGCCGGGCGGCGGCGGGGAGGGACATACCCCCTTCTATCCCCCCTTTGGTGGATGGCGCGCGGCCGCCGCCCCGGGTTAGGGTCGGCTGGTCTCGGTGGGTTCCGTTGATTCCGGGGCCCCGAGGGGGGAGAACGGGGCGGGCCGCCAAGGGGCGAGCGGTCCGCCCCGTGGATTTCAGCGCGCGACCACGCTGTTAAAGGCGCGCTCGAGCGCCCGTACGGCTAACCGACCGCGCGCGCCACCGCCGCCAGGTCCTGCGTGAACGCCTCGCGCTCGAGCTGACGCGACTGCTCGTCGGGCGCCCGGAGGATCGCCGAGGGGTGGACGGTGGCGGTCACGAAGGGGGCCAGGTCCGACTCGAGCGGCCTCCCGCGGGCGTCGCGGATGCGGAACTTCGAGCCGAACAGCGCCTTGCCCGCGGTGGCGCCGAGCAGCACGAGCGCCTCCGGCTTCACCACCCTCAGCTCGGCGTCGAGCCACGGCTTGCAGGCGTCGATCTCGAACCGTTTCGGCGTCTGGTGGATCCGCCGCCGGCCGCGCTCCTCGAACTTGAAGTGCTTCACCACGTTGGTGATGTAGACCTCGTCGCGGTTGATGCCGACCGCCTGGAGCGCCTGGTCGAGCTCGCGTCCGGCTGGGCCGACGAAGGGATGGCCCTCGCGATCCTCGCGATCGCCGGGCTGCTCCCCCACGAACATCACGCGCGACCCGGACCGGCCCTCGCCGAACACCGTCTGCGTGGCCTTGCGCCAGAGGTGGCAGCCATGGCACTCCGCGGCGGCTTCCCGCAACGCCTTGAGCGTCAGCTTCTCCGGCAGGAACGGTGTGGCGTCATTCGGCTCAGCCTGTTGCATCGAGCGTTCCGTACCCGCTCCAGCGACTCCGAAGTCACCCGGCTCGCTGGCTCGAGCGCGCCCGCCCTCAGCGCCTGACCGTGATCGTCTGGCGCATGTCGTCGTGGAGCGAGCAGTAGATGTAGTACTTGCCCGGCACCTTCAGCGTGCGCTTGTACGTGTAGTCGATGGAGGCGAGCTCGGAGTGGAAGCGCTTCACGCCCTTGGGGCGCTTCCCGAGGTTCACGTCGTGCGTGTCGCCCGTGTCGCTCGGCCACTTCCAGACGATGGTCGTGCCCTTGGCAACCGTGAGCTTCGGAGGTGTGTAGTAGTTGTCGCCGATCTTCACCGTCTTGCGCGACGCGCCGCCCGCCCCGGCCGCGAGGGCCAGGGCGAGCGTGCATGCGAGGACGATTGAGCCGGCGGCCTTTACGGCCCGCCCCATATGTCCTTCCCCTTCTTCCACTTCACGAGCGGCGTGTAGCCCTTCTTGGCCGCGTGATCATGCTGGATCCAGGAGGTCTCCTGGTCCGGAGCGACCGCGAAGCCGATGGCCGTGGTCTGCGCCTGCTGGTTGAACGTGTTGTTGCCGCTGAACGGGCAGCTCACGATCGTCGAGCCGTCAGCGGGAAGCGTGACCTGCACCCCGGTGTTGCCCGAGAAGCAGTTGCCCGAGCCGTTGCCGTCGTAGAAGAGGTCACGGCCGTTCCGGTCCTTGCCGTTGAGCCCGAACTGGTTGTTCTTGACCTGGTTGTTCTCGAGGTCGGCGGCGTCCTTCTGCTTGAGCAGGAACTGCTGCAGCATTCCCACCCCGACGCCCCAGTTCCCGTACACGCGGTTGCCCTGGACCGTGTTCCCGCGGCCGCCGAACAGCAGGATGCCGACGCCCGTCGGGTACGGCACGTCGCCGGTCGCCGGCGGGCGGAGCTTGAACGGCGCGCCCTTGTAGTAGTCGAAGTTGTTCCAGAACACCTCGTTGTTGGCGATCACGTTGTCTTCCGGCGGCGCGTACTTCTCAGAGTCGAGCGCGTTCGGGACGATGCCCGTGCCGTTGTTGAAGAACCGCGACTTCGTGATCGTCACGTAGCGCATGTTCGTGCCGGACCAGCCGATCACGTTGCCGTACGAGGTGACGTTCTTGACCACCGAGCGAATCGGCTTCGTCTGCGGAGGCGTCTGCCCGATGTAGAAGCCGCCGTCGTTGTTCCACGACGCCGTGCTGCTCGCGATCGTGCCGCCCTTCGTGTTGAAGGCATAGATCCCGTACACGCCGCCGTTCGTGGCGATCAGGTGGTCGAGCTTGTAGCCCGTCACGTTCACCGCGAAGAAGCCGTTGGCCTTGTAGTGCTGGGCCTGAAAGCCCTGGACCGTGACCTGGTCGGCGCCGTTGATGAGCACGCCGTTCTGGGCCTTCTTGGCCTCGATCACGACCTTGTCGGGGTGCTTCGCGTCACCGATGAGCTTCAGGTAGCGCTTGCCGGAGCCTGCGACCTTCACGCCCTCCTTGTAGGTGCCGTGCGCGACGCGGATCGTGTCGCCCGCCTTGGCGGCGTTCACGGCCGCCTGGATCGTCTTGTACTTCTCGCTCTTCCCCACCCGCAGCGTGGAGTGCGGCCCCTTGGGCGGCTTGCTAACCCCGCCCGGGTTCTTCGGCGGCGGGTAGTTCACGGCCATCGCGGGCGCCGCGCCAATCAGCGCAAGGCCCAGTCCAGTGGCGATTGCCAGCTTTGCTCTCAAATCCCCTCCTATCTAGGGATCGACCAGGTACCAGCCGGCCATCCCGGCGTCCTGGTGTGCGAACACATGGCAGTGGTAGAGCCACCGCCCGGGGTTGTCCTCGGTCCAGCGAGCCGTGAGCGACTCGTTCGGGCCCACGGTCGGGGAGTCCACGTCGGCGCCGCCGCTGTCCTTCCAGCGGTGGCCATGCACGTGGAAGGTGTGGAAGTTTCCGTCGGCGCCGAAAACGTGCAGAGCGACATCCGAGCCCGCTTTCGCGCGGATCGTGGGCGTGTTGCCGGCGAACGCGCGTCCGTTGAAGCACTGGAGCGGCAAGCGGTTGCCGGTGATCTGGGGAAGCAGCGCGTGCATGAACAGCACCTGCTCGACGTCGGGCTTCCGCGCGCCCTTCTCGCGCACGATCACCGCGCCGAACAATCCACGCGAGAGGTTGATCACGTGGTTTGGCCCGTGATCGTGGTACGGCCACACGCCCACCGAGTCGGGCGTCGCCTCCCAGGTGTAGGTGAACTCCTCGCCGGGCGCCACGAAGCCGCCCGCGCGCGTGAAGTCGCCGTAGTAGGCGCCGTCGTAGTCGGGGGTGTAGCGCACGCCGTGCGGGTGCATCGTCACGGCCTGGCCGAAGTGGCGGTCGCCGTTCCGGAAGTGCACGACGATCGTGTCGCCCACCTCGGCCTCGAGCGTGGGGCCCGGCATCTGCGGCGCTCCGATCGGCTGCGCGAAGCCGGCGGTATAGCGCTGATATACGAATGCGCGGAACTTGCGCTTCCCCGGCACCGGATGCTTCATCCACTCGTCGCGGCCCGTCGGGCATGGATCCCAGGTGACTGAGCGGGCGAGGACCCAGTACTCGCGCGCCTGGCCGCCGGGCTGTGGCTGAGGCGTGCCGAACGTGAGCGAGTCGACCGGGTCCTTCGCGACCGTCTTCGGGCGCTTGATCGCTCGCGCGGCCGTGTCGGCCTTGAGCACGTCGGCCGCCGTGCCCGCGGCGAGAGGCTGCCCGCCGAGCCCGCACACGAATGCCAGCGAGCCCGCGCTGGCCAGGAAGCTGCGGCGTTCGAGTCCGCCCCGTTCACTCATGGAAGTGCCCGCGCCGGGCGACGGGGGAGGTGTCCCCGGCGCGAGCCTGTACATATGTACCAGAAGGCTGTACAGATGTACCGATCTCTTTAGATTTCGCGCGGAAAATGCGGATGGCGGACTCGGACAGGCACCCCCAGACGAACGGCAGGGACAGGCGCGACGCGATCCTGCGCGCCGCCCTGCAGCTGATCGGCCGGCAGGGCATGCACGCGGTCACACACCGCGACGTGGCGGCCGAGGCCGGCGTGCCGCTCGCCTCCACCACGTACTACTTCGAGAGCAAGGGCGAGCTGCTCACCGAGGCGCTCCTGCTGTTCGTCCGCGACGAGCTCGAGCGCCTGGAGGGCGCGGCCGCCTCGTTCGAGGGCGTGACAGCCTCGCCCGAGCAGGTCGCCGACGCGATGACGGCCGAGGTACAGCGCACGCTCGACCATCCCGAGCAGCAGGTGGCCCAGTTCGAGCTCTACCTTCAGGCGACTCGGGACCCGCAGCTGGCGAAAGCGTCGGTTCAGGCCTTCGACGCCTACCTGAACACCACCGAGGCGGCGCTTCGCGCGGCCGGGGCGAAGGACGCCGCGGAGCTTGCGCCGCTGTTCCAGGCGCTCGGCCGGGGACTCGTGTTCGCGCAGCTCGTCGAGCCGCAGCCCGACTGGGCCGAGACAATCCTCAAGCCTGCGCTGCTGCGCCTCTTCGGGGCGCTCAGTCCTCGGCCGGACCGCGATTAGCCCAACACGGCGCGCGACTGAACCGCTCTTCGGAAGTTCTTACGCGGCTCACGAGCGTGTCTTAGGCGCGACCGGTTTTCTGTCGCTGCGCTCAGCGGCACGCACTCCCACAGCTCTGCCGCTGGGCGTCAACTTCGAACCGATCGGAGATCGCGCTTGTTCTACGCCAGCTACGTCCTCTCGGAGCTTCGCCGTCGCAAGGGCCGCACTGTTCTGACCGCCCTCGGGCTCGCCGTCGGAGTGGGTCTGGTCGTCACGGTGAGCGCACTCTCCAAGGGTCTCGACGACGCTCAGTCGAAGGTGCTCGCGCCGCTCACCGGGGTGGGTACGGACATGTCGGTCACGCGACCGCTGAAGGCGAGCGGGAGCGGGAGCGCCCAGACGTTCGGCCCGGGCGGCGGGCCGCGGCTCTCTCCGAAGGAGCAGCAGCAGTTGCGCGACGAGAACGGCGGCGCGCGACTCGGGCTTCGGAATGTCGCCAAGCCCGGCTCGCGCTTCAGCCGCGACGACTTCATCTCCACCTCGCAGCTCAGCTTCTCGGACTCCGAGGTCGAGAAGATCGCGGCGCTCGACGGGGTGCAGCAGGCGAGCGGTGCGCTCACGCTCTCGAGCGTGCACGTGTCCGGCCGGGTGCCCAAGAACGCCGCCTCGAAGACTGGTGGTCCGCGCTTCAGCGCCCAGGTTCAGGGCCCGGGCGGCCCGAGAGCGATCAACTTCGACGCCAGGACCGTGACCGGCGTGGACGTGGCGAAGCAGGCTGCGCTCGGCGGCCAGATCACGAAGGGCCGCCCGCTCTCGACCTCCGGCTCCAAGTACGACGCCGTCCTGAACGAGTCCTACGCGAAGCGCAAGGGGCTCGCGGTCGGCGACACCTTCACCCTGAGCGGAAAGAAGTTCACGATCGTCGGCTTGGTGAGCGCGCCGATCGGCGGCCAGGCCTCGGATATCTACATGCGCCTCGACGTGCTGCAGAAGCTGAGCGGCCGCAAGGGCCGCGTGAACGCCGTTCAGGTGCGAGCCACGAGCTCGGACGCGGTCGGCAGGGTGAAGAGCCAGATCCAGCGCTCGTTCGCGGGCGCGGAGGTGACCACCGCCAAGGACCTCGCGGACCGCGTCGGCGGCTCGCTCTTGGACGCGAAAAACCTGTCGGGCAAGCTCGGCACGGCGCTCGAGGTGGTTGGGCTCGCGGCCGCATTCCTGATCGCGTCGCTGCTCACGCTGTCGTCGGTCGCCAAGCGCACGCGCGAGCTCGGCACGCTCAAGGCGCTCGGCTGGCGCCAGCGACTGGTGGTGCGGCAGGTGACGGGCGAGTCGCTCGCGCAGGGCGCGCTGGGCGGTATAGCCGGCGTCCTGCTCGGCATCGGCGGAGCGGCACTGCTGAACGCCTTCGGGCCCACGCTCAAGGCCACCGTCGCTGCCGCGCAGCCGAGCGGTCCAGGGCCGATTCCGTTCGGGCAGGGCCAGGTCACGAGCGGCTCGACCACCGTTGCCCTCCATGCCCCGGTCGACGCCGGGCTGATCCTGCTGGCCGTGGGCCTGGCACTGCTCGGCGGACTGCTCGCCGGCTCGGTCGGCGGCCTTCGCGCCGCTCGTCTGCGCCCGGCGGAGGCGCTCAGGAGCGTCGAATGACCAACAACGAAACGAGGAACCAGGTGCTCTACCAGGTGGAAGACGTGGTGAAGCGGTACGGCGAGGACCTCACCGAGGTGCGCGCGCTCGACGGCGTGAACCTCACGATCGACGAAGGCGAGTTCGTCGTCGTCGCAGGGCCGAGCGGCTCGGGCAAGTCCACCCTCCTCCAGCTCCTGGGCGGCCTCGACCGGCCGAGCTCGGGGCGGGTTGTGTTCGAGGGCCGCGACCTGGCCGCGATGGGCGACGGCGAGCTGGCGGAGCTCCGCCTGCGCACGCTTGGCTTCATCTTCCAGCAGTTCAACCTGATCCCGACGCTGTCGGCCCGGGAGAACGTGGAGGTGGCGCTCGCGCCGCGTGGCATCCCCGCCGCCCAGCGGCGCGAGACGGCCGTACGACTGCTGGGCCAGGTCGGGCTCGGCGGCCGCATCGACCACCTCCCGTCGCAGCTCTCCGGTGGCGAGCAGCAGCGAGTCGCCGTCGCACGCGCGCTGTCGAACGAGCCGCGAGTTCTGCTGGCCGACGAGCCCACCGGCAACCTCGACAGCGCAACCGGCGACGACCTCATCGCCCTCCTGCGCAGGCTGAACGACGAGGGCCAGACGATCGTGCTGATCACGCACGACCGCTCGATCGCCGAGCGGGCGCCGCGCCGGATCGAGATGCGCGACGGGCGCCTGATGGACGGCCTGCAGCCGCTGGCCGGCGCGCCCGCGGGCTAGCCTGGGCGGTGTGATGCGCGTATTGGTGGTAGACGACGAGCGCAGCGTGCGCGACGCGATCCGCCGCGCGCTCACTCTCGAGGGCTTCGAGGTGGAGCTCGCCGACGGCGGGCTGTCGGCGCTGGCCCAGCTCACCGCGCGGCCGGACGCCATGGTGCTCGACGTGCTGATGCCCGACCTCGACGGGCTGGAGGTGTGCAGGCGCGTGCGCGGCGCGGGCGATCGCACACCGATCCTGATGCTCACCGCGCGCGAGGGAGTGTCCGACCGCGTGGCCGGCCTCGACGCCGGAGCGGACGACTACCTGGTGAAGCCGTTCGCGCTCGAGGAGCTGCTGGCGCGCCTGCGAGCGCTGCTCCGCCGCAGCCTTCAGGACGGCGACGGCGACGTGCTGGCCTTCTCCGACCTGGTGCTCGACACGGCGGCCCACGAGGCGCGGCGCGGCGACCGCCGGATCGATCTCACGCGCACCGAGTACCAGCTGCTCGAGCTGCTCATGCGGAACCCGCGCCGGGTGCTGACGCGGTCGCAGATCAACGAGCGCGTGTGGGGCTACGACTTCGGCCCGGCGTCCAATTCCCTCGGCGTGTACGTGGGCTACCTGCGTCGCAAGCTGGAGGAGGGCGGCGAGCCGCGGCTCATTCACACCGTGCGCGGCGTCGGATACGCGCTCCGCGAGGAGGAGCGGTGACGCTGCGCAACCGCCTCGCGGTAGCGGCGGCCGTGGCAGTGGCGCTCGCCGTCGCGGGCGGCTGCATCGCCTCCTACCTTGCGGTGCGGGCGCAGATGCGCGGCGAGATCGACACGTCGCTGCGCCAGCGCACGGGTGAGCTGTCGAACTTCGCGCAGAACGGTCCCGGCGAGATCGGCAACCGCCCGTTCGCCAAGCCGGCACCGCCGCCGCAGTTCGGCGGGGCACCCGGATATGCCCAGGTCGTCGCCCCGGACGGCGATGTGCTGCTCCAGCCGGGTGAGCAGACGGTCCTGCCGGTGGTCGGCGACGCGCGCAGGGTCACGCAGGGAGAGAACAACCCCGTCCTGCGCGACGTTCGCGTGAACGGCACCCACCTGCGGGTGATCAGCGCGCCGCTTGGGAAGGGGTTCGCCATCCAGCTCGCGCGGCCGCTCAGCGAGGTCGACAGCGTGCTCCATTCCCTCGTGATCGTCTTCCTGTTCATCATCGCCGCAGGCATCGCGCTCGCGGTGGTGCTCGGTCGCCTGGTGGCTCGCACGGCGCTGGCGCCCGTGGAACGGTTCACGGCGCAGACCGAGCAGATCGCGCAGCATCCCGACGAGGAGCGGCGTATCGACGTGGAGGGCGAGGACGAGCTCGCCCGCCTCGCTGCGAGCTTCAACTCCACGCTCGACGCGCTCGAGCGCTCGCTCGTGTCGCAGCGGCAGCTCGTGGCCGACGCGTCACACGAGCTGCGCACGCCGCTCGCCAGCGTGCGCACGAACATCGAGGTGCTGGCGCGCGGCGAGCGGCTCGATCCGGCGGAGCGCGACCGGCTCGTGTCGGACATCATCGAGCAGATCGACGAGCTGACCGCGCTCGTGGCCGACGTGGTCGAGCTCGCGCGCGGCGCGAAGCCCGACGAGGCGAAGGAGCTCGTGCGCCTCGACGAGCTCGCCGCCTCCTCCGCCGAGCGCGCGCGCCGCCACGCTCCCGACGTGACCTTCGAGACACGGCTCGAGCCCGTCGCGGTCACCGGCAACCCGCAGCGGCTCCACCGCGCGATCTCGAACCTGCTCGACAACGCGGCGAAATGGAGCCCGCCCGGCGGCGTCGTGGAGGTCGAGGTGCGCGAGGGGACGGTCACCGTGCGCGACCACGGGCCGGGCATCAAGCCGCAGGACCTCCCGCACGTCTTCGACCGCTTCTACCGCGCGCCGGACGCGCGCAGCATGCCGGGCTCAGGGCTCGGCCTGGCGATCGTGCGCCAGGTGGCCGAGGCCCAC
>JBJMLG010000114.1:0-9609 GCA_045805385.1 Thermoleophilaceae bacterium
CTGCTGTCCCAGTTGATCGTCCCCGAGCAGCTCTACCCGTGGCTCAACCTCGCCTCGGGCCTGCTCGTCGTGACGATCGGGGTCGCTGTGCTCCGATCCCGCTTGCGCGTGCGCGCCCACGAGCACCACCACGATCACGACCACCACCACGCGCCGGACGAGATCAGCTGGAAGGGGCTGATCGGAATGGGCGCCTCCGCCGGCCTCATCCCGTGTCCCTCAGCGCTCGTGGTGCTGCTCGGCGCGATCTCGCAGCACCAGGTGGCACTCGGCCTCCTGCTGATTCTGGCGTTCAGCCTCGGCCTGGCGGGCACGCTCACGGGCCTGGGTCTCCTGGTGGTCTCCGCGCGCCGGGCGCTCACTCGGGTGAACTTTGGCGGTGGCGTGCTGAGGGCGCTCCCCGCAGCGTCCGCGCTGGTGATCATGTGCGCCGGCGCCGTGCTCACTGCGCAGGCCGTGCCCCAGCTCGTGTAGGTCGGAATAACGGCGCTCACTAGCGGGTACGCCGTCGGGAGCAAACGACGAGCGCGGAGGGAGGGCCATGGCCACCGCAGTCCAGACGGGCACGATCGAGACCGACGTACCGGCACGCATGGACCGCCTGCCATGGTCACGCTGGCACTGGCTCGTGGTGGTCGGCCTGGGCACCGTCTGGATCCTCGACGGCCTCGAGGTGACGATCGTCGGCGCCATCGGCTCGCGCCTGACGGAGAAAGGCAGCGGCCTCGCGCTGACCGCCGGGCAGGTGAGTACCGCCGGCTCCATCTACGTGGCGGGCGCCTGCACGGGGGCTCTGGTGTTCGGCTACCTCACGGACCGCTTCGGCCGCAAGAAGCTCTTCCTCGTCACCCTCGGCCTGTACCTCGCCGCCACCGTCGCGACCGCGTTCTCGGGGTCGGCGGCGTTCTTCTTCGCCATGCGCTTCCTCACGGGCGCCGGCATCGGCGGGGAGTACGCCGCGATCAACTCGGCGATCGACGAGCTGATCCCCGCGCGCGTCCGCGGTCGAGTCGACCTGATCATCAATGGCAGCTTCTGGCTCGGCACGGCGGTCGGCGCGGCGCTCACGCTGGTTCTGCTCGACACGTCGATCTTCGCGAAGGACTTCGGCTGGCGACTGGCGTTCGGCATCGGCGCGGTTCTCGGTCTCGGCATCCTGCTGGTGCGGCGGCACGTCCCGGAGAGCCCGCGCTGGATGTTCATACACGGCCGCGACCGCGAGGCGGACCAGCTCGTGTCCGAAATCGAGCGCGAGGTGCAGGAGGACACCGGCCAGGAGCTCCCGCCACCAGACCGCACGATCAAAGTGCGCCAGCGCAAGACGATCGGGTTCGTGACGATCGCGCGCACGCTCGTGACGCTCTATCCGCGGCGCACGATCCTCGGCCTCTCACTGTTCGTGGGCCAGGCGTTCCTCTACAACGCGGTCCTCTTCAACTACACGACGTTCCTCACCACCTTCTACGGCGTGTCCTCGTCGATCGGGCCGGTGTACCTGATCCCGTTCGCGATCGGGAACTTCCTCGGACCGCTGATCATCGGTCGCTTCTTCGACACGGTCGGCCGCGTGCCGATGATCGCCGGCTGCTACATCCTCGCCGGCGTGCTGTTCGCGGTGATGGCCGTGCTGTTCAACGGCGGCCACCTGACCACCGCGACCCAGGTGCTCGCCCTCGTCGTGACGTTCTTCTTCGCGTCGGCAGGCGCCAGCGCGGCCTACCTCACGGTCAGCGAGATCTTCCCGATGGAGACCCGCGCCATGGCGATCGCGTTCTTCTACGCGGTCGGCACGGGCCTGGGCGGCATCATCGGGCCGGTGCTCTACGGGCACCTGCTCGACAAGGCGCACCCGGAGAAGCTGATGATCGGCTTCCTCATCGCGGCCGGGCTGATGATCTTCGCGGGCATCGTTGAGGCGGTCTACGGCGTGCGGGCCGAGCAGCGGTCGCTCGAGGACGTGGCACAGCCGCTCACCGCGCGCGAGGCCGAGGGCCGCGACATCAGCGAGGAGCGCAGCCTCGAGCTCGAGGAGGCGGTGCCGACGGGCGGCGCGCCGAAGGTGGCGGAGGCGGATCGGGAGGCCGTGCCACGCCGCGCGGACACCTCCTACCGCCGCTCCGGCCGAAGCTGGACGCCAATGCCCGGCACTTCGAGCTACAGCGACGACGACCCGTGGATCGAGAGAGAGAAGGAGATGATCGCCGAGGCCACCAGCGACACCGAGCCGGCGCACTGGCGGCAGATCGCGCAGGTAGTGGGCGCGCGCTACTGGGGACCCGGCCGCTTCCGCCAGGCTCTCCGCGAGGCCAAGCGCGAAGGGCTGATCCGCGAGGTGGGCCGCGGCGTGTACCAGCGCGGGGACGGCGGAGGCGGCGGCGCCGAACGCCGGTCTAGCGAGACGGCAGGATCTCGAAGCTGACGCTGCGCGAGGCTCCGCCCGCGGGTGTGGCGACCAGCCGATAGGTGCCGCGCCGCAGCGGGTGCCCGCCGGGGCGGCCGCTGAAGCTGAACGCGTTCGCGCCGCTGCGCCCGGCGCGATCGATGACTGCGACCACGCGACGCCCGCTCGCGCCGCGCTCGATCCGGAACCGCACCGGCGTCGCGCGTGAAAGCCGGAAGCGCACCGCGGTGCCGTACCTCCGTGCGGCGTGCCCCGACCTCGACGGAGCCACGCGGAAGCGGCTCGGGCGCAGCGAAAGGGACTGCACCTTCGCGGCGACCACGGTCGACGCCTCCGTGAGGCCGGGCACGCCGAGGCCGCTCGGCTGCCCGGGCTGCTGCGGATCCACCAGCACGCCCGAGCCCGACATGGCCACGGTGTGCACGCCGCTGTCGTCGTTGCCGGTGATCACCCAGGCGTCGCTCACGGTGCCGAGCGCCTGCGGCGCGAAGCGGACGGTGAGCGTGCGGCTGGCGCCCGCCGGGATCGTGGTGCCCTCGTCAAGCGGGGTCTCGGGGCGAAAAGGACCGACCGACGGAGGCTTCGACTTCATGATCGTGAGCGGGCCGCCGCCGGGATTGCTCAGCACGAACGAGGACGTCGTGGAGGCGCCCGGCATCACGTCACCGAAGCTGAGCGACGCCGGCTCGATGTGGAGCTGGGGCGGCTCGGTGGCAGTGCCCGAGAGCCCGATGGCGTCCGTGCCTGCGCTCGAGTGCACGCTCAATTGCCCACTGAACTCGCCGGCGGACTGCGGCGAGAAGCGCAGCGACACGGCGATCCGGTCGCCGGGAGCAAGCACGTCACCGGGCGACGGCCCGCCGTCGACCGTGAACGGGCCGCCGCTCGGGGTCACGGAGTTCAGCGTCAGATCGGAGCCGCCGCTATTCGCGATCGTGAACGCACCTGTCGTCACGTCGCCCGGCCGAGCGCCGGGGAACGAGACCACGGGCGGATCGAGGCTGAGCGCCGCCCCCGGGGTCTTGCCCGTGCCCGTCATGCCCAGTTGCACCGGCCCGTGGTCGCTCTGCACGCTGAGGGTCCCGCCCGCGGGCCCCGCCGAGGTGGGCGTGAAGTCCACCGGCACGCTCAGCGTGTCTCCGCTGTTCAGGCTCACGGGCAGCGTGGGCGGGCTGGGGCTGAAGCGCGAATCGCTGCTCGTCACGCCTGTGACCGTGACAGCCTGGTTGGCCGTGAACGTGGCGGTGCGACGGCTCGTGCTGCCGACCGTGGTGGTCGGGAATGCCTGCATCGAGCCGCTGAGCGGAGGAGCGACCGGAGAGCCGAAGCCCATCACCTCACCGTCGCGGG
The DNA here is from genome assembly GCA_045805385.1 of Thermoleophilaceae bacterium. Taxonomy (GTDB): domain Bacteria; phylum Actinomycetota; class Thermoleophilia; order Solirubrobacterales; family Thermoleophilaceae; genus JADGHQ01. The sequence continues at coordinate 3,752 of JBJMLG010000114.1, forward strand.
TGCCCACGTAAACACGGTTGCCGGCCACTCCCGGCGGCGCGAACTTCGACGAGGTGCCGATCGGGGAGCTCCAGCGAAGGACCGGCCTGCCGCCTGAGGGAACCGCGTCATAGGCGCGCAGCTGCGCTCCGGAGCCCGAGCCGTTCGGCGCCCAGATGACCCAGACGAGGCCTGACCCCACGTCGGTGCCGTTCGAGGTCACCACCGGCTGTCCGGAGCTGAAGCCGAATGCGTCGGACGATTGGGCGACGCGTATCAGGTTCGGGCGGTCGGAGCCGTCCTTGCCGTAGCTGTATACGTTCAGCGTGCCGCTCGAGCCGGAGGCCGTCGCGCCGCCCGATCCCGTCGGCACATACACGTACCCGCTGCCGGCGCCCGTCGGAAAGACCGCCGGCTTCGACCAGACACCGCCGTCCGGGCCGATCCGGCGGATCACGTCGTCCGAGCCGCTCGGGCCCATGCCGATCCCGCCGAGCTTGCGCAGATCGAGCATGTAGAGATAGCCCTGCTTGCCGACCGCCAGCGCAAGCTTCGGGAACGACGCCGTGCCGAAATAGCTCGGCGGCATCACCATCGGCCCGCCCGATCCGAAGTCGGCGTCCCACGTGTCGAGCGTCGTGGAATCCCAGGGGGCGAAGAAGTCAGTGGTCCTCAGCGAGCCGTCGGGCTGGACCGTCAGCCGGATGAAGGACTCCGCCAGGTCCGCGGGGGGCGAGCTGCCGGGCGTGCCGGACGGCGGCGAGCCGCTGTTGCCGGTCGTCACGAGCAGCTGCCCGTTGCCGTCCGAGGCGATCCCACTGCCGGCCTGCCAGATGCCGGCACCGCTCTCGTTTGCGCCGCCGCGGCTCACCCAGCGCGCCTTGATCGCGCCCGACGAGGCGTTGATCCCGAACACCCAACCCTGGTAGTACGGGATGTCGCAGTGTGCGCCGAAGGCCGCGTACACCACCCCGTTCTGGAGCAGTAGCCCGGGGCGCTGGAGCTGAGTGGTGGGATGGAAGCTGGCGGAGGGGTTGTTCTGCGCCGCGATGCCCGCCGGGATGCGAACCGGGAAGCCCGGCCGCTCGTTGCCGTTCGTCACGTCGAGCGCGTGGAGATCCCAGGCCGCGGAACCACTCGATCCGTTCGCGTAGGTCTTGGCGAACATGTAAGCGGTGTTCGTGGCCGGATCGACCACCGGCGTGCCCGTGACGCCGATGTGCGGGAGGAGGTCGTTGCAGCCGAGGTCGGAGACGTTCCACGGCGTTCCGAGATCCCGCTCCCAGCGCTTCGCGCCGGTGCCCGGATCGAGCCCATACACGCGGTTGTACTCGGTGGCCACGAGCAGCGTGCCCGCGGCCACGAGCGGCTGCGCGTACACCTGGCCGACCACCGCCGTGTCGAAGAGCCGGCCGAAGGTGCCGCCCGACACGAGCTGCGGGCTCAGCGACGCCTGACCGGGGTACCAGCCGGTGCGGAGGTCGTCCGAATTGTTGGTGATTCCCGCCGCGCCGGCCGGCGACGCGACGGCACATGTGAGCAGCGCTGCCAGCGCTCCCACGGTGGCGAGTCCCCGCATCCAGCCAGCGTAACCCGAGAGCTTCCGTTTGGGACGCGGTTGTCAGCCTCGTTACAGGAGCTCAGTAAAGCGGCACGTCGGCGGCGCTCCGTGCCTCGAGCGCGTCTTCAAGCTCGCGCGCGAGGCCGGTGAAGGTGTACATCGCCGCAGCCGTGTCCAGTACCTCCGGCCAATCGCCGAGCGGCACCTCCTCCAGGCTCTTGAGCGCGGCGCGGCGCGCCAGCTCGAGGGACCGGTGGTGCCGGGCGAGCGCGCTTCTGCGCTCGGCGGGGCCGATCAGCTCGAGCGCCTCGCTCAGCGTGACCGAGATCGCCGACCCGCGCAGGCGCCAGCCTGTCGGGTCGAGATCGCACACGACGGCGCGGCTGTTTCGCTCACCCTCGAAGCTCCCGATGAGGCCCTCCGCATCGAGCTCGGCGCCGGTGCCGATCTCCCCAGAGGCCACGAGCTGCTCCACGCGGCGACGGCGCTCGGCGCGGCCCTCCCGGTCGACCACCTCGTCGAGGTCGCGGCGCAGCACCTGCATGCGCTCGGCGGCGAGCTCGATGGCGCTCACCTCCTCGGCAGCGATGAACGACCCCGGCGGCAGCGAGCGCAACAGCTCGTGCGCGGCGGCGCGCACGGCCTCGAGCTTGTCCCGGTGCGAGGAGAGCGCCCACGCCGCCTTCTCGCTCGTGAGCCACTCGAGCACGTGCACGAGCGGGCGCTTGAAGCTGGCCACGGCCTCGCCGTCGGGTGTCTTGCGCGTCTCGATCAGCCAGCCGTCGTCGCCCGGCCGCATGGCCAGGTACACGCCCAGGTGCTCCTCGAAGAGCACGAACTCGGCCGGGACCGTCGCAGAGGGGGAATTGCCGCCCTTCATCCCCTCGGTCATCGGCAGGCCCGCACGCGGCTGCAGGCTGTTGTTGCGCCCGCCGAGCCGCCCGGTGGATACTCATCGACTGCCAAGGAGAGGAGGAGCTGGGACATGAGGGTGCGCGCGGCTGTGCTCGAGGAGTTCGGGGCACCGCTCGAGGTTCAGGAGCTGGATCTGGCGGAGCCCAAGGCGGGCGAGGTCCTGGTCCGCCTGGAGGCTTGCGGAGTGTGCCACACCGACCTCTACACGGCGTCCGGCGCAGACCCGTCCGGCTACTCGCCAACCGTGCTCGGGCACGAGGGCGCCGGTGTGGTGGAGGAGGTGGGCGAGGGAGTCGACTCGCTCTCGGCCGGAGACCATGTGATCACGCTGTTCTCGCCGCAGTGCCGGCAGTGCGTGCATTGCCTCAGCGACCGGACGAACCTCTGCCTGGCGATCCGCGCGCAGCAGAACAAGGGCTACCTGCCCGACGGCACCACGCGCCTCTCGCGCGGCGGCGAGCCCATCCGCCACTTCATGGGAACGTCCACCTTCGCCGAGTACACGGTCATGCCGGAAATCGCTCTGGCCCGGGTGAACCCGGAGGCGCCGCTCGACCGCGCCTGCCTGTTTGCCTGCGGACTCTCGACCGGACTCGGGGCGGCAATCAACACGGCACAGGTGGAGCCGGGTTCGACCTGCGTGGTGTTCGGCGCGGGCATGGTCGGCCTCGGCGCGGTGGCGGGCTGCCGGCTGCAGGACGCCGAGCGCATCGTGTGCGTGGACCTCGCCGAGGAGCGGCTCGAGCTCGCACGCGGACAGGGCGCCACCGATGTGATGAAGGGCGGCCCGGACGTGGTCGAGCGCGTCCTGGAGATGACTGGCGGGTTCGGCGCCGACTACACCTTCGAGGCGACCGGCAACGTCGCTGTCATGCGCCAGGCGGTGGAGGCGGCTCGCATGGGCTGGGGCCTCTGCACCGTCGCGGGTGTGGCCGGGAAGGGCGAGACGCTCGACATCGTGCCGCGCCTGCTGATCACGGGCCGCCGGGTGGCGGGCTCGTCCTTCGGCGGCGTGAAGGGCCGCGACCAGGTACCCGAGTTCGTGGAGAGCTATCTCGCGGGCGAGATCGACGTGGACGCCTTCGTCTCGCACCGCATCGGTCTCGACGACGTGAACCGCGGCTTCGAGCTGATGGAGGCACAGGACGGGATCCGCTCGGTGATCGAGTTCGCGTGAGCTCGTCCCGCCCTGGCTGCCTCTAGGTGCCGGATCCCTGCTGCTGGGACGCGGCGTGGTGGTGGCACGGGGGTCTGGCGGCGTTGGATCCCGACCCGCCGCCGGACTGACCGCTCGACGCCGCCGGGGCGGTCGTCGTCGTGCTGGTGCCGGTGTTCGCTCCGGCCGCGCCTGAGAACAGGCCGCTTCCGAGAGCGCCTCCGGCTGTCAGGAGCCCGGCCGCCACCGTAACGGCAGCGGCCCGGCGAAAGCGGTTCACCGATCCTCCTTTCCGTCGGTGCCAATCACCCGCCAATCCAACAACGCGACCCTGAGCGGAGCGTGTGGATGGCGTATGAAACTCCGAAGAATCGGTAGGTCCGCGCCCGTGGCTACGGTGCCGGAGTGCGCCTGATCGTCGCCCGCTGCGAGGTTCGCTACTCCGGCCGCCTGAGCGCCGTGCTGCCCGAGGCACTGCGGCTGCTCCTGATCAAGTCGGACGGGTCCGTGATGGTGCACTCGGACGCCGGCGGCTACAAGCCGGAGAACTGGATGACACCTCCGTGCGTGATCGAGGAGACCGACGAAGGGCTCGAGGTGCGCAAGGTGGGCGCCGAGGACCGCCTCGAGATCCGCTTCGCCGAGGTGGTCTCCGACATGACGCACGACATGGGCGAGGCGGCCGCGCTCCAGAAGGACGGTGTGGAGCGCCACCTCCAGGAGCTGCTCGCCGACGCTGCGGAGTGGTGCGGCGAGGGCTTCCGGCTAGTGAAGCGGGAGTGGGCCACGGACATCGGCCCCGTCGACCTGATGTGCCGCGACTCAGAGGATTGCTGGGTGGCCGTGGAGATCAAGCGCATCGGCACGATCCAGGCGGTCGAGCAGCTCACCCGCTATCTGGAGCGCATCCGCCAGGAGCCCGGCATGTCGGGCTGCCGGGGCGTCCTGGCGGCCCAGGTGGTGAAGCCTCAGGCGCGCGTGCTCGCCGAGTCGCGCGGCATCGGCTGGGTCGAGGTCGACCTCGATGTGCTGCGCGGTGAGCGTGAGCCGGACCTCACGCTCTTCGCTTAGCCGCCTCAGTCGCCGAGGTCGCGGACGTAGTTGTTCGGGAAGGTCGCGAAGCCCTTCTTGTCGACCTTCACGTACAGCACCTTCTTGTCGGCCGCGTTCTTCTTGTACTTCTTGTTCCAGTCGAACTGGAGCTTCCAGAGACCGGGGCGGGGCTTCACGCGATCGAACAGCGGGTGGCCGCTCAGCGTGCGCGCCGCGCCGCAGCCGCGGGCCGTCGCCTCGTAGATGTCGCCGACGGATTTGCCGCTGGGATCCACGTAGTGGATGAACAGGAACGCCGGGGGCGCGAACTTGCCGTCGTTGAATCCGAAGCCGAAGAAGTTGACCTTGCTCTTCACGCGGTAGCGCTTGCCGCTCGCGCTCTTGCCCTGCGAGCCGGTCGAGTTCTTGTCCACGACCATGAAGTAGTCGCGGCCCTCGAAGCTGTAGAAGCCCGCCGTGAACGAGGTCAGGTTCAGCTTGTCGAAGCCAACCGTCTCGTCGGCCGAGCTCGTGCGGGCCACAGCGGCCAGGTCGAGCGTGAGCTTGTCTCCCTTCTCGAGCGCGGGCACCGGCACGTCGAGGCTGAAGGTGCCGTCGGGCGCGGTGGTGCCGTCGGCGTCGATCGGCACGCCGAAGTCGGCGGTGTCGGCGCCCGGCGCGTCGCCCGAATACACGTGTAGCGGCGCGTTTGGCGTGAAGTTCTTGCCGGTGACGTGAATGGTGTTGTGCTTGCCGACCACGTAGCACGCGCGGTCGAGCGTCAGCGACTCGCGCACACGGGCCGAGGAGTCCGAGGCGGCGGGGGCGAGCGCGACTGCGGCGGTGGCCGCCGCGGCAGTGAGTGCGGGGAGGAATGGACGCATTGGCGGCAGGCTAAGCGCGCCGGCTCCCCACCGTGGAACGGTTACCCCCCGGACGGTGGTACGGAGCCCCCGCTTTCGGGTCGTACCGGCTGATAGCGGGACCTCACCTCGTCGATGAAGGCTGAAAGCCGCTCGGCGAGCGCTGCGTCGTGGATCTCGAGCACGTTCTCGGCGTTCATCTCGCCGGAGTGCGAGAGGTTGAAGCTTCCCGCAAAGACGGTGTCGTCGGCGACCGTCACCTTTGCGTGCATGTAGTCGTGGACGCTGCCCGGACGGTACGGCGTCGACACCTTGCCGGTAAACGAGCCCCGCTCGAACACGGTGGCGAGCA
>JBJMLG010000115.1:0-3681 GCA_045805385.1 Thermoleophilaceae bacterium
GACAGGGGCAAGCCGTAGCGCATGTCGGTCGCCACTGCGGTCGCGCGTTTGGCGGTCCGGTTGACGAGCACGATCTCGCGGGCCGACCCACGCAGCATCAGCGCGAACGCGCACGCCTGCCCGACCGCGCCGACGCCGACGACGCCGACCTTGTCCAGCGTTGTCATCACGACCCGATTTAGGCCACGGACAGGCGGTGTTCAACAAGGATGCGTGATCCGCCGATAGCGCTTGCCACTGATCCGTAGCATCGGGCCGGTGCGCCGCCTCGTCCTCCTTGCCTGCGCGATCGTCCTCGTGGACACCATGTTCTACGCGGCAATCACGCCGCTGCTGCCCCATTACGCGGACGATCTCCACCTCTCGAAGTCGGCCGCGGGCATCCTCTCGGCCAGCTACGCCGCCGGCACGCTGATCGCCTCCATACCGGCCGGTTGGTTCGCCGCGCGGGCGGGCGTGAAGCCCGCCGTGCTGCTCGGCCTGGGGCTGATGGCGGTGTCGAGCGTGGCCTTCGGCTTCGGCCACCACGTGGTCCTGCTCGACGTAACCCGCTTCGTGCAGGGCATCGGCGGCGCGCTCTCCTGGGCGGGCACGCTGGCGTGGATGATTGGCGAGGCGCCCTCGCGCCGCGGCGAGCTGATCGGCACCGCTCTCGGCGCCGCGATCTTCGGCGCGCTGCTCGGCCCGGTGCTCGGCGCGGCGGCGGTGTGGCTCGGGCCGGAGGCGGTTTTCAGCGGCGTGGCCGTGCTCGGCGTGGTGCTGATCGTCTGGACCCTGCGGGTACCGGCCGCCGAGCCGAGCTCCGAGCCGCACCCGTCGTCGCTTCTGCGCGCGCTGCGCCGGGGCAGGATGGGCGCCGGGCTTTGGCTCACGGTGCTGCCCGCGATCGAGTTCTCGATGCTGGCAGTGCTCGCGCCGCTGCACATGGACGACCTCGGGGCGAGCAGCGCGCTGATCGGCGGCGTGTTCGTGGCTGCCGCGGCAATCAGCGCGGTTCTGAACCCGTTCATAGGCCGGATCTCCGATCGGCGCGGCCGGCTGCTGCCGATCCGGGCCTGCCTGATCGGATCCGTGGTTCTAGCCGGGCTCCTGCCGTGGCCGCAGTCGCTCGCCCTGTTCATCGTGGTTCTGCTGCTCGCCGACCCCATCTTCGGTGCCGCGTACACGCCCGCGGGAGCGATCCTCTCGGAGGAGGCGGAGAGCGCCGGTCTCGACCAGGCCCTCGCGTTTGGGCTCTTCAACATGGCGTGGGGCGTGGGCCAGTTAACCGGGGCCGGCGCCGGCGCGGCGCTCGCGCAGGCCACATCCGACCGCGTTGCGTATCTGGTGCTGGCCGCGCTCGCGCTGGCGACACTGGTGGCGCTCGTGCGCTTCACGGGAGCGCGGCGAGCAACTGCGTCCGCCGCGGGCGCGCGCGGATACGATCCCGCGCCATGATCAGCAGGCGGGCGCTAGTCGCCGCTCTGGCGGCTGGCCTCGTGCTCGCGGGCCTGGGCTGCGGCGGGGGCGGAGGTGGCTCGAACAAGCCCAAGATGGAGGTCGCGGTTCAGGACGACGCTGTCCTGCTCCAGCGCGCGTACTACGACCGCAACAAGGCGCTCGACCAGGCGAAGGACCTCGAGGCCACCCGGATCCGCTCGCTGGTGATCTGGGCACGCGTGCCAGGCTCCCAGGCCGACAGCACGACACCGCCGCCGGGCGGCAAGCCGTCCTACGACTTCTCGGCTTGGGACTTGCTGATCGACGATGCCGCCAAGCGTGGGATCCGCGTGCAGCTCGACCTCACCGGCCCGGTGCCGGCGTGGGCGGCGGGCGACCGCAAGGTCGGCGTCACGCGCCCGGACGCGCGCCAGTTCGGCGCGTTCGCCGAGCAGGCGGCGCGGCACTTCAAGGGCCGCGTCGACCGCTACAGCATCTGGAACGAGCCCAATTACGGCAGCTGGCTCAAGCCGCAGACCGAGGCGGCGGACCTGTACCGCAACCTTTATCTCGCCGCCTACAAGGGGATCAAGCGCGCCGCGCCCCACGCGCAGGTGTTGATCGGGGAAACGTCGCCGTACGAGCAGGCCGGGCGCGCGATCGCCCCGCTGAGGTTCCTGCGCGACGTGACCTGCCGCACGGCCATCTACGCCCCCGCGAAGCAGTGCCCGAAGCTCGTCGCCGACGGCTACGCGCAGCATCCCTACGACTTCCTCAACCCGCCCGAGCGCCCGCATCCGGGAGCGGACAACGTCACGATCGGATCGCTCGCCAGGCTCACGGCGGCGCTGGACAAGCTGGCGAAGGGCAAGGCGCTCACCACGCCGAGCGGCAAGGCGCTCGACGTCTACCTCACCGAGTTCGGCTATTTCGCGAGCGGGCCGGCCGCGCCGCCGCCCCAGCAGCGCGCCAGCTGGCTCGTGAGGGCATTCGACATCGCGTCGCGGAACCCCCGGGTGCGCGAGATGCTCCAGTACATCCTCGTCTCGCCGCCGAACAAGGTGCGCTTCGACACCGGCATCCTCACCCCGGAGGGACAGCCGACACCGGCGTACACGGCACTTCGTGACTGGGCGCACAAGGCGGCGTCCCTAGGCACCATCGCGAAGCCCAGCGGCCCGATCGGGCTGCACACGAGACCAGGCTCGTGACAGGACGTCTGCGGGCGCGTCTATATCCTCAGAGGGGGAAATGGCCTCCAGAAGGCAGATAAACGTCGGCGGCGTGCCGATTGGCGGCGGCGCGCCGGTGGCCGTGCAGTCGATGACGAAGACCGAGACGGCCGACTACGACGCCACGATGCGCCAAATCAGGGCGATCGCGGAGGCGGGCGGCGACCTCGTTCGCTGCGCCGTGCCGCGCGACCAGGATGTGGAGGCTCTATCGCGGATCGTGAAGGAGTCGCCGATCCCCGTGATCGCCGACATCCACTTCAACTACACGCTTGCTCTGAAGGCGATCGACGCCGGCGCGCACTGCGTGCGGCTCAACCCCGGCAACATCGGCGGCCCTGAGAAGACGGCCGAGGTGGTGGAGAGGGCGCGTGCGGCCGGGACGCCGCTGCGCATCGGCGTGAACTCCGGCTCGCTTCCCAAGCACCTGCACGCGCTCGAGCGCGAGAACTCCGTGGAGGCGCTCGTGGCCGCCGCGGTCGAGTTCGTGGAGCTGATGGAGCGACTCGAGTTCGAGGACTTCAAGGTCTCGATCAAGTCCACGAGCGTGCCGAACACGATCGCCTCGAACCGGCTGCTCTCGGAGCGCATCGACTACCCGCTGCACCTCGGTATCACCGAGGCAGGCACGAAGTGGTCGGGCTCGCTCAAGTCGGCCGTCGGCCTCGGCACCCTCCTGGCGGACGGCATCGGCGACACCATCCGCATCTCCCTCTCCACGTTCCACGCGGAGGAGGAAGTGAAGGTGGCGTGGGAGATCCTCAAGGCGCTCAAGCTGCGCGAGAAGGGCCCGGTGCTGATCGCCTGCCCAACCTGCGGGCGGCTCCAGTTCGACATGGACACGGTCGTGGCCGAGATCGAGCACCGGCTCGAGGCCTACGAGGATCCGGTCGAGGTGGCGGTGCTCGGCTGTGCCGTGAACGGCATCGGGGAGGCCTCGCACGCCGACTTCGGCATCACGGGCGCGAAGAACGAGGGCCTGATCTTCTCCCGCGGCAAGCCGCTCAAGAAGGTGCCGCAGGAGCGCCTC
>JBJMLG010000116.1:0-3317 GCA_045805385.1 Thermoleophilaceae bacterium
GGCATGAACGTCGCGTGCCAGCCGTACTTCATGGCGTACTCCTTGACCGTGATGCGGTACGTCATGCAGTCGTCGGCCATCTTGAGCGCGGGCGCGTAGCGCATGTCGATCTCGTGCTGCGACGGCCCCACCTCGTGGTGCGTGTACTCCACGTGGATGCCGAGCTGCTCGAGCGCCAGCACGGTTTCGCGGCGTACGTCCGAGCCGGCGTCGAGCGTGGTGAGGTCGAAGTAGCCGCCCTCGTCGAGAGGCTCCGGCCGGCCGTCGTCCGGGTTTGCGTTCCTGAAGTAGAAGAACTCGAGCTCGGGGCCGACGTTGAAGGTGTCGAAGCCCATCGAGCTCGCGCGCTCGAGCGCGCGCCGCAGGACGTGTCGCGGGTCGCCCTCGTACGGCTCCCGGGCCGGCGTGACGATGTCGCAGAACATCCTCCCCACGCCCTTGTCGGCGGGCCGCCAGGGCAGTGGCGCGAACGTGGTGGGGTCGGGCATCGCGATCATGTCCGACTCCTCGATCGCGTTGAAGCCCGTGATCGACGAGCCGTCGAAGCCCATCCCTCCCTCGAAGGCGTCCTGGAGCTCGTCCTTGTTGATGGAGAAGCTCTTCAGCTGCCCCAGGATGTCGGTGAACCAGAACCGGATGAACCGGATGTCGTGGTCCTCCACCAACGCCAGTACGTCATCGGCCGTCTTCGGCTGGTCAGCCATACAGCTCCTCCGGGGTCGCGCGCCGAGCGGCCCGTAGGCTAACGACTCAGTCGAGCCACGCGTTGGCCCACGCCTTCAGGGCGCGGACGGCGGGCTCGAGCGCGCGGCCCTTCTCGCTGAGGGCGTATTCCACGCGCACCGGCGTGCCCTCGAGCACACGCCGCTCGACGATTCCCTCGGCCTCGAGCTCCTTGAGGCGCTCCGACAGCAGGCGGTCGGAGAGGTCCGGTACGAGGCTCCGGACCTCAGAGAAGCGCAGGGGTCCGTCGAGAAGGACCATCAGGATCGCGCCGGTCCAGCGCTTGCCCACCATCTCGACAGCCTGGTGGTACAGGGAGCAGCATTCGCTCCGACCTGCCGGACCCTGCTTCTCACTCCCTCGGTCGGTCTCTGCCGACGTTGCCGCTGCGGCGGCCATGACGGAATCGTAGACCCGAATCAGGCGGCTTGGACGAGCCTGCCCTCTTCAGCCGATCCGTCGCGGGGCACGTCGCCCGCGCGGGTGACGAGGTTGCCGAAGCTCGCGAGCGCGACGTGCGCGACCGTCTCGAGCAGCTGTTCGTCGGTCCAGCCAGCCTCGCGGGCCTCTTCGACGAAGTGGAGAGGGGGCGTGGAGGGACTCTCGAGGAGCGCCTTCACGAAGCGGAGCAGCGTGGCCTCGCGCTCGTCCTGCGACTCAAAACGGCGCGCCAGCGCGAACTCGTCGAGCCCGATACCGGCATCGCGGGCGCTCCGCTGGAGCAGGTTCATCGCGTATTCGCTCTGCTGCTGCTCGGCGACCGCGATCGCAATGCGCTGCTGAGTCGGCCAGGGAAGCGCTCCGTGGCGCAGCTCCGAGCGGAAGCGCGCATAGGCGCGCAGCGTGGCCGGCGAGCCGGCGAGCACGCCGAGGAAGTTCGAAAGCTGGCCGCCGGTCGCCAAGGCGCCCTTCAGCACCGGAAGGCTCCCCTCGGGGGCGGTGAGCTCGTCGTGGACCTGGAACCTGCTCTCCTTGGTCTTCATCCGCTACTTCACTTTCTGCGTGTTCCTTACGCGAGGTAAGTCACGATTGTAGACCGATCGGTCTTCGCCCGCTATTGGCGCTCTACCTCCAAGGACGGCTCACAAACGCAGAAAGTTCGCGTTGAGCGATTTCCTTTCGGAAACCTTGAAAAGCTGGCGCGCGGTCAGGTGGCTGACGATAGGTCAGCGCGTGTGCGCGACAAGCTGTGCCGCGTGGTGCACGGCAGCCGGCTCCGCGCCGTGCGCGGTGGCTGCGGCCAGAAGCGCCATGAAGAGGCCGAGGCCTACCGCCCAGAGCGCGAAGCGCTCGGGCCGCGAGCCCACGCGCTCGGCCGCCGGGCGGCTGCGCCGCGGCGGCGCGCTCGCCTGGCCGGTGATGCGGACGGTGCGCCTGCCGGAGTCCGCCCCGGGCCGGAGCGGCACCACATCGGCGCCAGCCGGTCGCGCGGGGCCGCTGGCGCGGCGGACAGGGCGCTGCACGCCGCTGCGCGGCGAGCGGCGAGTCTCGCTCGGGAACGCGTCCCAGTCCCAGGCGCTCTGACCCGAAGCCCTGCGTGGCTCGGCTTGGCTCATCCGTCTCTCTTTCTCCGGGCCTACGGGGTTAGCTGACGGACTCGCGCAGAAAGAGCAGCGCTACGCCGGATACCGGCGACTCGCCCCACGACCTCTCGGCCGCACATTTGGTTCCCCCGCGCCCCCGGACCAGGGGGGCTTAGGCGTTGACGGGCCCCAACGTAGCAAAGCCCGCGGACACGCACATCCGTTCTCCCCGCAAACGCGGCAAAAAACTTTGCAGGGGAAGGCAACGGGCGCGAGTGATCGTCGCCCGGCGCCAACGCCTGACTTTCTTGCCGCTATGCGGCATGAAAGTCAGGTGCTCCCGCCCGAGTGTCGTCACTCGCCGCCGGCCAACAGCCGCCCCACCCCGCGCGGATGCGCGACGCGAGTAGCCCGGCCAGCTACTTGATGAACAGCATCTCCTGGTACTTCGGCAGCGGCCAGAGGTCGTCCGCCACCACGCGCTCCAGCTGGTCGGCGGCGGCTCGGGTCCGGTCCATCGCCGGCACCACCACGTCGCGCATGTACCTCGCGTGCGCGAGGCCCTCGTCCTCGGGATGCTCCTCGTTCGCCTTCTCGAGGTCGAAGATCGCCGACACCAGCTCGTCGACGATGCCCTCGGTTTCCGCGACGAGGCGCTCCGCGTCGCTCTCCTTGAGCAACACCAGGTGCCGGAGCGCCGCGGGCAGGATCATCGTCCGGGCGATCCCCGCCGCTATCTCGGCCTCGATGTTGATGTTCACCACGTACTGCTCGGTGAGCACCTCGAAGCGCGACTCGAGCTCGCGCTCGGAGAGCACCTCGTAGCGCGAGAACGCCTGCTTGGAGGAATCGCTGACGAGCTCCGGTAGCGCGTCCGGCGTGGTCCTGAGGTTGAGCAGCCCGCGCTGCTCGGCCTCGTTGTGCCACTCCTCCGAGTAGCCATCGCCGTTGAAGACCACACGGCTGCTCGTGCCGTAGGAGTCGCGGATCACGTCGAGCACCGCCTGCTGGAGCTGCTTGCCGCCCTCGAGGGCCGCCTCGAGCTTGTCCGACAGCTCGTCGATCGACGCC
>JBJMLG010000117.1:0-12889 GCA_045805385.1 Thermoleophilaceae bacterium
GAAGCGTGAGCTCCAGCTCAAGGATCCGGGCGGAGACGCGCTCGCCTACTGCGCGACCGCCGGCGAACCGGACGCCCCGGTGAGGTCGCAGGCGCAGGCCACCGGCGTGATCGTGGCGTACGGGCGAGTGCGAACGAACCGGGGCCGCTCGGCACCGGCCGTCTACATGCGCTGCTTCGACGTCAAGCGCGTCTAGCCCGGCGGGCATGTGCAGGTGCCGTTGTCCACCTGCTTCGCGTCGTGGATCCGGCGTTCGTGAAGGGGGCTGCCAGAAGCGCCGTACTTGAGGATGTCGGGCACGAGCGTCGTGTACGCCCCGTCTCTCAGGTCCACCACCACTTGGCTCGGCGCGCTCGTGTACTTCTTGCCCACCTTCTTGTGCAGCCCGTGGCCGCCGAGGTTGAAGAAGAAGTCGGTGAGCCCATTCATCTGGCACTGGCTCAGCGGCAGCTTCGCGTTGCGGTTCACGTCCTCTTGGGCGTCGCTGATGTCCTTGTCGAGCAGCTTCTGCGCTTCCGCCTCGCTGATTCCCTTGTAGAAGCGTTTCTCGGCCTTGTTCGTGCAGAGCTTGCCCGGGTGCGTGCAGACGCACTTCCCCGTGTGGATCAGGTGTCCCCAACCGATCGTGCAGTTGCCCTTCTCTGAGCCGTCGTGGTCGTACTCGTCGAGGGCGGCCTGCCCGCACACGGTCTTCTGCTTCTTGCCCTTGACCTTCTTGCCGACCTTCTTGCAGTCGCCTTCCTTCAACTTGATGTACTTCTCGCCGTCGGCATTTGCGCTCGTCGAGCCCCGGCACAGGGTGATCGACCCGCTGCCGATCACCGTCTCCTGACCGTCGCAGGTGAGCGAGACCTTCACCTGGAACGTTTCCGTCTCGCGGCCCTTCGCCATCTGCACGACGAGGCCCTGCGTGTTGTTGCCGGCCGAATCCGTCACGCCGTGGTAAGCCGTGGAATCGGCGTTGGCGCGGCTCCCGTCCTCGCGGAAGATCTCGACGTGCACGTACCAGTAGTGGTAGGCGGGGTTCGGCGCATCAGTGTTCGGGCAGCTCGCGTTCCACTCGACGAACACGCCGCTCGTGCCTGACGTAGAGATCACCTGGCTCGCCCCGGGCGCCGGGGAGACCAGCGAGCCGGACGGGGCTTGCGGCGCCGTGTCGGCCAAGGCAGTGGCCGTAAATGCCAGCCCGGCGACCAGCGCGAGCCTCGCGATCGCCGGGCCAGCTCGCATTGTCAGTCGGCTGTGACCTGTGGGGCCGAGATCTTCAAGCCGTACCTACCGCCCACCTCTGTGAGGCGCTCGACGTCGGGCGGCCCCTCGGGCGGGGGCGGAACCATGCGGCGGGCGGCCGGCTCACCGGCCTCCGCGAAGAACCCCTCGATGCCACCCGGCGTGTAGACCACGATCAGGCGCGTCTCCTCGAGCGGCTCGAAGTTCTCGACAGTGCCTTCCGGGATGTAGAACATGGACCCGGCGCCGCCCTCGTGGGTTTCGCCGTCGATGTGGTACCGGATCCTGCCTTCGACCACGTAGACCGACTCGCCGCCTGTGTGGGTGTGGGGCGGCGGCCCCATCCCCGCAGGCAGCGTCATCTCCATGATCGTGAGCTCGCCGTCCGACTCCTCGGACGACACCTTCACCTCATACAGCCCGCCGAGCATCCAGTAGGCCTCGCCCTGACCCTGTTCGCGTACGACAGTGCTTGCAGCCATCGTGGTCCTCCTTTGGAAGACCGGCGCCTCTTACCCTTGAACGTCCGACCGTACCGCGCCCGAGGCTGACGGTTCAAGTGGGCGGCGACCAGAGATTGAGCTCCACTCCCTGGTCGTCCCGGCAGGGGGCGATCCAGCCGGACTCGATCTTCTGCGGCTCGGCCCCCTCGCCGCCCAGCGCGCGGACGCGCTCCACCGCAGCATGGATGTCGTCCACCTGGAAGAACACCTGCGGCACCGTGCCCTCAGGGTTCTCGAACAGCCCTCCGGCGGGATTCGTGTTCTCGATCTGCGAGCCGCCGGGCACGTTGCCCTCGCCGAAGCGCCAGCCGAACAGCTCGCGGTAAAAGCGCTTAGCGCGCTCATCGTCGCGAGTCGGGATGACGAAATAGACGAGTTCGCCGGCCAAGTCGAGTCCTCTGGAAGAACGCTACCGCTCCAGGGCGTAGACTCACAGGCGCAAAAGTCAGGGGGGCTCGCGGGAAGGCGGGCTGAGATAGCGCCCTCGATCAGGATCGCCCGGCGCTGACCCTTCGAACCTGTGGGGTAATGCCCGCGGAGGGAGCGATGCAGACTGATCTCGAGGCTCCCGCGACGGAGCCTCTCTCTTCTTCTGAGGACGCGGTCGCGGTAAGCGGGGCGGCACGGCGCTACAGGACGCGCCGCGGCGAGGTGAGCGCGCTCGAATCGGTCGACCTTCGCGTGCGCGAGGGCGAGGTGCTCGCGGTAGTCGGGCCGTCGGGTTGCGGCAAGTCCACGCTGCTCGAGCTGATCGCCGGCCTGCAGCAGCCGGACGCCGGCACGGTGTCCGCGCTCGGCCGCGCGAGCGCGCCTGAGCGGCTCGAGCGCTGCGCGTACATGCCGCAGCGCGACCTGCTGCTGCCCTGGCGGGACGGCCTCGGGAACGCCGCCCTCGCGCTCGAGGTGCAGGGCGTGTCGCGCAGAGACGCTCGGCGCCGCGCCGCACCGCTGTTCGAGCGCTTCGGCTTGGCCGAGTTCGAGCAGTCGCCGCCGTCGGAGCTGTCGGGCGGCATGCGGCAGCGCGTCGCCTTCCTGCGCACGCTCCTCTCCGGCCGCCCGGTGCTGCTGCTCGACGAGCCCTTCGCGGCGCTCGACTCGCTCACTCGCGGAGCGATGCAGGAGTGGCTCGCGGAGGCGCTCGCGACAGAGCCGCGCACCGTGGTCCTGGTGACGCACGACGTGGAGGAGGCGATCTATCTGGGCGACCGCGTAGCCGTGCTCTCGCCGCGGCCTGGACGCGTGGTGGCCGAGATCGCCGTGCCACTTCCGCGCCCGCGGGGCCGCCGCCGCGACGCGATCGCGGACCCCGCCTTCGCCGAGCTCCGCCACCGCGCGCTGGAGGCGCTCGAGGGATGAGGCGCTGGTGGCTCTCGGCGCTGCTGTTCGCGGCGTTCATCGGGCTCTGGCAGCTCGTGTCCAGCCTGCCCGGCGTGGACGACCTCACGCTCGCCTCCCCGGCCGAGACGCTCAGCGCGATGCGCCACGACCACGCGCTACTGCTCGACAACATGTGGGTCACGCTCGAGGAGGTGCTGCTGGGTCTGGCGATCGCCGTCGTGGCGGGCGCGGGCAGCGCGATCCTCATGCACCTGTTCCGGCCGCTGCGCGAGGCTGCCTATCCCCTGCTCGTGGCCTCCCAGGCCATCCCGATCGTGGTGCTGGCGCCGCTGTTCGTGCTCGCGTTCGACTACGGCATCGGCCCGAAGCTCGCAATCGTCGCGCTCATCTGCTTCTTCCCGATCACCGTGAACGTGCTCGACGGGCTGCGCTCCGTGGACCCGGAGCTACTCAAGCTGATGCGCAGCCTGCGCGCCTCGCGCCTGGCCACGCTCGTGCGGGTCGAGCTGCCGTCGTCGCTGCCGTTCTTCTTCAGCGGCCTGCGCGTGGCGGCAACCGTGTCCGTGATCGGCGCCGTCTTCGGTGAGTGGGCCGGTGCCGACAAGGGCCTCGGGCGGCTCGTGCTGCTCGGCAACAACCAGCTTCAGACTCCGCGCGTGTACGCGGGCGTCGTGATCCTGACCCTGATGGCGGTGGCGCTGTTCGCGCTCGTGACGCTCGCGGAGCGCATCGCCGTCCCCTGGAAACGAGGAGGAAATCCCGCATGAGAAGACGTGTGTCCGCGCTGGCGGCCGCCCTGGCAGTGCTCGCCCTGAGCGTCGTGGCCGCCGGCTGCGGCGAGAAGAAGGAGGCGCTCAAGCCGGGCACGACCGTGCCCTTCGAGTTGATGCTCGACTTCTTCCCCAACGCGGATCACGCCGGGATCTACGAGGCGCAGGCGCGGGGCCTGTTCAAGTCGCTCGGCCTAGACCTGAAGATCCGGACGCCCTCCGACCCGGCGGCGCCACTCAAGCAGGTGGCCGCCGGCCGCGTGGACCTCGCCATCTCGTACGAGCCCGAGCTGCTGCGGGCGCGCGACCAGGGCCTCCACGTCGTCGCCGTCGGTGCGCTCGTGCGCACGCCGCTCACGTCGATCATCTCGCTGCCGAAGGCCGGCATCGCGAAGCCCTCCGACCTCGCGGGCAAGACGGTCGGCACGGCTGGGATCGACTACCAGCATGCCTACCTCGAGGCGATCGAGAAGAACGCAAACGTGCCGCCGTCACAGGTGAAGGAGCGCAACGTGGGCTTCAACCTCGTGCCCGCGCTCGTGAGCAAGAAGGTCGACGCGATCCTCGGCGGCTACTGGAACTACGAGGGCATCCAGCTCGCGCAGCAGAAGCGCCACCCGAAGATCATTCGGATCGAGAAGGCGGGTGTGCCCACCTACGACGAGCTCGTGCTCGTGGCGAACGCGGACGGGCTCGAGCAGAACGGGCCGAAGATCCGCAGCTTCATCGGCGCGCTGGCCCGCGGCACCCGCGAGCTGAACCGCAACCCCGAGCAGGGGATCAAGGCGCTGCTCGCCGACAACCCGGATCTCGACGCCAAGCTCCAGCGCGCCTCGGTGAAGGTCACGCTCCCCTATTTGCTGCCTCCGAAGGACAAGCCATACGGCTACATGAACGGCAGGGAATGGGGCTCGTTCGCCAAGTGGATGAACGACAGCGGCATCCTGAACCAGGCCAGCACCGCCGAGGGCGCCTTCACCAACAAGTACCTACCAGGGGCAGGGATCTAGCCGCGCGGGCCGAACCCGATGGCGTGCAGACGGAGCCATTCAAGGTCTGGCGCACACAACCTGAGGAGGCCGCCGCGGTCGAGGATCCGTGGCTGGCGCAGCTCTTCGACGCCATCGACTCGCATCTCGGCTCGATGGCGCAGCACCTCGAGCGTGTGCTCGTCGAGGAGGTGCGCTCGGCGGCAGCCGTGGCGGTCGCCGACCTGGTGGACCGCCCCGTGCTGAACGAGCGCCACCGCTCGCTCGCGCACTTCGCGTTCGGCGAGCCCGATCGGGCCGAGCGCTTCCTCAAGCGAGCCGGCCACGAGGACATCGACCTCCTCGAGGCGTGGTACGCCGCGTCGACGGCCCGCCCGCAGGGATTGCTGGTGCGCGTCCGGCGTTTCCTGCGCAGCGGCTAGCGCGGACTGGACACAGCCCGTCACCATTGAAGGTGAAGTGGCTGTGAGCGAGACAGAGGCGGGACGCGGCTCGGCAAGCCGCTTCAGCGAGCGCACCGCGTGGGCCCGCAATCTCACCGCGCCGCTTCGCGACTACCTGAATACCGAGACCGGCGGCGCGCTTGCGCTGCTCGCGGCGACCATCGCCGCGCTGATCTGGGCGAACTCGCCCTGGTACCACTCCTACGAGTCGGTCTGGACGACACCGCTCTCGATCCGCATCGGGAGCCATGGGATCTCGCAGGACCTACGCCACTGGGTGAACAACGGCCTGATGACGTTCTTCTTCCTCGTCGTCGGCCTGGAGGCGAAGCGGGAGCTGGACGTGGGCCAGCTGCGCGAGCGCCAGCGGGTGGCGCTTCCGCTCGCAGCGGCGATCGGCGGGATGACTCTGCCGATCGCGATCTATCTCGCCTTCAACGCGGGTGGTCCGGGGGCGAAGGGCTGGGGCGCCGCGATGTCGACCGACACCGCCTTTGCGTTAGGGCTCCTCGCCCTGGTTGCCCCGGGCGGAACGCGACTGCGCGTGCGCCTGCTGACCATCGCCGTGTTCGACGACCTCGTCGCCCTCATCGTGATCGCGACCGCGTACACCAACCACGTCGACCTGGTCCCGTTGCTCGTCGCGGTCGGCATCTTCGGCCTGCTGCTCGCGTTGCGGAACGCGCCCCAGGGGCCGCGCGCTCCTGCGGCGGTGGTGCTTGCGGTGGCCCTGTGGGTGGCGCTGTACGAGTCCGGCATCGACCCGGTGATCTCCGGGATCGCGATCGGGCTGGTGACGGGCGCCTACACGCCCGAGCGCGGCCGCCTCGAGCGCGTTGTCGAGCTCACCCGCTCGTTCCGGGAGCAACCCACGGCCGAGCTCGCGCGCTCCACCCAGCGCGGCGTGGCCTCGGCGATCTCCGCGAACGAGCGCATTCAGTACGTGCTCCACCCCTGGACGAGCTTCGTGATCGTCCCGCTGTTCGCGCTCGCCAATGCGGGCATCCACATCAATGGTGACCTGCTCGGGCGCGCGTACACGTCGCCGATCACGCTCGGCATCATCTTCGGCTACCTCCTCGGCAAGCCGCTCGGCTTCCTCGGTGCGGCGTGGATCGCGACGAGATTCGGGCTGCGCCGCAGCCTGAGCTGGCCGGTGATCGCGGGCGGCGGCGTGGTGGCCGGCATCGGCTTCACCGTCTCGCTGCTGATCTCGAGCCTCGCGTTCCACGGCCAGGCGCTCCAGGAGGCGAAGATCGGCGTGCTCACCGCCGCGACGCTCGCTGCCCTGGGCAGCTGGGGCGTATTCCGCCTGATCAGCCGCCTGCCATCGGAGCTGCGCGCGCGGCAGATCGCGGGCACCATCGAGGAGCTCGTGGACCTGTCCGAGGACGTCGACCCCGAGCGCGACCACATTCGCGGCGACCCGGACGCGCCGGTGACGCTCGTCGAGTACGGGGATTACCAGTGCCCGTACTGCGGCCAGGCCGAGGTGGTCGTCCGCGAGCTGCTCAGCTCGTTCGGCGATGAGCTGCGCTACGTGTGGCGCCACCTGCCGCTGAACGACGTGCATGCGAACGCTCAGATGGCGGCGGAGGCATCCGAGGCGGCGGCCGCGCAGGGCGCGTTCTGGCAGATGAACGACAAGCTGCTCACCCACCAGGACGACCTCTCACCGAAGGACCTCGGGCGCTACGCCGAGGAGCTCGGTCTCGACGTCGACCGCTTCTGGGAGGACGTCCGCCGCCACGAGTTCGCCGAGCGCGTCGACGACGACGTGGCGAGCGCCGACGCGAGCGGAGTGGCCGGCACGCCGAGCTTCTTCATCAACGGCAGGCGCCACCAGGGGGCTTACGACGTGGACACCCTCACCTCGGCGGTTCGCGCCGCACAGACGAGGGCCGACGCCGTCAGGAACACCCAGGCAGCCGCGCCGACCGCCTGAGCCGGCCGCCTTACAGGTACGCGCGCGCCAGCGCGTAAACGCCCGCGAGCGCCTCGTACGGCGCGTAGGGGGCGAAGAACTCACGCACCTCGTCCACCGTGGCGCGGCGACCGAGTCCGGCCAGCCCGCCCACGCCCTTGATGTAGGCGAGGTCGCCAGCGGGCAGCATGTCGTCGCGGCCCTGGCCGAAGAAGGCAAGCTTCTCGATCGTCCACGGTCCGATCTCGCGGATCTTCAGCAGCCGCTGCCACGCGGGCTCGTGCTGCTCGAGATCGGCGCGGCCTGAGGCCACCTCGTGCCCGGCGCGCACCATCGCGATCGCCCGCTTGCCCGCGAGGTCGCAGCCCTCGAGCTCCGCGGGCGCCCTGCCGGCGAGCTGGGCCGCAGACGGCGCGTCGCGCCACTGGCCGCAGACGCTCACCCTGCCGTAGCGCCACACCAGCCGTCGCTGGATCGCCTCCGCGCGCTCGACCTCGATGAGCTGCTCCGTGATCGCCCAGGCAAGTGCCTGAAAGGGATCCGCAATCCGCCCCGGCCGCAGCCAGGGGCGCCGGCGGATGACCGGGCCGATCAGAGGGTCGGTCCGGAAGCGCCGCTGGAACGGACGCAGATCGTGGTCCACCCCGAGCGCGAAGCGCATGCGGTCGATCGCGTAGGCCGCTGCCACGCGGCTCTCCGCCTCGGCGCGGATGCGCACCGCCCCGCCGCATGGCCGCGCGCTCACGACCGCCTGCTCGTCGCCGTGGTGGATCAGCCTCACGAGCGCGCGGTCGCCCTTGCGCCGGCGCAGAACGCCGTCACGACCCGCCCGCGGCATCCGGTACGGACCGCGGGGCACCACGTCGCGCTCGAGCGCGACCACCTAGCGCTTGAGGAGGTGGACGTCGACGAGGAAGGAGCGCGTGCCGGCTACCTCGATCGAGCGCGCTCGCCGCCTCGAGCGGCGCCCGACCTGCGGCGCCCGCCTGCCGCCGCGCAACACGCGCACGAGCACGAAGGTCGCGACACCAGCCAGGAAGCCGCCCGTGGCCGCCGCGAGAGGAGCCGGCATGCCAAAGACCACCGGCAGCTGCTCGCTGTCGGCGGGACGATCGATCGGCCGCGCCTCGACCGGCTCGGCCAGCACCGGCAGATGCCGGCCGTTGTCGCTGTTCTCAGCCTGTTCGGACATGAGCCGCGGATGCTACCCCTCGGGTCGGAAGGCCTTCTCGTAGATGCGGTAGGTCTTCACGATCTCGCCGCCCATGCCCTCCATCGCCTTGTTCATGGCGATGTTGCTCTCGAGGATCCAGCCCATCTCGCCGCCCGTCTGAGGCGTCGTGGCGGCCATCTCGAAGTGCTCGGCGTAGAGGCCGGCGGCCACGCCGGTGTGCTGGTACTCGGGCTTCACCCCCAGGGCGAAGACCCTCACGGTGTCGATCTCCTTGCGCTTCCTCAGGGCCGTGAGCCAGCCGAGCGGCAGCAGCCTGCCGTCGAGGTGCTTCAGCACCTGGTTGTAGTCCGGCAGCGTGAGCGCGCAGCCCACCACCTCGCCGTCGGCGTTCTCGGCCATCATCGCCCAGTTCGGGTCGAGCACCGGGCGCAGGTCCTTGGCGTATTGCACGAGCTCGTCGTCGGTGAGCGGCACGAACGCCCAGTTCTTCTCCCAGGCCGAGTTGTAGACGTCCATGAAGCGCTTCACCTCGTTCTTGAAGTCGCGCTTGCTCATGTGGCGGATCTTGATGCCGTGCTCCGGCTCGAGCTTCTCGGCGAGCTGCCAGATGATCGGGTGCACCTTCTCCCGGTCCTGGATGTAGAGCTGCCACTTGTAGAGGTCCATCGCCTTGGCGAGGCCCCAGTCCTCGAGCAGCTTCCCGTAGTAGGGGTGATGCCAGAGCTCGAGGATCTGCGGCGGGCGCTCGAAGCCGTCCACGAGCAGGCCACACTCGTGGTTGGTGGTGAAGTCCATCGGCCCGACCATGCGGTCGCGGCCGCGCTCGCGCAGCCACGTCTCGGCGGTGTCGAGCAGCGTCTTGGCGATCTCGGGATCGTTCTCGGTCTCGAAGAAGCCGAACTGCCCCCACTCGGTGCCGTGCACCTCGTTCAGCAGGTGGTCGATGTGCGCGGTGATGCGGCCGACCGGCTGTCCGTCGCGGTAGGCGACGAAGTACTCCGCCTCCGCGTGATCGAAGAACGGGTTCTTCGATCTGTCCAGGAACTTCATCCGATCGTGGACGAGCGGTGGCACCCAGAGCGGCTCGTTACGATACAGCCGCCACGGGAGCTTCACGAAGCTCTTCAGCTCGCTCTTCGTCTTGACCGGGCGGACCTCCACGGACACGGCGGGGCACCTTAGTCCAAACCGCCATTCGCAAGCCACCATGCCTACGGCCACAGACCTCTTCGAAAAGGCGCGCAACCACGAGCGGCTCGAACAGCTCAAGGCCGCGCGCGAGCACGACCTCCTGCCCTACTTCCGCCTGATCGAGGGCGAGGCTGGCCCGCTCATGGAGATGGAGGGCAGCGAGCGCATCATGCTCGGCTCGAACAACTACCTCGGCCTGACCGGCGACGAGCGGGTGAAGAACGCCGCTCGCGAGGCGCTCGAGGAGTACGGCACGGGGCTCACCGGCTCGCGCTTCCTGAACGGCACCACGCCACTCCACCTGGAGCTCGAGCGCGAGCTCGCCGAGTGGATGGGCACGGAGGACGCACTCGCCTTCAGCACCGGCTACCAGGCGAACCTCGGCACGATCGGCACGATCCTCCAGCCGGGCGACACCGTGATCGTCGACTCCGGCGACCACGCCTCGATCATGGACGGCGTGGCGCTCGCCCGCGCGCGCATCCGGCCGTTCCGCCACAACCGGCTCGACAAGCTCGAGCAGATGCTGGAGCGCGCGGCCGAGGACGGCGGCGGCGTGCTCGTGGTGGTCGACGGCGTGTTCTCGATGGAGGGCGACGTGTGCGACCTGCCGCCAATCGTGGAGCTGTGCAAGCGCTTCGGCGCGCGGCTGATGGTGGACGAGGCCCACGGCGTGGGCGTGCTCGGAGCTCGCGGCGCGGGCGTGTGCGAGTCGTTCGGCCTGGAGAGCGACGTGGACCTGCGCATGGGCACCTTCTCGAAGTCGCTCGCGAGCTGCGGCGGCTTCATCGCCGGGCCCGCCGAGGTGATCGACTTCCTGCGGATCCAGTCGCGGCCGTTCATGTTCACGGCGTCGGCGGTGCCCGCCGCGGTGGGAGCGGCGCTCGAGGCCGTGCGGATCTGTCGCTCGGACGATGGGCCGCAGCTGTTCGCCCGTGTGCTCGAGAACGCCCGCTACCTGAACCGCGGCCTGCACGAGCTCGGCTACAAGGTCGTGGACCCGCGCCCGATGAGCGACGGCAGCGAGCTGTTCACCTCGATCGTCCCCGTCGTGATCGGTGACGACTGGGAGGCGGTGACGTTCTGGAAGGCGCTCTACGACGCCGGCGTGTACTCGAACGTGGCGCTCTACCCCGCCGTGCCGAGGGGCGGCGCGCTGCTGCGCACGAGCGTGATGGCCACACACGAGCGTGAGCATCTCGATCGGGCGCTGGAGGTCTTCGAGCGGGTCGGCCGCGAGGCCGGCGTCCTCTCCTAGCCCGCCGTGGCGAAGCCGCTCCTCGTGGTGGACGCGCCGTCGGTGCTGTACCGGGCGTTCTTCGCGTTGCCGAAGTCGATCACCGGCAACGACGACCAGCCGGTCAACGCGCTGCTCGGCTCGGCGAACCTGATCCTGCGCGAGGTGGAGGAGCACGACCCTCGCGCGGTCGTGCTCGCCTTCGGGCCGGACGCGGCTCGCTACCGCGTGGAGCTGTACGAGCCCTACCACGCCGAGCGCCCGCCGGTGCCCGACGAGCTCGCGCCCCAGTTCGCCGACGCGCCGGCCTTCTTCGACGCCTTCGGCTGGAGCTCGGTGATCCACGACGCGCTGGAGGCCGACGACGTGATGCACTCGCTCGCCGTCGCCGAACAGGAGGCGGGCGGCGAGGCGCTGCTGCTCACCGGCGACCGGGATCTCTACCAGTGCGTGAACGACGCCGTGAAGGTGCTGTACCTCAAAACCGGCGTCCGGGGCGGCGAGCCGGTGGACGCCAAGGAGGTCAGGAAGCGCTACGGCATCGGGCCAGAGCTCGTGCCGGATTTCATCGCGCTCCGAGGCGACCCCTCCGACGGGCTCCCCGGCGCGAAGGGCGTGGGCGAGAAGACGGCGGCGGACCTGTTGCGCCGGCACGGCTCGCTCGAGGCGGTGCTCGACAGCGCCGTTGAGCAGCCCTCGGCGCGCCTGCGCAGCTCGCTGCTCGACGGAGCCGAGGAGATAAGGCGCTTCAAGGACATCGCGACGTTGCGGGACGCGGCGGTTGAGCGCCCGCCAGATCGGCCGACGGACTACGCGCGGGCCGCCGCGGCGGCGCGCGAGCGCGGGATGAACCGGCTGGCGGAGCGTTTACAGCAGCAATAACGGGTGGTTCATCAGTGCTGCTGTTCCGAACCCTCGGGCCGCCCCGCAGGCTCGTGCAGCGTCCGCACCGTGAACAGATTCGTGCCACCGCTGAGCCCCGCCGGCAACCCCGCGGTGATGCCCACTTTCTGCCCGGGTGCCACGAACCCGGTCGCTATCGCCGCCTCGGCGGCCTCGTCGAGCAGATCGGTGGTGTCCTGCGGCTCCTCGTTCAGGAACGCGTGCACGCCCCACAAGAGGTTGCAGCGGCGCACGACCGCCAGCTGCGGGCAGAGGGCGATCACCGGCACCTTCGGACGCTTCGACGACACGAGCCGGGCAATCCGGCCAGAGATCGTCGGCGTGATCAGGGCCTTCAGGTCGAGCTGATAGACGGCCCCCACCGCCCCGAAAGCCATCGCCGCTGACTCGTGCTCGCCGGCGTCGAGGCCGCGCTCGGACAGCCAGCGGCCGTAGGGCAGCTCCTTCTCCGCGGTCTCGGCGATCGACGCCATCATCGCGACCGCCTCGACCGGGTAGCGGCCGACGGCGGTCTCCTGCGAGAGCATCACGGCATCCGTGCCGTCGAAGATCGCGTTGGCGACGTCGGTCACCTCGGCGCGCGTCGGCCGGCTCGAGCTCACCATCGACTCGAGCATCTGCGTGGCGGTGATCGTCGGCATCGCCTTGTGGCCCGCGAGCGCCAGCAGCTTCTTCTGCACGATCGGGACCTCCTCGATGCGCAACTCGATGCCGAGGTCGCCGCGGGCGACCATGATGCCGTCGGAGGCGTCGATGATCTCCTCGGCGTTTGCGGCCGCCTGCGGCTTCTCGATCTTCGCGTAGATGGGCGTGTCGGCCCCGCGCTCGCGCAGGCGCTCCCGCACCGGCTCGAGGTCCTCGCGCCTGCGCACGAAGGAGAGGGCCACCACGTCCACGCCCATCTCCACGCCGGCGTCGATCAGCGCCAGGTCCTCACCGCTGACCGCGGGCAGCGACATCGTCACGTTCGGCAGGTTCAGACCCTGGCGTGACGCGACCGGGCCTCCCACCTCCACCTCGGTGAGCACCTCGCCGTCGTGGATCTCGTTCACGCGCAGCCGGATCGCGCCGTCGGCGAGGTAGGCGACGTCGCCGGGCGCCACGATCTCGCTGAAGCCCGGCCACGCGACAGGCAGGCGGCGGGCGTCGCCCTCGATCTGCTCAGGAGTGAGCACCACGCGCGTGCC
>JBJMLG010000118.1:0-8222 GCA_045805385.1 Thermoleophilaceae bacterium
GCAGGTTCTCCTGGTAGGAGTCGTTCCACTGCATCGCGATCTCGACCTCGCCGACGTCGCCCTCGTCCTCGATGTAGACGATCTTCTTGCCGATCGGCGTCTTGGTCCCCTGCGAGTGGAGGTACGCGACGAAGTCCCTGATGCCGCCGTCGTACTTGAAGCTGGTCGTGAACTTCTCGCCGCGCTCGTCCTCGAACTCGATGTTCAGGCCCTTCGTGAGGAAGGCCATCTCGCGGAAGCGCTGCTCTAGCACGGTGCGGTCGTACTCGATCGTCTCGAAGATCTCGAGGTCGGGCATGAAGGTGATGCGCGTGCCACGGCGGTCGGTCTTCGAGCCCTTCTCGAGCTCGCCGAGGGGCTTGCCGCGCTCGAAGGACTGGGTCCACTCGTAGCCGTCGAGCCAGATCGTCAGGTCGAGGTGCTCGGAGAGCGCGTTGACCACTGAGACGCCGACGCCGTGGAGGCCGCCGGAGACCTTGTAGCCCCCGCCATCGCCGAACTTGCCGCCGGCGTGAAGCACCGTGAGCACGACGGTCGCGGCCGGCAGCTTCTCCTTCTCCATCTCGCCCACCGGGATGCCGCGGCCGTTGTCGGTGACCGTGACCGCGTTGTCCGGGTGGATGGTGATCTTGACGTTGTCGGCCTCGCCGGCGAGCGCCTCGTCGACCGAGTTGTCCATCACCTCGTAGATCAGGTGGTGCAGGCCGCGTTGGCCGGTCGAGCCGATGTACATGCCCGGCCGCTTGCGAACGGCCTCGAGGCCCTCGAGGACCGTGATGTCCTGAGCGCCGTAGCTCGACTTTCCATTGCTGCGCGGGGCTTCCTTAGCCAAGCGGCTTCCCTTCTTTCATCACACGAGAAGCCCCGGCTCCGGACGGCAATGCCCAGTGGCCGGGGCGGTGAAATCTGCCTGTACCAAGGGTAGCAGGCGGACCCCCGGAAATGCCGTTCCAGAGCGCAAAAAATCCCCGCAAATCGCAACAAATTGGCAACAGCCGCGCGAGAAAGGTTTCCCAAAGTTATCCACAGGCTGCACTCACGCTCTGCGAGTGCCGGTCACGAAGCGCAGCTCGCGCACGGCGCCCGCGCCGAAACGGGCCTCGAGGGAGGCCACGAGGTCGCCTGAGAGAAGCTCGAGCTCCTGTGCCCAGACCGCCGAGGAGCACCTCACGGTGATCACACCAGCGCGCTCTGATTCGGGCGTCGACTCGGCCGCCACCGCGGGGCCGGCGACCGCCTCCCAAGCGCCCTGCACGCGGGCCAGCGTGGTCTGCGGAGCCGCGCGCTCGACCACCGCATCGAGCGCTCGCGCGAGCGGGCGCGGCGAATGGCGGCGCGCGCCGCGCATCACGCGGGCACGCCGTCGTGGCTCACGATCGTCCCGTCGACCACGCTCAGGACCAGCACATCCGGGTCGGAAGAGCCCGGCACATGCTCGGGCTCCGTGGCGGCGACCACCGCCTGCCCGCCGCGGCGAAGCAGCTCGATCAGGCGCTCGCGCCGCGCGACGTCGAGCTCGGACATCACGTCGTCGAGCAGCATCAGCGGCGAGCGCCCTCGCTCCGCCAGCAGCTCGCGCTCGGCAAAGAGCAGCGCCAGTAGCGCAGCGCGCTGCTGGCCCTGGGAACCGTAGGAGCGCAGCGAGCGAGCGTCGCGCTGGAGCTCGAGGTCGTCGCGGTGGGGACCGTGGGTGGTGAAGCCGCGCGCGAGGTCGTCGTCGCGCCGGGCCGCGAGCTCGGTCTGCAGCTCCTCCGCGGTGGAGGCCTTCGAACGCGGCCGGTAGCGCAGCACCGCCTCGCCCGGCAGTCCCAGCTCCAGGGCAAGCCGCGCGAATGGCTCGGCAAGCGCCTCGAGCGCCTGGCGCCGCACGTCCATCAGCGCAAGGCCGCAGCGAGCGAGCTCGGAGTCCCAGGTGTCGAGCAGCTCGGGGCGAGCGCCGCCCGCGCGCCCGCGCGCGACGAGCGCATTGCGCTGTCCGAGGGCGCGGCCATAGGCCTGCTTCAGCTCGGCGCGCGCCGGCCACATCGCAGCGGTGAACTGGTCGGTGTGGGCGCGCCGCAGCGCGGGTGGGCCCTTCACCAGGTCGAGGCGGTCCGGCATGAAGACGCTCACGAGCGGCCGCAAGGGCGACGTGGCGAGTGACTCCACCGAAGCGCCGTCCGCGCGCAGCACCTTCGCCTCGCCCGGCTCGACCCCCACCTCGAGGCGGTGCGAGCCGTCCTCCGCCTCCAGATCCACGGTGACTCGGGCCACCTTCTCCCCGAAGCGGACGAGCTCCCGCTCGTTGGCGGTCCGCGGCGAGCGCCCGGTGCAGCCGAAGTACAGCGCCTCGAGCAGGTTGCTCTTGCCGGCTCCGTTGGCGCCGGTCACGACCGTCAACCCGGGAGCAAGTGGGGCCTCCGCGCGCTCGTAGCTGCGGAAGTCGCGGAGAGCCACGTGGGTGACGCGAACCGCGTCCATGGGCTCCGCCCTACACGTTGAGCCGGATCGGCATCACGAGATAGACGAACTTCCCGTCACCGTCACCCGATTCGAGCAGGCCCGGCCGGAGCGGGCTGATGAGCTTCAGCGTGAGCTCGTCCGACTCGGAGCTCTCGAGCCCGTCGCGGAGGAAATCGGGGTTGAAGCCGATCTCCAATGGTTCGCCCTTGAACGGAATGGGAAGCGACTCGCTCGCCTCGCCGACGTCCGGCGTCTGCGCCGAGACCTCGAGCGTGCCCTCGCTGAACGACATCCGCAGCGGCGCGTTCTTCTGAGCCAGCAGGCTGATGCGACGTACGACCTCGAGCAGCTCCTGCCCGCTCACCTTCAGCTCGTGCTCGAATGACTCCGGCAGCAGCTGTCGATAGTTCGGGAATCGACCTTCCACGAGACGTGACGAGATCACCACGTCGCCGAGCGTGAACACCACCTGGTTGTCGAGCGCCGAGATCGCGATCTGGTCGGCGCCGCTGCTGCCGGCCACGCGCGCGAGCTCCTGAAGGGTGCGCGCCGGCACGTTCGCCTCGAGCTCGCCCTGCACGGCCTGATCGAGCTTCGTCTCCTTCACGCTGAGGCGGTAGGAGTCGGTCGCGACCATCCGCAGCTCCTGGCCGGACGCCGACACCAGCACACCCGTCAGATGCGGCCGCGTCTCGTCACGAGAGGCGGCCCGAGCCACGCGGGCGACCGTGTCGACGAAAGCCCCCGCCGGCATCTGCATCGGCGAGTCGCCCGGCTCGGGCAGCTTCGGGAAGTCCTCGAGCGGCAGCGTGCGCAGGTGGAAGCGGGCGGTGCCGGAGACGACCTCCACATCCTGCTCGGTGGTCCGGTGCTCGAGCGACAGCTTGGTGTCGGGCAGGGAGCGCACGACGTCGAGCAGCAAGCGGCCGGGCAGCACGACGGCGCCGTCGCTCTCGAGCTGCGCCTCGAGCTTCACCCGCACGCCGATCTCCATGTCGGTGGACGAGAGCTCCACACCGCCGTCGGCCGCGCGGATCATCACTCCGGACAGCGTCTGGATGGCGCTGCGCGTGGACACGCCGCGCACCGCGACGCCGAGCTGCGTCAGGAACTGATCACGATTGACAGAGAACTTCATCTGATTGTTCTGTCCAGTGGAAGTAGGTGTGTTGAAAAGTTCGTTCCCCTGCCGGATCGCGCTTTCGCACGGGCGCTACGGGGTTCGGGGCATGACAAGAAGCTGTGGATTGTGGCAGCGGTGTCGGTCATAGCGATGGTTCGCCGCCGAGCCGGCGCCGCAGGCTGTTGACAGCGCTGCGGGCGCTGTCGTCGGATTTGAGCTGGTCGGCGATCTTGCGGTGGGCGTGCAGGACGGTGGCGTGGTTGCGGCCGAAGCGCCGGCCTATGGCGGGCAGCGTCTCGTCTGTGAGCTCGCGTGCGAGGTACATGGCGACCTGACGGGCGTAGGCGATGTTGGGGCGGCGGTCGTGGGCGAGAAGCGCGTCGGTATCTAGGCCGAACTCCTCGGCCGCGGCCGTCTGTATGGCGTCGACGGTGGGCCGCGCGGAAGGCTTCGTCCCCGCTGGGTAGAGGGTCGCGAGCACTTTGGAGGCGAGCCCCGGAGTCGGGGCTTCACCGCGAAGGGAGGCGTAGGCGATCACCCGGATGAGCGCTCCCTCGAGAGCTCGGACGCTGGCGGTGACGCTGCGGGCGATCTCGAGGAGGGTCTCGTCCGGGACGGCGCTCAACGCGTCGAGGCGGGCGCGCTTGCGGAGGATGGCGAGGCGGACGTCGAGCTCGGGCGGCTGGATGTCAGCGACGAGGCCGGACGCGAAGCGCTCCCGCAGGCGCGACTCGAACTCGTCGTGATCGGCGGGCGGGCGGTCGCTCGTGAGCACGAGCTGTCGGCCCGACTCGTAGAGGGCGTTGAAGGTGTGGAAGAACTCCTCCTTCGTACGCATCTTGTCTGCGAGGAACTGCACGTCGTCGACGAGCAGGACGTCGGCCCCGCGGAAGCGCTCGCGGAACGCCGTCGTGTCGCGGCCGCGGGTGGCGCGGACGAACTCCGCGGTGAAGTCCTCGATCGTGGAGTAGCGGACGCGAAGGCCGTTGCCGTAGAGCTGGACGTAGTTCCCAATCGCGTGGAGCAGGTGCGTCTTGCCGAGGCCGGGCTCGCCGTAGAGGAAGAGCGGGTTGTAGGCCTGGCCGGGCTGCTCGGCGACCGCGAGTGCAGCGGCGTGCCCGAGGCGGTTTCCGTCGCCGATCACGAACTGATCGAAGATGTACTTGGGGTTGAGCGCCTCGGGGGTTGTGGGAGCGCCTCGGTGGCGCGCGTCAGGTGCGGTGGGAAGCTGCTCCGGCGACCAGTCCTCGGCGACGATCTCGATCTCGGTAGATGGGCCGAGCGCGCGCTTGACGGCTCGGCGCACGAGTTCCTGGTGGCGCTCCCGCACCCAGGTGCGGATGTGCCCAGGTGCGCTGACGTAGAGGGTGTCGCCGCGCCGGCCGGCGAGCTCCAGCGGCTCGAGCCAGATGTGGAAGGTGAAGTCGGGCGCGTCCTGTCGGAGTTCGCGGCGAACGAGGTTCCACGTCGTCTCGAGCTCTTCGGGCACGGGGCGTCGACTGCCCTCCTCGGGCGGTTGGTGGGTCGGCTATCGGCGAGGTCTGGGCCTGCTGGGCGAACCATCTCAGCGGCCCGGCGCGGCGAGTGTATAACGGTGCCCGACGCGGTCGCCGCCGGGTCCGGGGCGCCAGGTCGCAAATCGCGGGAAAAGCCGCCGGGGCGGATTTCGGGAGTTGTCCACAGGCTGTGAACGGGCGAGCGACCCGGGTGTCGTGCGCAGGTCCTGAGGCGTGCGCCGGGCCGATGTACAGGTGTTCAATGCACGCGAGGACGAGGGGTCAGGGCGGGGCAGACGGCTCCCGTTCAGTGGCGACTCGGGGTGTAGCGCGAAGCCGTAGGGAGCAGGCTGAACCGCCCCTCCTATACTCTCGTGTCCGTCCCGCAGGAGGGATCCCTCGTCCTATGAAGCGCACCTATCAGCCGAAGAAGCGCAAGCGCGCCCGCACCCATGGGTTCCGCGCCCGCATGCGCACGCGCGCGGGGCAGACGCTGCTGAAGCGTCGGCGCGCCAAAGGCCGCAAGCGGCTGACTCCCTAGCGATGACGCCTGCGGGCGAAGCCGGGCGGCGCGGCCGCCGACGGCGGCTGTCGCGCAGCGCCGAGTTCGACCGGGTCTACCGGGAGGGCCGCTCGCACGCGAACCGCTACCTGGTGGTGCACTCCTTCCCTCGCTCCGCGAGCGAGGACGATCCGCCGCGGCTTGGTGTGTCGGTGGGTCGCAAGGTGGGCGGAGCGGTGGAGCGCAACCGCGTGAAGCGGCTGCTCCGCGAGGCGTTCTGGAACGCCGAGGCGAAGCTGCCTGCCGGGCACGACTTCGTGGTGGTCGCCCGGCCGGACGCCGGCGAGCTCGCGCGCACGCGCGGGGAAGAGGGCATCGAGGAGGCTCTCCGCGAGGTCCTTCGCTCTGCCGGCGTGTCGGACGGCGGCGAGGAGGCGGCATGAGCGCCGTGCGAGCTGCCGCCACGGGGCCGATAAGGCTCTACCAGAGGTTGATATCACCGGCGATGCCTAGGCGCTGCAAGTACCACCCGACGTGCTCGGAGTACGCGGTGCAGGCGGTGCGGTCCTACGGCATACTGCGTGGGCTCGTGCTCGCCGCCTGGCGCCTGCTTCGGTGCAACCCCTGGAGCCACGGCGGCGTCGATCACGTCGAGCAGCAGACCATCTTCCGCCGGCGCGAGCCGGCCCCGAGGAGCTCCTGACCAGCGCCATGTATCTCGCGAACGTCCTTCAGCCGCTGATCGATTTCAACGACGCGATCCTGAAGTTCTGGCACAACAGCGTCGGGCTGCCGTGGGGCTGGTCGATCGTCGCCCTCACCTTCTGCATCCGGTTGCTGATCCTGCCGCTGACGTTCCGGCAGGTGCGCTCGATGCAGTCGCTGCAGCGGCTACAGCCCGAGCTCAAGAAGATCCAGGAGCGCTACAAGGACGACAAGCAGCGCCTCAACGAGGAGATGATGAAGTTCTACCGGGAGCACAAGGTGAACCCGCTGGGCTCCTGTCTCCCACTTGTCCTTCAGTTCCCGTTCTTCATCTCGCTCTTCTATCTGCTGAGGGGTGACAAGTTCAAAGCCGACATCGCCGGCGAGGCGGCCTTCGGCTTCATCCCCAATCTCGGCGAGCCGCTCACCGGGCACACCGGCCCGCTCATCTTCATGATCGTGCTGTACGTGGCGACGCAGCTCGGCTCGACGCTCGTCTCGGCCCAGACGATGACCGACAAGAACCAGCGCCGGATCTTCATGGCGCTGCCGTTCCTGTTCGTCCCGTTCGTGATCAACTTCCCTGCCGGCCTGCTCGTGTACTGGTGCACGACCAACATCTGGACGATCGGCCAGCAGCTCTTCATCCGGCGCTTCCTGCCGCCGCCCGAGCCAATCCCAGCCGGGGCCGTCGCGGCCGCTCCCGCTCCCGCCCGCAAGGCGGCGGGAGGAAACGCGTCCAAGGCAGCGGAGCCCGTCCAGAAGCGGCGCGAGCGCCCGCGGGCGGCGAAGGCCGAGGCCGGCGGCGATGGAGCGAACGGCGCCCGGAAAGCACCACCGCCCTCGCCGCGCAAGAAGAAGAAGAGGACCGGCCGGCGGCGGTAGCGGAATGGCGGGGGAGCGCGTGGACAGGGACAGCATCACGGCGGAGGCCGAGGGCTCGACGCTCGGCGAGGCGCGCTGGAACGCGGTCAAGGAGCTCGAGCCGCGCTACCCCGGGCTGACCGCGGACTGCGTGAGCTTCGAGACGCTCGAGGAGGGTGACTCGGAGGGCGGCTCCCCAGCGCGGGTGCGCGCGGACGTGGACGTGGAGGCTTGGGAGCGGATCGCGGCCGAGGAGCCCGAGGATCCGGCCGAGCGCGTGCGCGCGCTCGTCGGGCGCATCGTGCTAGCGCTCGGCCTGCGGGCAACCGTCGACATCAGCGAGGACGCCGACGAGATCCGCGCGACCGTCAACGGCGACGACCTCGGCCTGCTGATCGGTAAGCACGGGACCACGATCGACTCGATCCAGCACCTCGCGGTGCGGATCGCGTTCCGCGCTGACGCGGAGCGCAAGCGGATCGTGGTCGACGCGGCCGGCTATCGCGAGCGCCGCCAGGCGGCCCTGCAGAGGAGCGCAGACCGCGCCGTCGACGACGCGATCTCGTTCAAGCGCCCAGTGGAGCTCGAGCCGATGTCGGCCGCGGATCGCAAGATCGTCCACGACTACCTCGCCGGGCGTGGAGATGTGACGACTCACAGCGAGGGCGACGAGCCAGATCGTCGCCTGGTCGTCTCTCCCGTCAGGCCCGACTGACGCCTCCTGAGCGTTTCACGGGAAACGCTCGAGGCTCTCGCGGCCCGTTATGGGCTCCCGGCCGGCGTATCCGACCGCTTCGCGGCGTTGCTCGAGGCGCTGGCGGCTGAGCCCGACCCGCCGACCACCGTTCGGAATCCAGACGAGGCCGTCCGCCAGCACATCGCGGACAGCTTGAGTGGGCTCGAGCTCGAGGAGCTGCGTTCCGCACGCGCGATCGCGGATATCGGCGCCGGCGCGGGCTTTCCCGGCTTGGCGCTGGCGGCCGCGCTGCCTCGCGCGCGGCTGGACCTGGTGGAGGCCACGCGGCGGAAATGCGAGGTGATCGAGCGGATGGCTCGAGCGGCCGGGCTCCCGAACGCTCACGCGATCCCC
>JBJMLG010000119.1:0-15955 GCA_045805385.1 Thermoleophilaceae bacterium
GACCCCGTGGCGTTCATCGCGCTCGCGCTCGTGGGCGTGGGCAACACGCTCGTGGACGTGGCCGGCATCACGATGCTTCAGCGAGCCGTCGACGACAAGGTGCTCGCGCGCGTGATGGGAGTGCTCGAGACCTCGCTGATCACCACCATCGGCCTGGGCGCCGCGCTCGCGCCGCTGCTCGTGCACTTGCTGGGAGCACGCGGCGCGCTGATCGCGACGGGGGCGGTGCTGCCCGTGGCCACCGCGATCGCGTGGCCGCGCCTGCGGATGCTCGAGCGGATCGGCGGCCCGCCGATCGAGCTGGTCGAGCTGCTCCGGTCCGCGCGCCTGTTCGCACCCCTACCGGAGGCGACGATCGAGCATCTCGCGAGGAGGCTCGTGCGCGTGGAACAGCAGCCGGGCGAGGTGGTGATCCGCCAGGGCGAGCCGGGCGACCGCTACTACCTGATCCAATCGGGCGAGCTCGATGCCGACGTGGACGGGCAGCACGCCCGCCGCATGGGCCCTGGCGCCGGCTTCGGCGAGATCGCGCTGCTGCGCGACGTTCCTCGCACCGCCACCGTCACCGCCGTGACGGAATGCGTGCTCTACGCGCTCGAGCGCGACGAGTTCATCCCGGCGGTCACGGGAAGCGCGCCGGCGACGGCCGAAGCCGATGCGCTCGCGAGCGCGCGGCTCGCGGCGTTCAGCCCGGGATTCCTGAAGGCCTGAGCGGCTCGGCCGCCGGATCCGCGCCGTTCGCCTGAGCGCGGTTGCCGTTGGCGACGGACCACACCTCGACCGGCTTGCTGCGCCCGCGCACGGGCAGCTCGTCCACGAACACCACGTCGTCGGGCCGGCTGATCATCGAGCGGATCGTCGAGTCCGCCATGAACAGGTGGAAGCCGCTCCCCTTCGTCATGCCCTCGAGCCGGGAGGCGGTGTTCGTGGTGTCGCCGATCGCGGTGTATTCGAGCCGCTCCTGCGAGCCCACGTTGCCCGTCACGACGACGCCCGTGTTGAGGCCGACGCCCATCGCGAACCGGTCGGCAACGCCCTGCTCTCGCATCCATGAGTTGAACGCGTCGAGCCGCGGGCCGAGCATCTCGCGCGCGGCCGCGAGCGCGCGATCGGCGTGATCGGGCTGCTCGATAGGGGCGCCGAAGACGGCCATGATTCCGTCGCCGATGTAGCTCACGAGCGTGCCGCCGTGGGACATGATCGCCGCGGTCATCTCGCCGAGATAGCGGTTCAGGATCTCGATCACATCGGCGGCGTCCCTCGTCTCCGAGAATGTCGTGAACCCACGGAGGTCGCTGAACAGGACCGTGCACTCGCTCGCCTCGCCGCCGAGGCGCAGCGTGCCGTCGGTCTGCTCGAGCACCTCGTCCACGACCTTCGCCGGCACAAACCTCGCGAAGATCTCGCGCACGCGCTCGCGCTCGAACGCCGCCGTGATGTACGAGATCGCGAGCGCACCGACGGTGGAGAGCAGGAGCGCCACCACCGGGTAGAAGAACGGGAGGATCGTGCCGCTGTCGAAGGCGAGCTGCACCGCAACGGCGTAGAGGGCGCCGAGCGCGATCATGGCGAGCGCGCCTCGCAGCACGCCGAGCCGCAGGCCCGCGAGCGGGACCACGCCGAACAGGACGATGAGCAGGATGTCGACCCACCTGGCGGTGGAATCGAGCGGGAAGCCGCGAAGCGCCGTGTCGACCGTGTTGGCCTGCAGCTCCGCCCCCGACATGAGCGAGTTGCCCGTGGTCGACGTGGGGTGCACGTCCTGAAGCGACGGCGCGGATGGCCCGACCACCACGATCTTCCCCTGGAAGACCGAGCGCGGCACACGGCCGGTGATCACGTCGCCGTACGAAACGGTGCGGACGGTGCCCGGTGGCCCACGGAAGTCGATCCACGCAGTGCCGCTCGCCGGATGATTCACGCGGTGCCCGAGGTAGCGCTCCGCGGTCACGACGCCGAACGAGCCGAGCTTGTCGACCGAATACGGCATGCGGCGGATCACGCCGCCCGAGTCGGGCGGCAGCACGGAGTCGGCGGGCCGCGCCTTCAAGCTGTGGAGCACCGCGTCGCCCCCGAAGATGCGCGTGAGGCCGCCGGGATCGACCTCGGTCGTGGCGAGCACGAGCGTCTGGGCGCGGCCGACCGCGTCGATCAGCGCGCCGTCCTCCCTCTTCGTTGTTGCCTCCGTGAACTGCACGTCGAACGCGATCACGCGCGCGCCGGCCGCGCTCAGGCGGTCGATCAGCTCGCCGTGGAGGGAGCGGGGGAACGGCCACTGCACGCCCAGGCGGTTGAACGTGGAGTCGTCGATCTGCACGACGACGACGTCCTTGGGTGGCCCCTCGCTCCCGCGGATTGCGAAGCGCGCGTCCACCGTAGAGCGCTCGGGCTGGCGCAGCACGTGGAACGAGTACGCGGCGATCGTGGTCGCCACGGATGCCAGCACGACGGCGACGAGCATGAACCCGCGGAGCTTGCGCCGCCCGCCGAGCATGGCCTACCCGGTGAACCGCGCAGCGGCGCGGCGCACTCGTGGCGTTGACGTGTAGCGCTCGCCCGTGCGGACCGTGACCGTCTTGTGGCGGCGGAAGTCGCGCACGCGCACGACGCCGCGCCGGACGAGCACGCTGGTGACGAGGCCCGACTCCTCGGTGAGCCATTTCGTTCCGCGAATGGTCGCGGCCGCGTAGCGGCCCCGCGTCCGGAAGTTGCCGTGGGCGTCGCCCCAGACCTTCTTGCGCTTCCTCGCCGCGAACGCGCGGCCACTCGCGCGCGCCCCTGCCGCGGGCGTGTCCTCGAGCAGCAGCTCGGTTCGGCCGCCGACAGTGTGGCGCTGGCGCACCTTGAAGGCGCCGCCCCAGAAGCGCCCCTTCTGGGTGGTGCCTGTGGAGTTGCGCGCGGTGGTGAGCTCCATCACGCCGCCGCTGGCGTCCACAACGGAACCGACGGGCACGTGCGCGAACGAGCCGAGCGTCTGCGTCTTGCCGTTCGGAAGCGTGACGGTCACATCGCCGCTCACGAGAGCCATGTTCACGCTGCTCCCGAGCACGGGGTCGGGAAGCGTGGCAGGCGGCGGAGGCGGAGGCTCTTCCTTCTTCTCGACTGGCGGTGGCGCTGACGGCGGCGGGCAGTCGTCGATCAGCGGGCGCGGCGTCACATAGTCGACCGGGCGCGAGTTCGCGTCCTCGGAGGTGCGCGTGTGCGTCCACACGGAGCCGAAGCTGCACGCCCGCGCGGCCTCGCCGAACACCTCGGTGAGGTCCACGCTCGCCTCCCCGAACTGCCGCACGCCGAGCGGACTGCCGGGCAGCAGGTAGTCGTTCGCCGCAGAGATCGCGGCCGAGTTCGTCGCTCCAACGCCAAGCGGGGCGCCGATCTGCGAGCAATCGCTGCCGGCTCCAGTCGCGGGCTTCCACTCGCCCGAGTGCTCGTCGCCGCTCCATCGGCACAGCTCCACCGAAGCGCTGGAGCTCTTCATCTCGAAGTCGATGAGCAGGTCGCCGTCGGTGCGAGTCGGAACGGCGACGGTGCCCGACTTGCGGTATCCGGCGGCCCGCTGGTTCAGCTCGATGCCCACGAAGGAATCGCCGCTCCCCGGCGCCCGCGCGAAGGCGAGATCCGCGAGCACCGAGTCCCCGCTCCGCTCGATCGACGCCCAGTAGCCGAGCACGTCGGACTTGGCGGGCGAAACGGTTGCGGTCGTGCCGAAGGCCCAGGCGTCAGGATTGCCCTCGTCGCCCGCCGTGAATACGTCGTCCGGCGACGGGTCGAGTTGCTGCGCGAGTTCGGGCGTGCCGGCAAGCGACTGCCAATCCGCCAGGGCGCCGGGGCCGGACAGCTGGTCGCCATCGGCGGCGGCGAAGCACGATCCGGGGGCGTCGCAGCCGGAGCCGCTCATCGCGGGGACGGCGACGGTGAGTGCCCCGACGGCAATCGCCGCGAATGCGCCGACGAACCGGAGTCGGCGGTGCCAGGCGAACGCAGGGCGGGGCATGTGCGGGTCCAATGCTCGGGGCCAAAAGGGCCGGGCCGCCCGTTTCGGCTACCGGCCTCGGTGAGCGTCAACGCGCCACAGGTCTTCCTACCACAGGCAAAGTTGCGGCCGCAAGTGGCCGCCCCCGGTTCCGGTTGCGGTTGCGCGCCATTAGTGACGAGCGTTACACTCGCAACTGGTTGGACCAGTTATGAGCGAGCCGCTCACCACAGACCGTCGCCTCGCCTCCGACTCGGTGCACGAGCGGCTGCGTGGAGACATCCTCGACGGCCGCCTCCGACCGGGCGACGCACTGCCCTCGGAGCGCACGCTCAGCGGCGAGCATGGCGTGAACCGGCACGCGGTCAGGGAGGCGGTCAAGCGCCTGCAGCAGGCGGGCCTCGTGCGCGTCTCGCATGGAGGCGCGACGCGCGTGCTCGACTGGCGGGCGACGGGCGGGCTCGACCTGCTCGCCGACCTGAGCACGAGCGGGCAGGGTCTCGATCTGCTTCGTTCGATCGCGGAGATGCGCGCATCGATCGGCGCCGACGCGGCGAGGCTGTGTGCGCGGCGTGCGCCGGCTGCGGCGCGAGACGAACTGAGGCGCCTGGCGTCGCCGTACGCGGGCTCGAGCTACGAGGAGCAGCTCCTGGCCTACGAGCAGCTCTGGGAGCTGATCGTGGACGGCAGCGGCAATCTCGGCTACCGGCTTGCGTTCAACAGCCTGGTCGGAGCGAGGCACGGGCGCGGAGTGGACTCGCGCATCTACGCGGACGAGGTGGCCGATACGCGGGCGTGGCGCGCGCTCGCGGCGGCGGTCGCGGACGGGAATGAGCACCTTGCGGAGCGCACCGCGCGCGAGCTGCTCGACCGCACCCTCGAGGCGGTGGGCTGATGGTCGAGGTCCTCTACTACGCGATCCCGTTCTTCATCCTGCTGCTGATCGTCGAGTGGCTGTCGTTTCGCCACGTGCAAGAGGACGCGGAGCTCGTCGGCTTCGAGGGGCGCGACACGCGCACCAGCCTGACCATGGGCCTCGGCAACGTGACGATCAACGTGGCCTGGAAGCTCGTGGTGGTCGCGATCTTCGCCGGCCTCTACGAGCTCACGCCACTGCGCCTCGACCCGCACGACTGGTGGGTGTGGGTGCTGCTCTTCTTCGCGGATGATGTCTCCTACTACTGGTTCCACCGCGTGTCGCACGAGAGCCGCGTGTTCTGGGCGAGCCACGTGGTGCACCACAGCTCGCAGCACTACAACCTCTCGACCGCCCTCCGCCAGACCTGGGTGCCGATGACCTACTTCCCCTTCTGGATCTGGATGCCGCTCGTCGGCTTCCCGGTCTGGATGGTGCTGCTGGCACAGAGCTGGAGCCTCATTTACCAGTTCTGGATCCACACCGAGCGGGTGCGCCGGCTGCCACGCGCGCTCGAGGCCGTGCTGAACACGCCGAGCCACCACCGCGTGCACCACGGCTCGAACGAGGTCTACCTCGAC
The DNA here is from genome assembly GCA_045805385.1 of Thermoleophilaceae bacterium. Classification (GTDB taxonomy): domain Bacteria; phylum Actinomycetota; class Thermoleophilia; order Solirubrobacterales; family Thermoleophilaceae; genus JADGHQ01. The sequence goes on from JBJMLG010000119.1 coordinate 5,471, forward strand.
AAGAACTACGGCGGCATCCTCATCATCTGGGACCGCCTGTTCGGCACCTTCGAACCCGAGGGCGAGCGCGTCCGCTACGGGCTCACGAAGAACATCCACACGTTCAAGCCGGTGCGCGTGGCTTTCCACGAGTACATCGCGCTCTGGCACGACATGCGTCACGTGCGCGACTGGCGCACGAGGCTCGCGCTCATGTTCCGAGGCCCGGGCTGGCGCCCGGATGACGAAGAGGTGTCGGAGGGCGTGCGCGGCTGACGTTCGGGGCTTGTCGAGGGGGCTAACCTCAGAGGTAATGCTCTTCTCACGCCACAAGACCGAGATGATCCCCGCCGATCGCGCGCTCGAGGGCCGCGACGAGCGGATGCCGGTGCCGGCGCGCCACTACGTGAACGGCAACCCGCTGCAGCCGCCGTTCCCCGACGGAATCGAGACGGCGGTGTTCGGCATGGGCTGCTTCTGGGGAGCCGAGCGGCTCTTCTGGGAGACGCCCGGCGTGTACACCACCGCCGCGGGTTATGCGGGCGGCCACACGCCGAACCCGACGTACGAGGAGGTGTGCAGCGCGCACACCGGCCACGCCGAGGCGGTGCTCGTGGCCTACGACCCCTCGAAGGTGAGCTACGACGAGCTGCTGCGGATCTTCTGGGAGGGCCACGACCCGACCCAGGGCATGCGCCAGGGCAACGACGTGGGCACGCAGTACCGCTCCGCGATCTACACCACGAGCGATGCCCAGGCCGAGGCAGCCGCCGCTTCCCGCGACCGCTACCAGCAGGCGCTGAGGGATTCCAGGCACGGCGAGATCACGACCGAGATCGCCCCCGCCGGGCCGTTCTACTACGCCGAGGACTACCACCAGCAGTACCTCGCGAAGAACCCGAACGGCTACTGCGGAATTGGCGGCACGGGCGTGTCCTGCCCTGTCGGGCTCGGCACGACCGCGAGCTAGCCCGAAACGCCCGTCGGCGAGGCGTATCGCCGAAGCGTCGCCGATCCTCCAGCCCTAACGTCGTCACTTACTTCCCATAGTGAGCCGTAAACGACGACGGATTGGCCGACGTGGCGATCACCGGCCCCACACCGCCCGCCTTCACTGCCTGCATCGGGCGCGTCAGCCCTCTCCTGTGATCGGCCGCAGCGGCCGATCACACGGGGGTGGCAAAAAGTGCAGATCCGTCTTACCGTGGACTCACCAAGGACGGGCTGACCAGGCAGGGTTGCCCAGACAGGGGTCGGCTCGGGCGTACACGGACTCGCACTCCGCGCCCGGCGCTGCGGCCCACGCCCACGCTAGGAGAACCGATGCCGTTTACCGGCCGCTGCGTGCTGCCCGCACGCGCGCGCACACGCCTGTCCTTCCTCGTGCTCGCGCTCGCGCTGCTCACCGCTGCGCTCGCGCCGGCCGCACGCGCCGACGACCGCCCGTTCTCGCCCACCGGGGTGTGGAACACGCCGCTGTCGAGTGCAGCCGTGCTCGACGCAAACAGCGCCGGCCTGTCGGCCGAACTGCTCCGCCAGCGCACCACCTACGGCCTCTGGATCAACACGCGCAGCTACTCGGCGCCCGTGTACCAGGTGCCTGCCGGCGCGCCGACGCAGAGCGTGTACCTCGACACACCGAGCGCGATGTACACGAACGCGACCGACGCGGCAAACCTGCGCTCCCAGCTCTCGGCCGTCCCTATCCCCGCGAATGCAGTGCACGCCGCCGGCAGCGACCGCCACATGGTGATCTGGCAGAAGTCCACCGACACGATGTGGGAGCTGTGGCTGGCCTACAAGGTGCCCGACGAGGTGACGCCGTGGGGCACCAACAACATTCCCGGCTGGCACGCCGCCTGGGGCGCGCGCATCGACCACGTGTCGCAGAACCCGGGCATCAACTCGAAGCCGTTCGGCGCGACGGCCTCGGGCCTCCCGCTGATGGGCGGCATGATCACGCTCGCCGACCTCCAGAAGGGCTCGATCGACCATGCGCTGTCGATGGCGCTTCCCAACACGGCGGCGGGCACCTACGCCTGGCCGGCGAACCGCACGGACGGCGCCTGGACCGGCGTGAATGCGATCCCGGAGGGCACGCGCTTCCGGCTGAACCCGGCGCTCGATCTCTCAAAGGTCACGCTCTCGCCGATGGCCCGCATGATCGCCAAGGCGATGCAGACGTACGGCGTCATCGTGCGCGACCGCTCGAGCTCGGTTGTTCTCTACGGGGAGGATCCGACGCCGACCATGCTGCTCGGCAACCCCAATCCGTACGTCGCGGCGTACGGCGGGCTGAGCTCCGACGCGATCCTCGCGCAGATCCCGTGGGCCTCGCTGCAGGCAGTATCGGCGGTGCAGCCCGCGCCCGCGGCGAGCACGACGACAACCACCACGAGCACGACCACGACGTCGACCGGCGGCACCACCACCACGACGACCGCGCCCCGCAAGCTGCGGCGGACCTCCACGACGGCTCGCACCGCGAGCCGTCGTAAGGCCTGCCGCTCACGCAAGGCGAAGGCGCACCGCCGTTCCCGCTGCACGCACCGGGTCCGCCGGCACCGTTAACTACGGAAGCGGAACCGGCGTGGGTGCCGGATAGGGCACCAGCTGACCGTCGGCGAGCGTCGCGCCGACGAGCGTCGCCCGCGTTCCGGCCATCAAGCCCACCCCGGTCTTCAGCGACGGGTCCACGTAGATGTGCGTGTTGATCCCTGCCGCCTCGCGCTCGTCGCCCACGTTGTCGCCGCCCAGCGTGTTCGAGCCCGACCCCGAATCGCCCGGAGTGATGGCACCGAAGAACGTGAAGTAGTCCGGCCTCCACGTGATCGACGTGCCCGACCGAGGCGTGCCACCAGCGCCCACTCCCGCGCCATGCCCGTAGTGCAGGATCTGCTGGACCAGCGTGGGATTCGGGTTCACGCCGACGGCCGGCTGCTTCCCGAGCAGGTTCACGCTCACGATCTCGCCCGTGGAGGTGAACATGCCGCGCGGGCCGCCCCAGAACGCCATCGTCGGCGTGACGAGGCTCTGATACTGCGGCAGTACGGAGATGAGGGCCCAGTCCTTGCCGATGCCCGCATCGCCCGTGCTCCTCGAGAACTTGCCGAAGTCGAGCAGCACGGGGACGGGCACTCCGTTCACCGTGCGGTTGCCCACCGCGCCGATCACGGTCGCGGTGTCCCCGACCTTCCCGCAGTGACCCGCCGTGCTCACCTGGTACGCGCCGGGCGAGCCGTACACGTGCGCCATCGAGCACCAGCCAACGCTGTTCCCGTTGATCAGCAGCAGCCACGCCCCCGGCCGGATGCCGAAGAAGCCGGTTCCGGCGAAGGTCACGAGGCCCGGCTGAGCGGCGGCAGGCGGCTGGGAGCCGCCGCCCTGCTTTGATCGCTTCCCGGCGCCAAGCTTCACCATCTTCCCGTTCGGATAGACGGCGGTCGGCGTGCGGTAGCGGTGCGAGGTGAGGATGCGCTTGGAAGGAAGGCCCATCAGCCTGAGGTCCCGGTTCGTGAGCTCCTGACGCATCGGCGCCCACGACCCCTGCGGATAGCGCGCCAGCAGCCCGTCGACCCAATCGCTCCGCAGCGCATCGAGCCTGCTGTCCGGTAGCCGGAACTCGGAGATCCTGACCGTGCGCGCCTGCGCGGCGCCGCACAGGCCGAGCGCGAGCGCGGCCGACACAGCCAGCGCGAGCCGGTGAACCTTCATCAGTGGCACCCCCTGCCAGTTGAACGCGGAACCGGTATAGCGCACGAGCCCGGTCGCTCGCGCCGGTCGCGCCGGTCCGTAAGCTGGTCGGCGTGAGCGAGCATGCCTACCGCGAGGTGGTCGACGCGCTGCGCGCCGACCCCGACGTGGAGGAGACGAAGATGATGGGCATGCCGTCGCTGAAGACGCGCGGCAAGCTCTTCGCCGGGCTCCACAACGACGGGCTCGCTGTCAAGGTTGGCCGCGCGCGGGCCGGCGAGCTGATCGAGAACGGAGAGGCGCAGCCCTTCGACCCCTCCGGGCGCGGCCGCCCGATGAAGGACTGGGCGCACATCCCGCAGCCCGGCGACAACTGGCTGGCGCTGGCCGACGAGGCGAAGACAAACGCCGTCCTAGAGTCCGGCTAGCGCCTCCGCCGCCGCCCGCTCTCCCGAGCGCACGGCGCCGTCCATATAGCCGTTCCAGTACGTCGCCGTCTCGGTCCCGGCCCAGTGGATGCGGCCGACCGGCGCGCGCAGCGCCGTGCCGAAGTCGCTGTATGTGCCCGGCCCGGCCAGCGCCACGGGGCAGCCGCGGTTCCACTCCTCCGTGCTCCAGTTGAAGCTCACCGTGTCCTTGGCCGCCCGCGCCTCCTCGCCGAACAGCGTGGCGAGGTTGTTCAGGCACTCGTTCTTCAGGTCCGCGGCGGAGCGCTGCTCCCACGTGCGCGCCTCGTGGCCGCCGATGAAGCCCATGAGGATCCCCGGCGCGCCGTCCTCCGGCGTGATGTCGAACGTGACGCGGATCGCGCCCTGGCCGCTCACGGCCTGACCGGTGTAGCCCTTGTCGCGCCACCACGGCTTGTCGTAGATCGCCTCGAACTTCATGAGCGTGCCCTGCGGCATCCGCTGCGTGAGCTGGTCGCGAAGCGGCGGCATGATGGGGTCGTAGACGATCCGCCCGGCGAGCGCCGGCGGTATCGCCACTATCGCTCGCTTGCCGGCGAAGGTGCCGGCGTCGGTCACGACGCTCACTCCGGTGGAGGTCTGCGAGATGCGCCGCACCGGCGCGCTCAACACCACGCTGTCGCCGAGAGCGGCCGCAACCTTGACCGGGATCTGGTAGGCCCCGCCCTGGAACCGCGACTCCTGCGCGCCGTCGGCGGTGTTGAAGTTGCGCTCGAACGTGCCGGGGTGCGTCTCGTCACCGGAGGCGGCGATGTAGAAGAGCGTGTAGAGCAGCGAGAGGTCGCGCGGCTCGGCGCCGAAGATCGCGTTGGTGGCGGCCTGGACGATCGACATGAAGTCGGGGTTGCCGCTCGAGTGCTCGCGGATCCAGGTGTCGAGCGTCTGCCGGTCGTACTCGTCCGCCTTCGACGACTCCCACGGCGCTTTCACCGGCACGTCGGCGGACAGCTGGTCGAGCAGCGTCACGACCGCCGCGGCGTCGGCCGCTACCAGCGGGTCGGGCGGCACAATGCCGAGCGGCGTATTCGATGGGTACTCCTCCCGGCGGCCGTTCACGTACGAGACGTTGTTGCCGGTGTTGTAGGTCTTGTAGGCGCCCACGCTCACGTCGGTCGCGAGCTTCTCGATGTGGGTCTGCGTCGGGCCGAAGAACATGGCGCCGAGCTCGCTGTAGTCGCCATTGCCGAGGTCGTGGTTGAGCACGCGGCCGCCGACACGGTCACGGGCCTCCAGAACGAGGACCGACTTGCCCTGCGCCGCCACGTTGCGTGCCGCGGCCAGGCCCGCCAGCCCCGCGCCGACGACGATCACGTCCGCGCTGCGCGCCGCCTTCTGCGTCCCCTTGGTGGCCGCGCGCGCCACCTGCGACGGCACCGCCGCCGCGAGCGCCGTGGCCGTGGCACCGCCGACCAGGCGGCGCCGGGTGATCCCGGAGCCCTCCATGAATAACCGCCTCCTGTACCCGCTGCCCTTGCCGGCGTGAATCTTGCCGGGCGAGCCCTATCCCTGCGCCGGTTCCCTCACGGGCGTGGCCGCGGCGAACGCCTGAACGGCGTCGAGATCGAATGCGCCGTAGTCGCTGCCCGTGCCCCGTGCCACGAGCGCCGCCGCCGCCGAGCCGAGGCGCGCGGCCTCGGGCGGCTCGTCGCCGAGGGACAGCCCACGGAGGAAGCCCGCGACGAACGCGTCGCCGCAGCCGGAGGTGTCGACCACGTCGATCTCGAAGGCGGGTACGCGAGTCTGTCCCTCCGCAGTCACGATGAGCACGCCTTCGGCGCCGCAGGTCACGATCACCCCGCCTGCCCCGCGCTCGAGCAACTCGGAAGCGGCGGACTCCATGTCCGTCGCGCCCGTCAGTCGCTTGGCCTGCTCGTCGTTTGGCGTGATCCAGTCCACGTGCGTCAGCGCCGGGGCGATCATGTCGAGCAGCTCCGGCCAGCCGTCCGCGAGCACGTCGACCGACGTAGTCGCCCCTCCTTCCTTGGCCGCCGCGAGCACGAGCTGTGCGGTCTCGCCGAGCAGCTCGGGACCGCCCACGTGCAGGAAGTCCGCTTCGGCGATGAGCTCGAGCGGGGCGTCCTGAGGTGTGTAGCTCATGTTCGCGCCGATTACGTGCAGAGCCGGGCGCTCGCCGGTGGGCCGGATCGGGATGACGCTCGACGAAGTCTGCAGCTCGTCGCGGCGCGCCAAGCGCTCGGTGCGCACGCCGTGCCGCTCGAGCATCTCGATCAGCACGTCGCCGAGCTTGTCGCGGCCCACGGCTCCCGCGGCGTGCACCTCGGCGCCGAGCTTGGCGAGGGTTACGGCCGTTCCTCCCGCGGCGCCCGCGGGCGCCAGGCGGATCTCCTCCACGAGCGCCGCGTCCTGGCCGGGCGGTATCTCGGTCACCGGGCGCACGAGCACGTCGAGGATGTACGCGCCGAGTGCGACTGCCTTCACTGGTCCCCCACCTCCTTGGTCGCGCCGTAGCCCCGGCGGGCGACCGTGTCGAAGAAGTCTTGGACGTCGTGGTCGTCGAGCGAGCGCGGATCGCCGATCTGGCGCGCGCGCCAGAACAGCGTCGCCGCCCACTCGAGCAGAAGCGTCAGCTCGACGGCGGCTGCCGGGTCCGGGCCGATGGTGACCGCGCCGTGGTTCTGCATGAGCGCAGCCGCGCGCCCCTCGAGCGCAGCGGCCACCGAGTCGGCCAGCTCCTGCGTGCCGAAGGTGGCGTAAGGCGCCACCCGCACGGCGCCGCCGAGCGCGAGCATCTCGTAGTGCACCAGCGGCAGCTCGTCGACCACGCAGCCCACCGCCGTCGCCACCGGCGCGTGCGTGTGCACCACCGCGCCGGCCTGCGTGGACTCGTACAGCCCCAGGTGAAGCGCCGTCTCGGAGGTCGGCTCGAAGCGTCCGTCCACCACCGCGCCCGACATGTCCACGACGGTCACGTCATCGGCGTCCAGCGACCCGAGCTGGGCACCGGTCGGCGTCACCGCCACGAGGTCGCCGGAGCGCGCGCTCACGTTCCCCGAAGTTCGCTCGACAAGCCCCGCCTCGGCCAGGCGCCGCGCCGCGGCGGCCACCGCCGCGCGCTGTTCGCCCATGTCTGTCGCGCCGCTCGTGCCCATCGCAGCCGGCGATCTTACGTACGCGTGCATACTTCGGCGTCATGACATACCTCGCGAGGGAAGACCGCTACGACCGGATGCAGTACCGGCGCTGCGGCCGCAGCGGGATCGATCTGCCGGCAGTGTCGCTCGGCCTGTGGAACAACTTCGGCGACGACCGCCCGATCGAGACGCAGCGCGCGATCCTCCGACGAGCGTTCGACCTCGGGGTCACGCACTTCGACCTCGCCAACAACTACGGCCCGCCGAACGGTGCCGCCGAGACGAACTTCGGCCGCGTCATGCGGGAGGACCTGCGCCCCTACCGGGACGAGCTGATCATCTCGACGAAGGCGGGCTACGACATGTGGCCCGGGCGCTACGGCGAATGGGGATCGCGCAAGTACCTGCTCGCGAGCCTCGACCAGAGCCTGCAGCGGATGGGACTCGACTACGTGGACATCTTCTACTCGCACCGCCACGACCCGGACACGCCGCTCGAGGAGACGATGAGCGCGCTCGAGACCGCGGTAAAACAGGGCAAGGCGCTGTACGCCGGTATCTCGTCCTACTCCGGTGAGCGCACCAAGGAGGCGGTCGAGATCCTGCGCGAACGGGGCATCCGGCTGCTGATCCACCAGCCCTCCTACTCGCTGCTCAACCGCTGGATCGAGGAGGACCTGCTCGACGTGCTCGGCGAGGAGGGCATCGGCTGCATCGTGTTCTCGCCGCTCGGCCAGGGCATGCTCACGAGCAAGTACCTGGACGGCGTGCCGCAGGACTCGCGCATGGCCGAGGGCCGCTTCCTGACGACCGACATGCTCACCGAGGAGACGCTCCAGCGAATCCGCGCGCTGAACGAGATCGCGCAGCGGCGAGGGCAGTCGCTCGCGCAGATGGCCATCGCCTGGACGCTGCGGGACCCGCGCGTCACGTCCGCGCTCATCGGGGCGAGCAGCGTCAATCAGCTCGAGGAGAACATCGCCGCGCTCGACAACCTCGACTTCAGCGACGACGAGCTGGAGGAGATCGATCGCTACGCCGTCGACTCGGGCATCAACATCTGGGCGGCATCGAGCCGCGAGTGACGGGACGACACAGGGCCTGCCACGCGTCCTCCTATGAGGACCCGCCAACGAACGCGCAAGGAGCAGGCGATGAAGGGCAAGGCTCGAGTTGCAGGCATCACGGTCGCCGCGGCAGCGGTGGCCATGGGAGCCGTCGGGTACGCGACCAGCGTGGCGGGCGGTGAGGGCGCGGCCGCGAAGGCGAGGCCGACCGTGGCCCTGCGCGCCACCGGTCTGGGGAAGATCCTCGTGGACGGCAAGGGGCGGACCCTGTACGAGTTCGGCAAGGACCGGCACGGCAAGAGCAGCTGCAGCGACGCCTGCGCGGCCGTGTGGCCTCCGCTGATCGTGTCTGGGAAGGCGAGGGCCGGAAAGGGCGTCGACGCCGCCAAGCTAACGACTGTGAAGCGCAGCGACGGCACCACGCAGGCGGTCTACAACCACCATCCGCTCTACCGCTTCGCGCCCGACAGCAAGGCGGGCGACACCAAAGGTCAGGGCGTGAACGGCTTTGGTGCGCGCTGGTACGTGCTGAACGCGGCGGGACGCCTCGTGAAGAAGACGGCGGCGCAAGCGCCCGCGACCCAGGCGCCGGTGAGCAACCCGTACGGTTACTAGCTCGCGCTTGCGGGCGAGGGCTCCGCGGCCGCCGGCTGAGCGGCGATCGCCTTCGCCGCCAGCCGGCCCGTGAACACGCAGCCGCCGAGGAAGGTGCCCTCGAGCGAGCGCCTGCCGTGCACGCCGCCTCCGCCGAAGCCGGCCGCCTCGCCGACGGCGTAGAGGCCGTCCATGGGGTCGCCCCCGGGCGTGAGCACGCGGCACTCGAGATCGGTCTGGATCCCGCCCAGGCTCTTGCGCGCCATCGGCTGGAGGCGGATCGCGATCAGCGGCATCGCCTTCTCTTCGACGATGCGCGCGAAGCGGGAGGTGCGGAGGCGGTCCCCGCGCCAGTTGCGCAACTGCGCGATGCGGCGGAGCTGGTCGTCGTTCCAGAGGCTCTTCCCGCGCGCGAGGTTGTCGTCGTAGCGGGCGATCTCCGACTCGAGCAGCTCGGGTTCGAGCGCAGCGTCGTTCGTCACCTCAGACATGCGCTCGGCGAGCTCGGGCACCGAGCGCCCCGTCACGAAGTCGGGGCAGCCGTCCACGAAGTACCGGACCAGATTCGGCTTGCCGAGCAGCACGCTCCCCACGAAGCGCCCGAGGCGCTTCTCCCGGAGGTGCGGGTTGTGCTGTGAGCCGGACACGTCCAGCTCGCGCACTGCGATCTTCCAGTTGCATACGAGCCACGAGTACTTGCGCTCGTGCTCGCACATGCGCTCGAGCGCGTAGTAGGCGTCGAACGTCGGCATCACCGGCACAGGTCCGTAGCGGCGCCCGGTCGGGTCGAAGAGGAGGCCCGAGCGCGGCGGGATCAGCTTGAGCCCGTGAAGCGGGCGCCGCGGCTGCGGGTGGCGGACTGCGTCGGCGTAGTTCCACATGCGGTTGATGTGGGTCACGTTGCCGCCCACTCGCTTGACCTCGTCGTGCATGGCGCCGTCGGCGTAGTAGTGGGAGCCCATGAGGAGGTGCTCTGGCGCCTCGCCGAGCTCGGCCGGCCACTCGCGCCGCACCATGTCGAGGTTGCCGCCCACGCCCCCGGCTGCGACCACGACGACCGCAGCCTCGATCTCACCCTGCCCACCTCCGTCCTCGCTCTCCACACGGCAGCCGCGCACGCACCCGCCGTCCTCGAGCAGCTCGGTCACGCGCGTGCGGAAGCGGAGCTCGAGCGAGCGCCTGCGCGGATGTCGCTCGATCGCCGCCCACACCTGGTCCACGAGCGCCTTGCCGGTGCCCCAGGTGAGGTGGAAGCGCGGCACCGAGTTGCCGTCGCCGAAGACGCCGCGCTCGGCCCAGTTGACGACCGGGAAGAAGTTCACGCCCTGCTGCTTCAGCCAGCCGCCGACGTCGTCGCGGGCGCGCGAGACGTACTGCTCGGCCCAGCGGCGCGGCCACTCGTCCGACTCGTCGAAGTCCGCGATGCGGAGCCAGTCGGCCAAGGCGAGCTCCACGCTGTCCTTTACGCCGGAGCGGCGCTGCTCCGGGCTGTCGACCATGAACATGCCGCCGAAGGCCTCGCGCGCAAGCCCGCCGAGCTCCTCGGGCCGGCAGCGGTCGAGCAGCAACACCTCGCGTCCGTGCTCGAGCAGC
>JBJMLG010000120.1:0-7305 GCA_045805385.1 Thermoleophilaceae bacterium
GCCACGGCCAAGCAGATGGTCATGCGCTTCGGCATGAGCGAGAAGCTCGGCCCGCGCGTGTTCGGCCACGACCACGGCCAGCCGTTCCTCGGCCGCGAGTTCAGCGCCGAGCCGGACTACTCGGACGACGTGGCGCGCGAGATCGACGACGAGATCCGCCGCATCGTGGAGGAGGCGCACCAGGTGGCGCGCGACCTGCTCGCGCGCTATCGCACCGAGCTCGACAAGACCTCCGAGGTGCTGCTGCGGCGCGAGACGATCGACCGCGACCAGTTCCTGCAGCTGCTCGACGGCAAGTCCGAGGACGACGTCTTCGGCACCGAGGAGCCGGAGCTGCCGGAGCCCACGCCGCCGGCGCCGGAGACTCCGAAGCGCAAGCCGGGCATCGAGCCGCGGCCGCTGCCGCGCCCGGGCCTCGCGGGAGCCGACATGCGCTCTCGCGAGCCAAAGAAGCCTGAGATCACCTGACGCGTAGCCGCGCTCGGCGCGCGGGCAGCACTACGCTCCGCACATGCTGCCCGCGGCGCCACCGCTCGTGATGGGCGTGGTGAACGTCACGCCGGACTCGTTCTCGGACGGCGGGATGTTCCTCGACACCGACCGCGCCGTCGCACACGGGCGCCTGCTCGCGTCCGAGGGAGCCGACTACCTCGATGTCGGCGGTGAGTCGACCCGGCCGGGTGCGGAGGCGGTGACCGAGGCGGAGGAGCTGCGCCGGGTGCTGCCGGTGATCGAGCAGCTCGTGGAGGCTGGCTCGCCGCCGATCTCGATCGACACGATGAAGCCCGGTGTGGCGCGCGTAGCCCTCGGTGCCGGGGCGCTCGTGGTGAACGACGTGTCCGCCTTCCGCTTCGCCCCGGACATGGCCGAGGTGGTCGCCGAGGCCGGCGTGGACTGCTGCCTCATGCACATGCTCGGCGAGCCTCGCACGATGCAGGAGGACCCCCGCTACGAGGACGTGGTGTCCGACGTGAAGGCGTTCCTCGAGGAGCGACTCGCGTTCGCGCTGTCCCAGGGGATCGCGGAGGACAGCGTGTGGCTCGATCCCGGGATCGGCTTCGGCAAGACGGTCGACCACAACCTCGAGCTGCTGCGCCGCCTGGACGAGCTCGTCGCGATCGGCCGGCCGCTTGTGATCGGGACTTCGCGCAAGAGCTTCCTCGGGAAGATCACCGGGCGCGACGTGACCGATCGGCTCGCGGGCACGATAGCCACCAACGTGCTCGCCTATCAAAAGGGCGCGCGCATCTTCCGCGTTCATGACGTCGCGCCGGTCCGAGATGCGCTCGCGGTGGCCGCTGCTACGGTGCGCGGGAAGTGGACGACGAGCGAGAGCACGAGGACCTAGAGCCCGACGAGGAAGGCGACGAGGACGAGCTCGAGCCCGTCGTGACGGTCGAGATCACCGGCCTCTCCGTCTATACCCACCACGGCGTGGAGAAGGCCGAGCGCGACGTGGGACAGCGGCTCGTGTTCGACATCTCCTTCGAGCTCGACCACAGCGACGCGACCGTGACCGACCGGATCGAGGACACGGTGGATTACGCCGACGTGTGCCAGCAGGTCGCGCTCGCGGCGCAGGCACGCTCCTACGCGACGCTCGAGCGGCTCTGCTCGGCGCTCTGCGACCGGCTGCTCGACCGCTACGAGACCGAGTGGGTGACGGTGCGCGCGACGAAGCCCGAGCCGCCGATCCCGCTCCCGGTCGACGAGGTGTCGGTCGAGGTGTCGAAGCAGGCGGGCTGAGCGGGCTTGCCGCCGGCCGTGAGGGGCTATCTCGGCCTCGGCTCGAACGTTGGGGACCGGCTGGCCAACCTGCGTGCCGCGGTCGCCGCCCTCGAGGCCCGCGGCATCGAGGTGGTCGGACGATCGTCGGTCTACGAGACCGAGCCGCAGGGCGAATTGACCGATCAGCCGGACTTCCTCAACGCTGCGGTGGCGGTCGAGACGGCGCTCGGGCCGGAGGAGCTGCTCGCGGAGTCCAAGGCGGTCGAGGCAGAGATGGGGCGCGATCTGCGCGGAGTGCGGCACGGGCCACGGGCGATCGACGTCGACGTGCTGCTCCTCGGCGGCCTCGAGCACCAATCCGAGCGGCTCACGCTTCCGCACCGCGACGTGCTGGCGCGCCGCTTCGTGCTCGTGCCGCTCCTCGAGCTCGACCCGGAGCTCGCGCTTCCGGGCGGCGAGCGGCTCGCGGACGCGCTCGCGGCGCTCGAGGGGCAGCGCGTGCAATGCGTCGGCAGCCTCTGAGCCAGCCATAATCCCGGCGCGCATGCTGCTCGCGATCGACAACGGCAATACGCAGACTCACGTCGGGATGTTCCGCGACGGTCAGCTCGCGGAGCACTGGCGCCTTGCGACCGTGCGCGAGTCGACGGCCGACGAGCTGGCCGCTTGGCTCTCGGGCCTGCTGCGCCTTCGCGACCTCGACCTATCAGACGTCGAAGGGGCCATCGTGTCCTCCGTGGTTCCCCAGCTCGAGCACGAGTACGGGCTCGTGTCGGAGCGCTACCTCAAGGGCACGATGCTCGTGGTGGGGCCGAAGGTGAAGACCGGCATGCCGATCCGGATGGACAGCCCACATGAGCTCGGCGCGGACCGCCTGATGAATGCGGTTGCCGCCTACGACAAGCACCACGCCGCGTGCATCGTGGTCGACTTCGGCACCGCCATCAACTTCGACGTCGTCTCGGGCAACGGCGAGTACGTGGGCAGCGTGCTGGCTCCCGGCGTGGAGATCTCCATGAACGCGCTCGCGGATCGTGCGGCCAAGCTGCCGAAGGTCGACCTCGAGGCCCCCGCGGACGTGATCGGGCACTCCACGGTCGCGGCGCTTCAGTCCGGCGCGATCTACGGGTTCGCGGGCATGGTGGACGGAGTTCTCAGGCGTGTGCGAGCCGAGCTCGGCGAGCCGGCGACGGCCATCGCCACGGGTGGCCACGCGCCGGCGATCGGCCCGTACTGCGAGGAGATCGACGAGCTCGACGACTTGCTCACGCTCACGGGCTTGCGGCTCGTCTGGGAGCGGAACCGCGGTTAGGCCGATGAGGCGGCCCAGCCTCGGTACCTTTTAGGGTGATGAGCCCGGTCAATGTGCGGTACATGGTCGACGACGTCGACGCAGCCATCGCCTTCTACACCGAGCACCTCGGCTTCACGCTCTTGTCGAGCGCGGCGCCTGCGTTCGCGGACGTGACCCGGGGCGAGCTGCGCCTTCTGCTCAGCGGCGCAACGAGCTCGGCGGGGCGGCCCATGCCTGACGGAGCCAAGCCCGAACCGGGTGGGTGGAACCGGATCGAGCTCGTGGTCGATGACATCGAGGCCGAGGTCGACCGGCTGCGCGCGGCGGGCCTGTCCTTCCGCAACGAGATCGTGACCGGCCCAGGGGGATCCCAGATCCTGCTCGAGGACCCGTCCGGCAACTTCGTAGAGCTCTTCCAGCCGGCGCAGCGCCGCTAGCCTTCTCCGGGCGATGAGCGGATCGCTCGACACTCCCTGGACCCTTGGCGGCATAGAGCTGCCGAACCGCCTGGTGCTGGCGCCGCTCGCCGGCATCGGCAACTGGTTCGTACGCCTGCAGGCGAAGCGCTACGGCGCGGGGCTCGTCGTGTCCGAGATGGTGTCGAGCTTCGGCCTCAAATACGGGGACGAGCGCACCCACCGCGAATTCCTGCGCCTGCATCCCGAGGAGCACCCGATGGCGGTCCAGCTGTTCGGGCACGACGCCGACGTGATGCGCGAGGCGGCCGCCATCACGGCGCAGGCGGGAGCCGACATCATCGACCTGAACTTCGGCTGCCCGGTGCGCAAGGTGTGCAAGACCGGCGCAGGCTCGGCGCTGCTCGACGATCCGGACAAGGGCGTGGCGATCGCACGCGCCGCGGTGGAGGGCGGGGGCGGCGTGCCGGTCACGGTGAAGATCCGGAGCGGCAACCGGCCAGGTGAGCGCACCGGCGCGGCGCTGGCGCGCCGGCTGGTCGAGGAGGCGGGCGTGTCCGGCATCGGCTTCCACCCGCGGCACGCCTCCCAGCAGCACAAGGGCCAGCCCGACTACGAGCTGGCCGCCGAGCTGGTCGAGCAGCTGCCCGTGCCGGTGGTCCTTTCGGGCGGCCTCAGCGACGAGGGCGCGACGCTCGCGGCCTTCGAGCGCTCCGGCGCCGCCGCCGTCATGCTCGCTCGCGGCTGCCTGGGCAACCCCTGGCGCTTCGAGCGTCTGCTCGGTCGCCGCGACGGCGCTCCCACCGCCGAGGAGGTCGCCGACGAGCTGATGTGGGTGATCGACCAGGCCGAGGACCACCTCGGAGTAGATCGCGCGGGCCGCTATCTGCGCAAGTTCTACCCCTGGTACGCCGACACGCTCGGGCTGACCAAGAGCGAGCGCCAGGAGCTGGTCACGGCTCCCACCACGGATGACGCGAGAGCCGCGCTGCAGGCGCTCTCGGCCTTTGTGGCCGCCTGATCCGCACGTCTCCGGCGACTCGCCGGAGGCCGTCGAATACCACAAACGCGGGTGCTACACTCTCGCGTCCCTCCGACCCCCCGAGCGGAGGGTTTTTATATGGCAAAGGACGTCATTCTCACCCCAGCAGGCCTAGAGGATCTCAAGGCCAAGATCCAGCATCTCTCGACCGATCGCCGCCGCGAGGTGGCCGAGCGGATCAAGGAGGCGCGCGAGTTCGGCGACATCTCGGAGAACTCCGAGTACGACGACGCGAAGAACGAGCAGGCGATGCTCGAGAAGCAGATCGCGGACCTCGAGGAGAAGCTGCGAAACGCGTCGGTGATCGACCAGAAGGCGGTCTCCACCGAGGCCGTCGGAGTCGGCAACCTCGTGCACGTGAAGGATCAGAAGACCGACAAGTCGGTCAAGTACCAGATCGTCGGCTCCGCCGAGGCGAATCCGTCCGAGAACAAACTCTCGAACGAGTCGCCGGTCGGCAAGGCGCTGCTCGGCCACAAGCGCGGCGACGTCGTCTCCGTGCCGGTC
Organism: Thermoleophilaceae bacterium; assembly: GCA_045805385.1. Taxonomy (GTDB): domain Bacteria; phylum Actinomycetota; class Thermoleophilia; order Solirubrobacterales; family Thermoleophilaceae; genus JADGHQ01. Next base: position 4,988 of record JBJMLG010000120.1, read on the forward strand.
CCGCGCGGCCCCGCCCGCAAGCTCAAGATCACCAAGATCGAAACGGCATAGCCGCGCTCCCAGCGCGGCTCGCCGTATAGCCTCCCGGCGCCATGAGTGACGCCGGACAGAACCCCCAGGACGATCGCCGCGCCAAGCTCGAACGGCTGCGAGACGAGGGCGTCAACCCTTTCCCGCACGAGTTCCCGGGCGTCGTTCCCACCTCGCGCGTGCGCGAGGAGCAGGCGGCGCTCGAGCCGGGCGAGGAGACCGACGCGCGGTACCGCGTGGCAGGGCGGATCGCCGCTCGCCGTGTGCACGGCGGCTCGGCCTTCCTCGACTTGGTGGACCGTGCCGGCCGGATCCAGCTCCATGCCCAGCGCGACCGCTTGGGCGAGGAGTCCTTCGAGCGCCTCATCTCGCTCGACCTGGGCGACATCATCGGCGTGGACGGCACCGCCTTCATGAGCCGCCGCGGCGAGCTGACGCTGCGCGTGGAGGACTGGACCCTGCTCGCCAAGTCGCTTCGCCCGCCGCCCGAGAAGTTCCACGGCCTCGAGGACGTCGAGACGCGCTACCGCCGCCGCGAGCTCGACCTCATGGCGAACGAGGAGACGCGTGACCTGTTCATGCTGCGCTCGCGGGTCATCTCCGCGATCCGGCGCTGGCTCGACGAGCACGGCTTCCGGGAGGTCGAGACGCCGATCCTGCAGCCCCTCTACGGCGGCGCCCTTGCCCGCCCGTTCGTGACCCACCACAACCAGCTCGATCGCGACCTGTACCTGCGGATTGCCACCGAGCTCTACCTGAAGCGGCTGATCGTCGGCGGGCTCGAGAAGGTCTACGAGATCGGCAAGGACTTCCGCAACGAGGGCGTCTCGCACAAGCACAACCCCGAGTTCACGATGCTCGAGTGGTACGAGGCCTACGTCGACTACCAGGACATCGCGGCCGAGCTCGAGGATCTCGTCTCGTACGTGGCTCGCGAGGTCGAATACGAGGGCGAGATCGACTTCACGCCGCCGTGGCGCCGCATCACGCTGCGCGATGCGATCCTCGAGAAGACCGGCATCGACGTGCTGGCGAATCGCAACCGCGAGGGGCTGGTGGCCGCCGCCGCCGAGAAGGACATCAGCCTGAACCCGAACGAGACCTGGGCGCAGCTCGTGGACGAGCTGCTGTCGAAGTACGTGGAGCCGGACCTGATCGAGCCCACGTTCGTGATGGACTACCCGGTCGAGCTCTCGCCGTTCGCCAAGGCGCATCGCACAGAGCCGGGTTTGGTGGAGCGCTTCGAGGCGTTTGCGGCCGGCATGGAGTTCTCGAACGCCTTCACCGAGCTGAACGACCCGGACGACCAGCGCGCCCGCTTCGAGGAGCAGGTGCGCCACACGGCCGAGGGCGACCAGGAGGCCCAGCCCTATGACGAGGACTTCGTCGGCGCGCTGGAGCAGGGCATGCCGCCGACTGGCGGGATCGGCATCGGTATCGACCGGCTGGTGATGATCCTCTCGGGCCGCCGGTCGATCCGCGAGGTCGTGCTCTGGCCCGCGATGCGGCCGGAGTAGGCGGGCGGGCTGGACAGGCTCTCTACTCTGTCTTGGAGGGCTCGAAACCGGCCGCCGGAAAGCGGTGTTAGGGCCGGTTAAGCCCCAAAGGGCCGAGTGGCCCCATTGCTAGACTGACCCTAGGCTTCAGGGAGTCGAGGGTTCCTTTATCTAGCGGCGAATGTGCCGATTAGGAGATAAAGGCCTCGGGGTACTTCCCTCTGGCTCACCCTCCAACCAGAAGGATTTTTAGGTCGTGTTTGAGCGCTTCACCGAACGGGCTCGTCAAGTGGTCGTCCTCGCACAAGAGGAGGCCCGGATCCTGAAGCACAACTACATCGGCACCGAGCACATCCTGCTCGGCCTGCTCCGCGAGGAGGAGGGACTTGCCGCGCGTGTGCTCGAGTCACTCGACATCACCGTCGAGCGCGTCCGCGCGCAGGTGGTCCGGATCGTCGGGTCCGGCGAGGAGGTCACCTCCGGACAGATCCCGTTCACCCCACGTGCCAAGAAGGTGCTGGAGCTCGCGCTGCGCGAGGCTCTGTCCCTTGGCCACAACTACATCGGCACCGAGCACATCCTGCTCGGCCTCGTTCGCGAGAACGAGGGTGTCGCCGCCCGCATCCTGCTCGACTTCGACGCGGACTCCGAGAAGATCCGCAACGAGGTCATCCGCATGCTGTCGGGCCCCGGCGGCCGCCGCCAGGGCCAGCAGGCCGGGCAGCAGGGGGAGGCCAAGAAGTCTTCGAAGCTGCTCGACCAGTTCGGCCGCAACCTCACGAAGCTCGCCGC
>JBJMLG010000121.1:0-12542 GCA_045805385.1 Thermoleophilaceae bacterium
GCCCGCCCGGCGCTCCGCAGCGAGCCGGCGTTCCTCCGCGACTTGCGCGAGCTCATCGTCGCGCGCCATGCGGCCATTGTCGCACCACCAGAGATTCTCAGCAGCGGGGAGACGCAACCGCCATAATGGCCATAGAAGGAGGTAGTTCGTGAGCACGCCAAGAGCCCGGCTTCTAATGGAGGACCCAGATCTCGCTGCGCGGCTCGGAGACCACAGCGCACAGACGCTGCGCGATCTGCTCCTGGTCCCGGTAGAGGACCTGGAGGCCGCGCCCTGGACACCGCATGGGCGGCGCGGGCCGCTCGGCGGCTACATCGTGCTCGGGGGAGCACTCGCCAAGAACACCACGATTGTCGGCAGCACCACCACGCAGCTGTTCGGACCGGGCGCGCTCGTGCAGCCGCAGAGCGACTCCCGGGAGACGCTTCTGCCGTGGAAGGTGACCTGGTACGCGCTCTGCCCGACCCGCCTGGCGGAGCTCGACGAACGCGTGGTGGCCGCCGCCTGGCGCCATCCCGCGCTCGCCGGGGCGCTTCTCGCGCGCGCCACGGAGACCGCCGGCGAGGCCGGATTCATGCTCGCTGCGAGTAACCTCAGCCGGCTCGATGCGCGCCTGCTCGCGCTCTTGTGGCATCTCGCGGACCGCTTCGGTCATGTGGCGACGGACGGCACCGTGCTGCGGCTGCCGCTCTCGCACCGGCTGCTCGCGCAGATGGTGGGCGCACAGCGCCCATCCGTGACGACCGCGCTGCGCCAGCTCAGCGAGCGCGGGGCCCTCAGCCGCCGAGACGACGGCGCCTGGCTGCTGCTCGGCGATCCGGCGGAGACGCTCGAACGAACCCTTTCCGTGGCGCCGCTGCGGCAGGTGGCGCACGCGGCACCACGGCACGCCGCGCCACGCCACATGGCGCAACCGCAGCTCTTGGCCCGGCTCCACCAGCCCGACGGCGGCACAGCGTCCGGTTTGATCGAGGCACGTTTGAACGCGCAGCTCAAGAGACTCCGCGAGGATCACGTCAAGTCCGCCAAGCGACTCAGCGAGGTGCTCGAGAGGAGCCAGGAGGTGCGCAATGCCACGGCGGCGCTGCGCGGAGAGATCGACAAGCGGCGAGCGAAGGCGGGCCCGGACTAGGAGGCTGCCCGCCCCTTCTCGGCCATGAGAAGGATGGCGCCGTAGATCGAGCCGTCGTCGGCCAGAAGCGGCGTGGTGCTCACGTCGACGGTTATCTCGCGCCCGCGGCGGTTGATCGCCTTGAGCGAGGTCGCGCCGTTCGAAGGCTCGCCCGCGAGCGCCGCCTTGAGCGGCTCGCGCATCTTCTCCACCGGCAGCCCGATGTCGAGGTTCAGGAAGTGGACGCCCTCTACCTCGTCGCTCCTCAGCCCCCACAGCTCCTCGGACGCCTCGTTCCAGATCTGCACGCGCTGCTCGGGGTCGAGCACGGTCACGCCAACGTGCAGGCTCGAGAGGATCGCCTCGAGGAAGGTGTTTATCCGGTTGATCTCGCTCGTCCGCTCGCGCAGCTCGTCGTTCATCGTCTCGAGCTCCTCGTTGCTCGACTGGAGCTCCTCGTTCATCGTCTCGAGCTCCTCGTTCGTCGACTGCAGCTCCTCGTTCGTGGTCTCGAGCTCCTCGTTCGTCGACTGCAGCTCCTCGTTCGTCGTCTCGAGCTCCTCCACGGTCGACTGGAGCTCCTCGTACGCGCTCTCGAGCTCGAGCTTCGAGCGTTCGAGCTCCGCCTGCAGCCGCACGTGATGCGTCACGTCCTGGAACGACACGGTCGCGCCGAGGATCGCCGCGTCCGGCGACATGACCGGTGTCACCGCGACCTCGAGCGTGCGCTCCTGACCGCCTTGCGTCGCACCCAGCGACACCTCGCTCGCCACCACGGTGCGCTGCTCCTGGTACGCCTGCTCGAGAAGCGAGCGCAGGTCGACCGGGCGGTACGAGACCACGAGGTCCTGGAGCGGGCGCCCAACGTCGCGAGCGCCGAGCTCGAATAGCAGGCGCGCCTGCTGGTTCGCACTCACGACGAAGCCCCCGCGGTCGATCACCATCTCCGCGACCCTGCCGCTCTCGATCGCGCTGTCGCGCAGGTCCAAATCGGGCGGCGGTAGCACTGGAGAGCGGCGAGTGCTCGGGGTCATCGTGCCGATCCGGTCGCGCAGCGTGGGGACGGGAACCTTGCGGAACACACGCCACTTCAGGCTGATCGGGGTGAACAGATCCGCGTGCGTGATCAGCATCTCGGACCTGCCGAGGAAGAGCGCGCCGGTCTGGTTGAGGGCGAAGTTGAAGTGGCCGAGGATGCGCGCCTGGGTCTCGGAGTTGAAGTACATGAGCGTGTTCCGGCACACGAGCAGGTCCACGCGCGAGATCGGCGCGTCCTGCACCAGGTCGTTGCGCCCGAAGATCACCGCGCGCCGGAGGTCGCCCCGCACGGTGTAGCCCTGATCGTTCTGCTCGAAGTACTTGTCGAGCAGCTCTTTCGGAACGTGCTTCACCTGCTCGCTCGAGTACCGCGACAGCCGGGCCTGGGTAAGCGCGTCCTCGTCCACGTCGGTCGCATAGATCTTCACCCGCTCGGCGAACGCGGCCTCGCCCATCAGCTCGGCGAGCAACATCGCCGCCGTGTACGGCTCCTGACCCGACGAGCAGGCGGCACACCACACGCGTATGGGGCGGCCGTTCACCGAATCCTCGATTAGCTGCGGCAGCACCTCGGCCGATACGTGATCCCAGGCGGCCTTGTCGCGGAAGAAGTCCGTGACGTTGATGAGGATCGTGTTGAAGAGGTCGGCGTACTCCTCGGGATGGACCTCGAGGTAGTCGAGATATTGCGCATAGTTCGTGACGTCGACGGCCTCCATGCGCGCCCCGATGCGGCGCTCCAGGCTGCTGCGCTTGTAGCCCATGAAGTCGAAGCCGCGGGTGTTGTTCAGGAAGAGCAGGAGCTCCTCGAGCGCCTCCGCGTCTCCGGGGTGCTGGGGGTTGGGTTGCGCGCTGGCGGTCACGGCTTAGCGCTCGGCCACCGACGCACGCTGCTGCGCGGAGGGCCGCATCTCGGAGGAAAGCGAAAGGACCGCCTCACGCACGATGGCCGCCTGGGCCTCGACGTCGCGGATGCGGCGCTTGAAGCGCTCGCCGGATTTGTCGGAGTCCGCGAAGCGGCGCGCCATCCGGCGGAGCAGGTCTGCGCGTTCCTCGAGTGCGCGGAGCGCCGCCCACATCGCGGCTTCGAGCGACCGCCCCTGCTCGTCCACGAGGCTCTCCGGCGAGTAGGCGTGCCCGACCCTGCACTTGAACTGCAGTACGTCACCCTCCTGCTTGCCCCAGAGAGCACCCCCGCATTCCGGGCACGTGAACCCCGACGCCGGCCTCTCCGTCTCCTCCTGGTTCAGCTCGTCCATTACGGGCTCCTGGTGCCCCGGCACATCGTCGTTGGGGTCCTCCTCGTCCTCATCATCCTCCGAATGCGCGACCTCGTTCAAGAGCTCGGCGACTCCCTCCGCGTCCAGCACGTGGTCTACGTCGGTGGTGGCCAGGGCGCTCGATGGCATGCCGGCGTACGTGGCATCCGCCGGATCCTGGACGACCGCGAGCCCGCCCGCCCGCTTCACAGCCGCGAGGCCCGCCGAGCCGTCGTCGAGCGCGCCGGACATGATCACGCCCACGACCTCCGGGCCATATGCCTCCGCGGCGCTGCGGAATGTCGGGTCCACCGCCGGCCGGTGCCCGTTCTCGCGCGGTCCGCGCGTCAGCCGCATCCGGCCCCGCTCGATCAGCAGGTGCCGGTCGGGGGGCGCCACGTAGATGTGCCCGACCTCGATCGGGGCTCCATCGCGGGCCGCTTGGGCCGGGAGCGGTCCTGCGCGGTCCAGGATGTCGGGCAGCACGCTCGTGCCGGCGGGCATGATGTGAAGCACGACGAACACGGCTGCCATGCCGTTGTCGTCGCGCAATCCCGCCACCATTCGGCCGAGCGCCTCCACGCCGCCGGCAGAGGCGCCGACGACCACGACCTGGCGGCGGGGCGTTCCGGGCGCCATGGCCTGAACACTACGCGCACGGCCCTGTCGGAGGAGGACGGCGAACCAAGAACTCCCGAGAGGTTGCTCAGCAACGTCTTTCACCAACCCAGAGGTGGAGGCCGGGCCTCCACAAGGGGTAAACCTCTAAGGCGGACCGGAAGCCGCAAGTCGCACGTGCTTGCCGGCCCCATCCCTCTCCAACCGGCAGGCGCGTGCGAGCTTGACCGACCCCAGAATCGACGTGGTTGTATGCCTAACGATGGAGAGCAAACGATGACCGGCGACGCCGCCGAGATGCTCATCCGCGCGTCCGCGGGCAGCCCCGCACATCTGGACAGCGGCGAGCTGCGGGCGGCGATTGCCAACGCGATGGTGGGACTGAAGAAGCGCTTCTACGGCAAGGGCCCGACCAAGGCCAAGACGTACATCAACGACAACTACATCTTCTGCGTGCTCGAAGGCGGCCTCACCCGGAACGAGGAGACGCTCGTGCAGGCGGGCGCGGAGGACCTGGTGCGCGACTACCGGCTGCGTTTCCAGGAGGTCGTGCTCGACGTCACCAAGCAGGCGATCGCGGAGCTGACCGGGCGCGAGGTCGTGAATGCGCACAGCCAGATCGTCTTCAACCCCGATCGCGTGTTCGAGATATTCGTGCTCGACGGCCCGCCGCTCCATGCGCGGCCGAGCTCTGACGGCGCGCGGCCCAGCCTGGACGGCGCGCGGCACAGCTCGGACGGCGCGCGATCCAGCTCGGACGGCGCGCGGCCCAACTCGGACGGTGCGCGGCCCAACTCGGACGGCGCCTCGGCGGACGGCTCCGCCCCGCGTTAGCGGATTGCGTCCAGCCACAGCGGGTACGCCCACGGGGTGAGCGATTCACCCAACATTCCCGCGCCTGAGCAGCCCGGCGACGTCCTGACCGCGCCCGACTGGACCTCGGATGTCCAGGTCGACGACCACGGCCGCATGACGGCGGCCATCTCGAACGCGATGGTGGGCCTCAAGAAGGGCTTCTACGGCAAGGGCCCGACCAAGGCCAAGACCTTCCTCAACGACCAGTACGTGTTCTGCGTGATGGAGGGCGGCCTCACCCGCAACGAGGAGACCCTGCTCGAGGCGGGCCAGGACGATCTCGTCCGAAACTATCGCCTGCGCTTCCAGGAGACGATGACGAAGGCGACGACCGAGGCAATCGAGGAGCTCACCGGGCAGAACGTGATCGGCTACCACAGCCAGATCGTGTTCAACCCGGACCGCGCCTTCGAAATCTTCGTGCTCGACGCGTCTCCCTCGCGCGACGGCGGACCGCCCGGCGACCGCTAGTCGCCCGGCGGCGTTGTGAGCTCGCGCTCCGGGTCGCCGTGGTAGCCCTCGCCCGGGCCGGGAGTCTGCTCGCTCAGCACGGTGTACCCGCTCCCGTCGCTCGCCCGCACCGCGACGACTGAGCCCGCCCAGCCGCGCAGCGGGTGGACCTCCGTTCGCGCCAGCTCCACGCAGATCCGCTTCACGAGCCAGTAGACGACGAAGGGCAACAGCCAGCCGGCGATGCGCCAGAACCACACCTGGCCCTCGTAGGAGATCCCGAGCTGAAGGAATACTCGGTCGGTCGAGCCGGCGAGGAACGCGGCCGACACCCACGTGGCGAAGGCCGCACCCGCGGCGGTGCGCACCGGGTTGTCGCGCGGCCGATCGAGCAGGTCGTGGCGCAGGGTGTCGCCGGTGATGCGACGCTCGAGCACGGGCCAGGCGTACAGGAACCCGAACACCACGAGCGGAAACAGCACTCCGCCCCAGAACGGCGTGGGCACAAGCGTGACGTCGCCTATGTGCGGCTCCCAGGCCGGCATCAGCCGCAGCGCGCCGATGAGCCAGCCGAGATACCAGTCGGGCTGCGCCCCGTTCGTCGAGAGATAGGTGTCGAACGGGCCCCACTCCCAGATCGGGTTGATCTGGACGAGGCCGCCGAGCAGGAACAGAACGGACGCGACGGCGAACAGCAGGCCGGTCGAGCGCAGCGCGTAGGCCGGCCACAGCGGCGTGCCGACGGTGTTGCGCTCGGTGCGGCCCGGGCCCGGGAACTGCGAGTGGTGCTGGCGCGTGATGATCACCAGGTGCACCGTGATCAGTGCCGCCAGCGTGACCGGGATGATCAGCGCGTGGATCACGAGCAGGCGGGTGAGGAACGAGTCCGCGCCCGGGAACTCGCCGCCCCAGATCAGGAAGGCCAGCGGCCCACCCACTATCGGCAGCGACATCGCGGTCGAGTAGCCGATCGCCAGGCCCTGACCCGAGAGCAGGTCGTCCACCAGCGAATAGCCCACGTAGCCCTCCACCACCGCGAGCGTCAGCATCGTGAGGCCCACCCAGTAGTTGATGTCGCGCGGCTTGCGGAACGCGCCCGTGAAGAAGATGCGCACGAGGTGAATCACGATCGCGACGAGGAACACATTCGCCGCCCAGTGGTGCGTCTGGCGCATGAGGAGTCCCGCGGGCACCGAGAACGAGAGGTCGAGCACCGACTGGTAGGCGCGCGACATGGGCAGCCCCCGCAGCGGCTCGTAGCCGCCGTGGTAGACCACGTGTGCCGTGCTCGGCTCGTAGAAGAAGGTGAGGAAGATGCCTGTCGCCACGAGCACGACGAACGAGTAGAGGGCGATCTCGCCCAGCATGAACGACCAGTGGTCGGGGAAGACGTAGCGCAGCGCCTTCTTGATCCCGGGCGACGTGCCCACGCGCTCGTCGAGCCAGCGCACCGTGCCGCGTATCACTTGGCCGGGCCCTTCGGGTCGCGCTTGGTGAGGAACCACGACGGCCCTACGTCCTCCGGGAAGTCGCGCTGGGCGGCGAGGTAGCCGCCCGAGTCGACCATCAGCGGAAGCTGCGGAAGCGCCCGCCCGGCCGGCCCGAACAGCAGCTTGCCGCCCGCCGCGGGGTCGAAGGTCGAGTAATGGCACGGACACGTGAAGGCCGGCTTGTCGCTCGTGGGCTCGTACAGCGGATAGCGGTAGAGCGAGATGGCGCAGCCCGCGTGCGGGCACACCTTCGAGTAGGCGAGCACTCCCTGCGGCGCCCAGGTCTCACGGCCCTTTGGGAGCCGCAGCGTGTTCTCAGGGAGCTTCACCACCACGAGCGAGGAGCCGAGGTCGTCCGGATCCGCACCCTGAGGCAGCGCGGTGTAGAACGTCCCGAGCTCGATGTCCCCGGGCCGGTACAGCTTCCCCTTGACGTCCACCAGCCGGCGCCCCGGATACCAGGGCGTCTCCGACACACGGTGGTCGATCGCGGGGCCGAAGGACGCCGCCGGGACTACCAGTGCGGCGCCCACCGTGGCGCCTGCGGCTGCGCCCGCCGCGCCGAGCAGTTTGCGCCGCGAGATGCCCTCGGTCCCCTCGTCCACGAGCTCGGCGACCTCCTCCACCTCCTGCTCACGGAGGAGCTGGTCGCGCTCCTCGACGGCCGTCTCCTGTGGCACCACGAACTTGCCGGCCACGACGGCGGCTGCGCCGAAGAAAGCGAAGCAGAGGCCGATGGCGACCCCGAGCAGCTGGGTGTCGCGCTCGCCCACCACGTACAGCACGACGAACGCCACCGCCGCCGCGCTGCCGAGCCCGAGCAGCAGCAGGACGGCCGTCTCGGCGCGCGGGCTGTTGCGGATCTCGCGCTTGCTCGGATCGACGAACGGGGTCGCCGCCGGCGCCGCGTCCGGCACCTCGACGGGATGCTTCACTCTGCGGCCGAGCACGAAGGCCACGAGCAGCGTCCAGATCCGCCGCAGGAGCCTCATATCTCGTTGCGCTCTCCGATCAGGCGGATCACGATCAGCAGCGCCGACCCGGCGAGCAGCCACGCCACCATGCCCTCCGGGATGGGCCCGATGTGCCCGATCGACCAGCCGCCGCGGTCGTCGGGATGCCGCGTGTACACCACGTAGCGCGCGACCGAGTTCAGCTCCTGCTGGTCGATCTGGCTGGGCGGGAACTTGGGCATCACGTAGGGACCCATCCGAACGGCCTCCGCGATGTCGGTCGGCTTCGAGCTCCGAAGCGAGGGCACCTGCGCTTCGATCGTGAGGCCGCCTTGAGCCACCACCTGGTGGCAGCCCGCGCAGTGCTCTCTGAACTGGTCGAAGCCCTGGCTGAGGGAGCCGGCCGCCGGGTTCGCCCGCGGTATCTGCCGCGAGCCGCCGAGCGAGGCGACGTACGACACGATCGCCGAGATCTCGCTCGGCGAGTAGATCGGCCTGCCGCGCTGGGGCTGGTCCTTTGGGGACGCGAGCGGCATCCGGCCGGTGCGCAGGTAGAAGTCGGCGGGCCCCGGCCCCACGCCCACGAGCGACGGCGCGGTGCCCTTGATCCCGCGTGCGTCGAGCCCGTGGCAGGAGGAGCAGCCGTCCACGAACAGAGCGCGGCCGGCGGGCACCAGTGCCGGGTCCACACGTATCTCGTTGGGCGGCACGCCGGCGGGCTGCTGCGACTGGGCCTGCGAGCGCTGCGGGGCGGCCGCCACCAGCGCCACCGCCGCGCTCGCGCACGCCAGCGCGAGCGCCAGGCGCGCTCGCCGCGGAAGCAGTGGCGTGCGGCGCATCCACGCGCGCGAGAGGCGCCTCATGCGGCGCGCGCCTCCCGAGCACGCTGCCGCCGCTCCTCGCGCTGGAGCGCCGCCCACGCCGTCACGAGCAGGAGCAGCGCCATGACGAGCTTGCCGCCCACCCACATGAGCGCCCCGGCGTCGTGCTGGTCGCTGAGCGCTGATCGGCCGAGAGCCCGCGCGGGGGCCGCGTACTCGGGGTAGAGCAGCCTGTCGGTCCAGTTCATGACCGCGCCGATGTACGCCATCACCGGCATGGCGAGCAGGAGATATGCGCTTCGCCCGACCACGCCGAGCGTCCTTCCCGGCAGCGGTCCCGCATCGAGCAGCGGCCACCAGAACAGCACGCCGGTGCCGATGTAGAGCACGTGCTCGAGGGCGTGCACCGCCGGGTCGCGGAGTGCCAGCGAGTACAGGCCCGTGAAGTGCGTGAGCAGCATCGTGGCCGAGAACGCGAGCCACGCGAACGGCGCGCTCGTGAGGATCGCGAACGCGCGGCTGTGCAGAACCACCACGAGCCCGCGGCGCACGCTCGACCTGGAGTTCAGCGCCCGCAGGGCGAGCACGACCGGCGAGCCCGCCACGAGCAGCGGCGCCGCGAGCATCGACAGCGCGAGATGCTGCGCCATGTGGATCGAGAGCAGCGCGGACGCGTAGGTGTCGAGGCCGGAGCAGAGCGCGAGGGCGATCAGCGCGAGGCCGGCGAGGAAGCAGGCCGTGCGCCATGCCGCCCAGCGGCGTGCCCGCCGCACCCCGGCCAGATAGAAGCCGGCCAACAGCATGCACGCCAGCAGCACGCCCGGCACGAGCTGCCAGTCGAAGAGCACGCGCCCGAGCGTCGGCTGGCTCACCGCCGCGCCTCCTCGAGCGCGCGGCGCTCACCCCGCCACTCGACGAGCAGGCGCGCGAAGCCGAGCAGCAGCAGACCGAGGCCGATCCACACCAGGAACAGGCCGAACTCCGCCCCGAACACCATCGTGGCGATGGCGATCCCGACGAGCGCGGCGCCGAAGCTCAGATCCGGGAGCGCGCGGATTGCGAGCTCCGGATGCTCTCCTGCCTCGGAGGCGTCGGGCGTCCGCCGGTAGCGGATCACCGTGCCGATCACGATCAGATACATGAGGAGTGCGGCGCCGGTGAGCAGCGCCGGGTTGACCGTCGAGTTGCTGTAGATCCACAGGCCCGCGGCTGCGCAGCTGAGCAGCACCGCCCAAGCGAACAGCGGTATCACGGCCCGCCTCATGCCGGCGTCTCCTCCAGCTCGCGCCCACGCGGCCAGTTGCCGGACTTCTTCAGGTCGAGCAGCGGCGCATACGAGCGGACCGGCGGCAGCACGTCGAAGTTGTGGCGGGGCGGCGGCGAGCTCGTGGCCCACTCGAGCGAGTGCCCGTCCCACGGATCCGGGCCCGCGCCCACGTGGCTGCGGAGCGACACCACCACGTTCCAGATGAACACCGCGATCCCGAGCGCGATCAGGAACGCGCCCACTGTCGACACCGTGTTGAGGGTCTCCCAGCCGGTCGAGGCCGGATACGTCGCGACGCGCCTCGGCATCCCCTCCTGCCCGAGGAAGAACATCGGGAAGAAGGTGAGGTTGGTTCCGACGACCATGAGCAGAAGCTGCAGCTTCCCGAGGCCCTCGCGCAACCTCACGCCAAAGGCCTTCGGGAACCAGTGGTACACGCCCGCGAAGAACCCGAAGATGCTGCCCGCGAAGAGCGTGTAGTGGAAGTGCGCGATGACGATGTAGCCGTCGTGCGCGTGGTAGTCGAGCGCCGGCGAGGCGACGAAGATCCCGGACGCGCCGCCTATGAGGAACTGTATGAAGAACGCGACGCCGAACAGCAGCGACGTGCGGTAGATGATCGAGCCGCCGATCAGCGTGCCGAGCATGTCGAAGTACTCCACCCCAGCCGGCACGAGAAGCGCCGTCGAGGTGAACGCGAAGTAGCGGTTCGTGATGCCGCCGGTCGTGTACATGTGGTGCGCCCAGACCGACATCGAGAGCGCCGTGAACAGCAGGAGCGACAGCGCGAAGAGCCTGTAGCCGAACAGGCGCCTGCCGGCGTTCGTGGCGATCGCCTCCAGGGCGCAGCCGACGAAGGGGAAGAACATCACGTAGACCACCGGGTGGCCGTAGAACCAGAACAGGTTCTGGTAGTCGATCGCGCCCTCGTAGCCGTTGAAGATGTGCACCCCCTGCCGGTCCAGGTAGAGCAGCGTCATCACGAGCACGAGCACGGGGAACGCGCCGATCACCATCAGCGACGTGACCAGCTGGGTCCACGTGAACGGCGGCATGCGGAGCATGGTCATGCCGGGCGCGCGGCGTCGCACGATCGTGGCCAGCAGGCAGACACCGAGCGCGATCATCCCGAGCGCCGAGAGGATCACCCCGAGCACCCACAGGTCCATGCCCGTGCCCGGCGTGGCGCCGGATGTGGACAGCGGCCAGGCGGCGAACCAGCCGGCCTTGCCCGGGCCCGCGGCGGTGAGGAACCCCGACTCGAGCGTGATGCCGCCCGCGATGTACAGCCAGAAGCCCACGTTCGCAAGCCGCGGGGCCGAGATGTCGGCAGCGCCGATCTGCAGCGGCACCAGGTACACCCCGAGCGCGATCGCCAGCGGCGTCACGAACAGGTAGATCATCGTGGAGCCGTGCATCGTGAACAGCTCGCTGTAGGTGTCGTGCGACACGAACTGCATGCCCGGCGCTGCCAGCTCGAGCCGCATGACCAGCGCGAGCACGCCGCCGAGGATGAAGAACGCGAACGCCGCGACGAACAGGTTGCGCCCGAGCGTCTTGTGGTCCGTCGCGCCGATCACGGACGTCCACGACGGGGCGCGCCGGCGGGCGGCGATCGTGCTCAACCGCCGCCTCCTGCCTGCTGCCTCAGCCATGTCTGGAACTGCGCAGGCCGGACCGCCTTCACACCGAAGCGCATCTCGGCGTGGTGCAGGCCGCAGAACTCAGCGCACTCGCCCCTGAACGCGCCCGGCTTCGGGAAGCTCAGCTTCAGCTCGTTGTCAGCACCCGGGAAAGCGTCCTTCTTGATCCGAGTCGCGGGAATCCAGAGCGAGTGCACGACGTCGACCGAGTGCAGCTTCACGAGGATCTCGGTGCCGGTCGGCACGACCATGTCGCGCTGCCGGAGATTGCTCGACAGCACCGACGCGCCGTTCGGATAGTTGAAGCGCCAGTTCCACTGGCCCGCGGTCACGCGCAGCACCAGGCCGGGATGGCGCGGAAGTGCGTCCACCTTGTTCTCGGTGGTGAACGTGAAATAGAGGAGCATCGCGGCGATGCCGGTGAGCACCGCCACGTATGCGAGCTCCGGCGCCTGCGCCTCGTCGCGGCCGCTTGGCACCCGCCCGGGCCGGCGCCGGTACCGCACGAGCGCGTAGCCGGTCGCCAGGGCGATCGCGACCCACACGCCGATCGCGATCGGCACGTAGATCGAGGAGAGGTTGTGGTACTCGTGGCGGGTGTCGACCAAGGCGCTTTCTGGCGCTCGATACCCACAAGCCGCGGTTCACGAACTCCGCGCCGCCTCGGGCTGCGGCCTCTCCCCGTCCGTCAGGCGGACTCGGCGCTTTGCCGGCCGATCAGCGAGGACCGCACATCGTCGGCATCTCGCTGCCCCGCGCTCGCTCAACACTGCGCCACCTGTGCCGATCAACCGGACAGCATGGCCAGGACTCTTGTCCCGCGCGCGCGCCGGTGGCTCGCCGGTTTGGGCTTGCTTGGCAGGTTCAGCCTGTTGAGCGTGCTCGCCTTCGTGTTCCTCGGCGCCGCCCTCTCGCATCTGCTCTCGAGCCAGATCCGCTCGCGCGCGCTCGCGAACGCGGTCCAGTCCGCGTCGCTCATATCGCGCTTCGGGATCCAGCCGCAGCTGAGCGGCGTGGACCTGAGCCAGCCGCTCGCC
>JBJMLG010000122.1:0-51883 GCA_045805385.1 Thermoleophilaceae bacterium
CAGGTCGCCGGACGGGTTCAGCGCGCCGTGCCGGCCGAAGAACGCGAGCTCCTCGAAGCGCGGAGTGGCCATGCCGCCCATGCCGCCCGCGCCGAGCGCCGCGCGGCGCATGCCCACCGCGTCGATCTCGTCGATGAACACGATGCACTGGCCGCCCCACTTGGCCGCGAGCTTCTTCGCCTTACGCACGAGGAACTGGACGATGATCACGTCCATCCCGATGAACGTCTGGGCGAAGCCCGAGCCCGGCACGGTCACGAACGGGCAGTTGAAGCCGGTCGCGATCGCCTTCGAGAGCATCGTCTTGCCGGTGCCCGGTGCGCCGAGGAACAGCAGGCCGCGCTCGCGCTTGCCGCCCGCCTTCTCGAATGCCTCGCCGGACTGCCAGAGCGAGATCACCCGGCGCACCTCCTCCTTCGCCTCGGCCTGGCCGCGGACGTCCTCGAGTCGCACGCCCCAGTCCGAGTCGCCAGGCTCGTAGCCCTTCATCTGGCGGATGCCGAAGAACATCAGCGGCCCGAACAGGATCACGAGGTTGATCAGGAAGAACAGCGGGAGCTGCAGGCCCAGGCCGAGCAGCAGCGGCAGGAACGAGACGATCCCGTGGAGCGTGTTGCTGATGGCCGTTCCGAAGCTGACGCCCTCGGCGATCGCCACGATCGACACGCTGATCACGAAGATGCCGCCGAACATCGTGACCCGGCGGAACTTCTTGCGCCAGTACCAGTGGCGCCTGCGTGCGATCGCGTCCTCCTTGCGAGCGGCGTCGTCGGCCTCGTAGAGGCTGGGAGAGGGGATCAGCCGGCGCGTGATCACGTCGACCAGTCCGCGGAAGATCACGACGGCTGCAGCGGTACCCGCCAGCGCGGCGAGCAGACTCCAGTCCCCGCGCTGATACAGCACGAAGAAGAAGGCCGGGCTGGTGAGGATCGCGACCAAGGTCGCGGCGCGCGTGAGCGAACGCCACTCCTGAGCGAGCGTGCCCGTGCGCTGCGTCCCCTCCCGGGACGCCTTCGTGAGGCTCCTGCGAGCGGAGGCCATCGACTTCGCAGATTACTCGTCGTGAGGGGACCGGTGACGCATTTCGAGAGATCTTTCGGGCTCGTCCGGGTAGGGGGCCCGGGCTACAGGAGACAGACCGCCGGTCGATCTGCTTATGTACACCACCGAAACGCCGAGTCGCGGCAGTCCATCGGCCGCGAACGGGGGACCCAATGGGGCAGGCACGTGGTGCTGCTCCGGGGGCGAATCGCCGTCCTAGTACGGCGTAGCGCGACTCTTTCCGCGCGAGCCCGTCAGCTCACCCCGTAGGCAGGAGAAAGAGGGGAGCAGTTCCGTTGCAACAACTGAATGAGGCCTTTTCGCGCGAGCGTTTCGGACGCTCGCTCGAGCAGTCACGTGAGAGGCGTGAGATCGCGCGCCGCAAGCGCCGGCGGCTCTTCCAGCGCCGCACCGTGTCGATCGTGCTCGCGGGCGCGATGACAGTGGGCGGCGGAGCGGCCCTCGCCGCAGGCGGTGCCTCGAAGATCGCCGGTGGCTCGCAGACGTCGTCGAGCGTGCTGCGCTCGGGTTCGAGCGGACCTTCGGTGTCCGCCCTGCAGCAGGCACTCGGCATTGCCGCCGACGGCAGCTTCGGGTCGCAGACGCTCGCGGCCGTGAAGCGGTACCAGCGCGCCCACGGCCTGGTGGTCGACGGCGTGGTGGGTCCGCAGACCGCCGGCTCACTCGGGATCAAGCTCGCCGCGGTGAGCGCGCCGGTTCAGAACGGCGCCAGCGCCGGATCGGGCAGCGGCTCGCCGGCGCTCCAGAAGATCGCGCGCTGCGAGTCCGGCGGCAATCCGGGCGCGGTGTCGCCGAGCGGCCAGTACCGCGGCAAGTATCAGTTCAGCCGCGCCACCTGGCGTTCGATCGGCGGCAGCGGCGACCCCGCCAGGGCGCCGGAGGCAGTGCAGGACGCCATGGCCGCGAAGCTGCTCCACACGAGCGGCCCGTCGGCCTGGCCCAACTGCGCCTAGCCGAATCGTTGCTTCGCCCCGCGCGGCTCTCGCTGCGCGGGGCGTAAGCTCGCCCGCCGTGGCAGGTTCGTTCGAGAGGCTGATGGGCGAGCTCGACTACCCGCTGTACGTGCTCACGGCGGGGGCGGGCGAGGAGCGATCGGGCTGCCTGATCGGCTTCGCCACGCAGACGAGCATCCACCCGCCACGCTTCCTCGCCTGCGTGTCGCGGAAGAACCACACCCATCCCGTCGCCGTTCGCTCCGAGGTCCTCGCGATCCACGTGCTTCGCGACGACGACCGCGCGATCGCCGAGCTGTTCGGAGGCGAGACCGGCGACGCGGTCGACAAGTTCGAGCAGGTCCGCTGGCGTCCCGGCCCCGGCGGTGTCCCGCTGCTCGAAGACCTCCCCGCCTGGTTCGCGGGCCGCGTGCTCGAGCGCCTCGACCTCGGAGACCACGAGGGCTTCCTCCTCGAGCCGCTCGAAGCGAGCGCGGCGGAGCTGCCGAGCGAGCTGAGCTTCCAGGAGGCCAAGGACATCAAGCCCGGACACGAGCCCTAGCGCTGCGGTTAGCCGCACTTGCAGAAGCCAGCTAGCCGGTCTGGTCTGCTCACCAAACCATTGCCACCATTGACAGGGCAATGAGCGAGCTCCGCACAACCACCCAGACGCCGGCCTCCACCTCCTCGGGCTTGGCGTCCGGGCCGAACACGAGCCGCTTTCTACCGCCGGTCGCGCTCCCCCTCCCCCGGCGCGCCGGCGGGGCAGTTGTCCGCTAGGCGAGTAGCGGACAGGGGACGCCGGGCGCCTGATCGGCGTCCGGCGTCCTTCTGCTTAGACCCGCGCTCCCTGTAGCGCGGGCAGCACGGTGTCGCCGTAGGTGCCGATCGCCCCCATCGGGTCCGCGCCGGACACGTTCATCAGCACGACGATGTCCGCGCCGAGCTTCTCGATCTCGCGGATGCGCTCCACGTGCACCTCGGGGTCGGAGCCGATGATGAACGCCTGCTTGAACTCGTCGTCGCTCATCTGCTGCTCGCCGCGCTCGTACATCGCCTTCGGGTCGTGCCAGTCGTCGGTGTAGAACTCGTCCGGTTGGGCGCCCTTCCAAACTCGGGCACCCTCGAGGGCCTGGTCGTCGTCCTCTGCCCAGGAGAAGCCGGTGTGCAGGATCACCTTGCCGGGCTGCCTGCCGGCCTCCTCGGCGGCCGACTTGTAGACGTCGATCAGGTCCGGAACCTTCTCCGGGTCGGCGAGCGTCCAGAGGCCGTCGGCACGCCTTGCCGCGACGCCCGCCGCCTCGGGCCCGAACGCCGACACGTAGATCGGCGGCTTACGCTCCGGAAGCGTCCACAGCCTGGCCTGCTTCATCGGGAAGTGCCCGATCGTGTCGAGGGTCTCGCCGTCGAAGAGGCGGTTGATGATCTCGAGCGCCTCGTCCATTCGCTGTACCTGCTCGCCGGTGGACGGCCAGTCCATGCCGAGCGGCGACTCGTTGAGCGATTCACCCGAGCCGATGCCGAGGAAGCTGCGGCCGGGATACATGCGCTCGAGCGTGGCCCAGGCCTGCGCCACGAGCGCCGGGTGGTAGCGATGCACAGGCGCCGTGACCGCGCTCCCGACGGGTACCTTGCGTGTGGCCTCGGCCGCCGAGCCGAGCCAGACCCAGGCCATGCCGGACTCGCCGTTGTCCCACCAAGGCTGGAAGTGGTCGGAGCAGCCGATGCCGTCGAAGCCGGCGTCCTCGGCTGCAACCGCCTGCCTCAGGAGCTGCTCCGGCGGGAACTGCTCGTGGGCTGCTGCGTAGAAGTACTTGGTGACTGACATGCGATTGCCCTACCCAGGAGGCCCGGAGGCAATCGCGTACCGTCAGTGCCGAGCCCAGAGAGCCGGCTCGCTCGCCGGCTGCGCGCGCGGGGGCGGCGCCGTGGCGGGCTGCTGCTCCACGCTCCGGGGCTCCGGCCGCGTCGGCGGCGTGAGCAGCCGCAGCGCGAGGAGCGAGACGATCGGCCAGGCGCTCACCAGCACGATGGCGCGCATCCAGGTGGCGCTCGCGTCACTACCGGCTCCGAGCACGTGGACCACGCCGAGCAGGTAGACGAGCGGCGCGAACCGGTGGAGCTTCCGCCACCGCTGGACACCGAAGCGCCGGCGGACGTAGAAGCTGAGTCCCACGATCGCGGCGACATACGCCGCGATGATCCCGAGCCCCGTGTAGAAGGGGCGGTAGCCGCCCGCGAACGGCACGAGGATGCCGGCAAGACCGGGCTTCAGCCAGCGGTCGCCGAGCAGAAGGGCGCCGTGGAGCGCGATCGCGGCGAGTGAGGCAAGCGCGATCTGCTCGTGCACCGCGCGGCCGCGAAGCGAGCGCGGCAGGCGCATGCCCGTGGCCATCGCCAGGCCCAGGATCACGGCAAGCGCCGCGAGCCCGAAGCCCACGATCCCGGCTGCGCGACTCGCGAGCCACCAGCCGTAGTCGAGCGGATCCGTCGACTTCACGCGGCCACCGGCTCCGTCCAGGACGGCCGCCGGACGGTGAAGCGAGGCTGCTCGATCACCTCGACATGCCCCGAGTCGTGCACGAGCACGCCGCCATGCATCAGGAGCAGTCCGCGCGCGGGCTCGGGTCCTCCGAGGAAGGCCATCTTGGCGAGCGTCTCCGCTTCGAGCGCGGTGGGTGCGATCGCGGTCGCCGACACGAGTCCGGTCCAGGCGGGCTCGCCTGTGCCCGGGTCGAGCAGGTGGTGCGCGAAGCTGCCGTCCGGCCGCCTCCAGACGCGCCGCCCGATGCCGCTCGTTGCGACGGCGCCGCCGTGCAGCGTGAGGCGGTGGGCGGGCTCGTCGCGAAGTGGGTGCTCCACCTCGATCTCGAAGGGCGCACGCTCCTCGTCGCTGCCGCCGGCGACGAGGTCGCCTCCGCAGTCCACGAGGAAGCGAGGCAAGCCGCGAAGCCGTACCGCGACGGCGTCGGCGGCGAGGCCCTTGCCGACACCGCCCGAGTCGACCATCACGCCCGGCGGCCGCCGAACCGTGCCGCGGCGGTCGTCGGCGCGCAGCGAGGCCCACCTGCGCTCGGCGCCGGCGGTTGCCGGTGCTCGCCGTGGCGCCGCGGCGAGCGCCTGTGCCGTCGAAACCGCCTCGGGATGCGGCCAAGGCGCGCTGTAGCCGAGCCGGTCGATCTCCGGCACGAGCGTCGGATCCACGAGCCCGCCCGAGCGCCGCGCCGCCCATGCCGCGGCGCGCACCAGCACTCGCAAGAGCTGGGAGGCCGGAACCGCCGGGCGCGGGTCGGCGTTCAGCCGGCTCAGCTCGCTGTCGGCTCGGAAGCGCGAGAGCCGGGCGTCGAACTCGTCCAGGTACGCGACCGCGAGCCTTCGCTCGTCGTCCAGCGGGAGGCGCGAGCGGTCGAAGCGCCCACGGTCGTCGAGGATCAGCCGCACCGTCGTACCCATGCAGCGAAAGCTGTGGTCGACTGCGCTCACGAGGATCCGGTCGAGGGCGGCGAGCTCGGCGTGTAGTCCTGCGAGCTCCCGGAGTCGGGCGACTGAGTGCCGCGCTGGGGCGTGGTGCTCGGCTGCGCCGTGCTCGGCTGCGTGGAGCTCGAGTTCGAGCTCGACGTGCTGTTGATCACGGGGTCGTGCCCGTTGCTCATGCGCACCGCCTCGAACCCGAACAGCGCGACG
Organism: Thermoleophilaceae bacterium; assembly: GCA_045805385.1. GTDB lineage: Bacteria > Actinomycetota > Thermoleophilia > Solirubrobacterales > Thermoleophilaceae > JADGHQ01. The sequence goes on from JBJMLG010000122.1 coordinate 5,679, forward strand.
AAGACGCCGAACGAGGACAGCCACACCCACACCGGCCGGGGCCCCCGCCTCCGCCTTCTCGGGGATTCCATGGCGGCAATTCAATGCGCCGCAGATGAAGGGCCGCGAAGCGCCGCGTAAGAGTTCGTGAAGACGTGCGCGACCTGACTCGCCATGCCCGCTACCGGTTTTGGGCGGCCGTCTACCCGGTAAGCCAGGACCCGGAGCGAACGAGAAAGGAGATCGACATGGGCAAGCTCGATGGCAAGAAGATCGCGTTCCTCGTCGCCAACGAGGGGATCGAACAGGTGGAGCTGACCGAGCCGTGGCAGACGGTCGAGAACGAAGGCGGCAATCCTGAGCTGATCGCGCCGGAGGGCGGCAAGGCTCAGGCGTTCAACCATCTGGACAAGGCCGACCAGTTCGACGTGGACCACGCCGTGAGCGAAGTCAGCGCGAACGACTACGACGCGCTGATGCTGCCCGGCGGCGTCGCGAACCCGGACAACCTCCGCATGCACGACGACGCCGTGAAGTTCGCGCGCGACTTCTTCGAGCAGGGCAAGCCGGTAGCCGTGATCTGCCACGGGCCCTGGACGCTCGTCGAGGCGGACGTGGTGAAGGGGCGCACGATCACGTCGTGGCCGAGCCTCAAGACCGACATCCGCAATGCGGGCGGCAACTGGGTGGACCAGGAGGTCGTCGTCGACGGCGGGCTGGTCTCGAGCCGCAAGCCGGACGACCTGCCCGCCTTCAACGAGAAGATGGTGGAGGAGTTCGCCGAGGGCATCCACGAGGAGCAGGTGCCGAGCGGCGCCGGTGCTTCGCGGTCCTCGTAGGCACACAGTTCGCGGCCGGCCTTCGGGCCGGCCGCGACTTGATCTTCCCTTTGGCGGGTACTGAACTCCTGGGAAAGAGAGGAGAGCCCGTGGCCGAGATCGTCCTCAAGGACGTAACCAAGCGTTATCCCGACGGCACAGAGGCCGTCAAGCAGATGAACCTCGACGTCAAAGACGGCGAGTTCATGATCCTCGTGGGGCCGTCCGGCTGTGGGAAGTCCACCGCCCTGCGCATGATCGCCGGTCTCGAGGACATCAGCGACGGCGAGCTCGATATCGGCGGAGACCGCGTGAACGAGCTCGCCCCGCGCGACCGGGACATCGCGATGGTGTTCCAGAACTAGGCGCTCTACCCGCACATGACCGTGCGGGAGAACATGGGCTTCGCGCTGAAGCTGGCCAAGGTCGAGAAGGAGGAGATCGACCGCCGAGTGGACGAGGCGGCCCGCATCCTCGACCTCACCGAGCAGCTCGAGCGCAAGCCCGCGAACCTCTCAGGCGGGCAGCGCCAGCGCGTCGCAATGGGACGCGCGATCGTGCGCGACCCGGCCGCCTTCCTCATGGACGAGCCGCTGTCGAACCTGGACGCGAAGCTGCGCGTGCAGATGCGGACCGAGGTGTCGCGGCTCCAGGAGCGGCTCGGCACCACGACGATCTACGTGACGCACGATCAGACCGAGGCCATGACACTCGGCGACCGGGTGGCGGTGATGCGCCTCGGAGTGGTACAGCAGGTGGGACCGCCCCAGGAGCTCTACGACAATCCCGTGAACCTGTTCGTGGCCGGCTTCATCGGATCGCCGGCGATGAACTTCATGTCCGGTCGGGTCGAGGGCGACCGCGTACGCCTGCCGATGGTCGAGGCTCTGATTCCGGAGGACCTGCGCGGGAGGGTGCGCGACGGCCAGGAGGTGATCGTCGGCATCCGCCCAGAGGACATCGAGGACGCAACGCTGGTCGGCGAGAAGCGCGACCAGGGCGTGGTCTTCCGCACGAAGATCGAGCTGCTCGAGTCGATGGGCGCGGAGCTGTACGCCCACTTCTCACTCGGCGGCGAGGGCGTGCAGCACGAGCACCTGCGCGACCTCGCCGTGGACGCGGGCACGGCCGACCTTCCCTCGGAGAGCGACCGCGGGATGGCGGTTGCGCGGCTCGACGCGTCGGCGAACGTGCCGGTCGGGCGCGAGGCCGAGCTCTGGCTCGACTCCTCGAAGCTGCACTTGTTCGACCCTGAGACCGGACGCTCGCTGCGCGCGGGAGCCGAACAGCTCAGCGAAGTTCCCGCCTGACCCGCTCGATCGCCTCGTCGCTCCACTGGTGCGTGCGCATCAGGCGGTAGCGCTCGGCGCTCACGCGCATGTAGGCCTGAGCTTCGCTCAGGTCCCCGAGCAGTTGAGCCTCCCGGAGCATCTCCACGACCGGCTCGTACTCCTCCTCGAACCAGCGCCGGGCCACCTCCTCCCGGTTCAGGAACTCGCCGACCTCCTGCGATGCGCGGAAGCCCCACGCCTCCACGGCCTCGGCGAGAACGGCGTAGCCCCAGTAGTCGGGCAGGTCTATCCGCGCGCGCCACCCGGGGGGCAGCGGCACCCGCTCGTAGAACAGCCGCTCGTGGCTCTTCAGCGCGAGGTCGGAGACGCGCATGCTTCGTCCCGGATCGAGCTTGGTCCTGACCTCGCGCACGTAGGCCTCGATGTGTGTGCGCCGGCGCGCCCGCGCGACCGACACCCGGTGGTGTCCGTCGCGAACGAAGTGCAGCTCGCCGATGCGGTAAACGTCGATGGGCGGCATCGCCTCTCCGCGCCGCTCCGCCAAGGCGATCCGCTCCCAGCGGCCGCGCACGCGGCCGGTCATCGGGCGGAAGCTGCGGTCGAAGTCGCCGCCGCGCTGGTCGGCGGTCCCGACCACGGTGTCGAGCGGGATCGACTGCAGGCCAAGGTCGTGCGAGCCCGCGTGACCGAGCGCCTCGAGCACCTCGTTGAAGGGCAGGATCACGCGCACGTCGTCCGGCTCGCCGCGCAACCGGTCCGCCAGCGCGGCGAGCACGCGGCGGCGGCGCGCCCGCCCGAAGTCGGCTTGAGCGTCGGAGAGCGGAAAGCCGGTGTCAGGCACTACCCATGTTGTACCGGCCGCGCGTCGTGGCCGTGCTCCAGCGCCCAGCGCGCGCCGATCGTCCACGCCTGCATCTGGTTGGCGATCGGCACCCGCTCGGGCTGGCCGGCGACGACGGCGTACAGCTCGGGCGCCTGACCGAGCCGGTCGAGCGCGGCGAGCACGCCGTCGCGCACGCGCTCGGCTTCGCGGTCGCGCCCGGCAGCTCGCAGGCCGCCCCAGCCGAACCAGGAGTCGAACGGCCAGACCGCGCCGCGGTGGTAAGCCGTGGCGGCGAACTGCGGGTGATCGCTCGACAGAGTGCGGAGGCCGTACTCGGTGAGCACGTCGCCGCGCGTCAGGCGCTCGGCGAAGCGGTCGACTTGCTGCTCCGGCAGCGCGTCCGCCCACAGGAGCCAGCCGAGTTGCGAGCCCGCACCCTCCACGCGGCGGTCGTTCGCGTCCACCGCCATCGTGTCCGGGTCGAACAGGTCGCCCACGCGTGCGCGCGTTCTCTCCATCAGCTGGAGCCAGTGCGGGTCGCCTGAGAGCGACGCGGCGGCGCGCAGCGCTGCAACGGCCACCGCCTGCACGTCGGCGTCGGCGACCGGCGGCTCCGGCTCGGTGCCGTCGGCGGCGAGGATGCCGCCTCCGTAGGCGGCGTGCGGGCCGGTCGTGTCGCGCCAGCCCTGCTGGACCAGCCCGCCGCTGCCGCGGCGCGGCCCGTAGCGCACCACTCCACCGCCGCGCTCGAGCGCGCGCTCGAGCCAGGCCGCGGCCGCCCTCCAGCTCGGCTCCAGCTCGCGCGCCAGCTCGGCGTCGCCTAGCGCGTCCATCACCACGAGGAACCACGACGTGCCGTCGGCCGAGCCGTAGTAGCGCAGCTCGCCGTCGCGCACCGGCCAGCCCATGTCCACGAAGCGCTGTTCCGCGTTCGGCCGGTACTCGTGCACGATCTTGCCGGGCTCCTCGTCGGTCTCCAGGTCGGTGCGCTCGCTCTGGAGCGCGGCGTGCGTTCGCAATGTCGCCCGTGCCAGGTCCGGCCTCACAGGCAAGAGCTGCAGCGAGGTGATCAGCGAGTCCCGGCCGAAGAGGGCGTTGAAGCGCCCGGGATCATCCGCGTCGACCGGCTCGGAGGACGCGTAAGCCCAGCCCTCGGGCGAGAGGACTCGCTCGAGGTCCCTGACCTCGGTGCCTGCTATCCCTTCACCGCGCCCGCGGTGAGGCCGGCGACGATCCGCTTCTGGAAGACGATCACGAGGATGATCAGCGGCACCGTGATCGTCACCGTGGCGGCGCTGATCGTGCCGAGCGGAACCTCGAACTGCGAGCTGCCCGTGAAGAAGGCGATAGCGGCCGACACCGGCCGCCGCGTGGGCGTGCTGGTGAGAGTGATCGAGAGCAGGAACTCGTTCCACGCGAAGATGAACGCCAGCAGCCCGGCCGTCACGAAGCCAGGCGCGGCGAGCGGCAGCACGATCTTCCGGAAGGCCTGGAAGTGCGTGGCGCCGTCCACGAGCGCCGCCTCCTCGAGGTCCTTCGGGATATCGCGGAAGAACGACACGAGGATGTAGATCGTGAGCGGCAGGACGAAAGTCAGGAACGGCAGGATCAGGCCTATGTAGGTGTTGTAGAGCCCGGCGTCGGTCCAGAGCTTGAACACTGGAGCCGCGATCGCGATCGGCGGGAACGTGGTGATCGAGAGGATCAGCGCCAGCAGCCAGAACTTCCCCCGAAAGCGCAGGCGCGCGAGCGCGTAGGCCGCGAACGAGCCGATGGTGAGCGCGATGATGGTCGACGCGCCCGCCACGATCGCGCTGTTGCGAAGCGCCTCACGGAACGCCGGGTTGTTGAAGATGGAGGAGTAGTTCTTGAAGGACGGGTTGTCCGGGAACAGCTTGCCGGTGTTCAGCTCGGCGCCTGTCTTGAGCGACGTGTTGATGAGCCAGTAGAAGGGGAAGAGGCAAAAGGCGATCGTCGCGATCACGCCGAGCCAGAGCAGCCACTCGCGGCGCCGCGGGGGCCTCGGGCCCGCCTGCTCCCGAACCCGCGACGACACGCGCGTCCGCCACCCTCTCTGCTGCGCGACGGTAGTGCTCATCACTCCTCCGACAAGGTCCGGATGTTGCCGCCCACGAAGCGGATGTACAGCAGCGACACCGCCATCACGACGATGAAGGTGAGCACCGCGAGCGCGGATCCCTGACCGACAAGCCGGTCCTGCGTGAGCGTCTGATACGCCTGCAGCGACAGGGTCTCCGTGCCGTTCGCTCCCTTCGTGAGGACGAACGGGAGATCGAAGATGCGCAGCGCATCGAGCGTGCGGAAGATCAGCGCCACGAGGATCGCCGGCTTCAGGAGCGGCAGCGTGATGCGCGTGAAGCGCTGCCACGCGTTTGCGCCGTCCACCTTGGCGGCGTCGTACACGTCGTCGGGGATCACCTGGAGGCCGGCCAGGATCAGCAGCGCCATGAACGGCGCCGTTTTCCAGATGTCCGCGAAGATCATCACCGCGAGCGCGTAGCCACTCTGACCGAGCCAGACCACGTGCCCGCCCGGCAGCCCGAGCGAGCTGAGCACCTGGTTCGCGAAGCCCAGGTCCGGCTCGAAGATCGAGCGCCACATGATCGCCGTGCCCACCGTCAGGACCGCCCAGGGCACCAGCACGGTGGCCCGCAGGATCCCTCTGCCCTTGAATGCCTCGTGCATCAGCAGCGCCATGCCCAGCCCCAGCACCAGCTCGAAGCTCACCGAGATGCCGGTGAAGATGAACGTGGTCTTGAAGGCGCTCCAGAACTCCGACGACTTGAGGGCGTTGACGTAGTTGTCGAAGCCGACGAACCTCGAGAGGCCGGGCACGCGCACGCTGTACTGGTTCAGCGAGAGCCAGATCGCGTACGCGATCGGGTAGGCCGCCACCAGGGCGATCACCACGAGCGACGGCGACATCATCGCGGCGGCGAGCTGGCGCTCCGAAAGGCCCCGTCGCCTTCGCGGCGCGCCAACCCGACCTACCGTGGCCTCAGCCGTGGTCATGGTGTAGCTAGAACGTCTTCAGTGCGGCGTTGATCTGGCTCTGCATCTTCTGCAGCGCCGACTTCGGGGATGTGCCCTGCAGAGCCGAGTAGACGTTCTTGAAGATCGCCTCGCTGATCTGCGGATAGACCGGTGACACCGGGCGTGGCTTGCCCTGCTGCACCGCCTTCAGCAGCTCGGCCGCGAACGGCACCTTCTTCTTCACCGTCGGATCGGTGTACGTGCTCGTCAGCACGGCCGGCAGCGACGACTGGATGAAGAACTTCTTCTGCGCTGACGCACCTGTGGCGAAGTTGATGAACTCGAGCGCGCCGCCCGGGTTCTTCGAGTACGCCGAGATTCCGAGGTTGTAGCCGCCGAGCACGCTCGCTCCCGAGCCGCCCTGCCACTTCGGCAGCGGCATGACGCCGAAGTTCTTCTTGGCGTCAACGGCCTGCGTGTACACGTACGGCCAGTTGCGCAGCAGCGTCGCCTTGTTGGTGAGCCACGCACGCTTGGACTCTTCCTCCATGTAGGTGAGGTTGGCCTTGGTCGCCGCGCCGTCCTTGAGCCCCTTCTGCATGAAAGCCAGAACCTGCTGGGCCTGAGGCGAGTCGATTTGCGCCTTCGACCCGTCGTCGGAGAGCACCTTGCCGCCCGCCGCGTAGAGCAGCTCGAGGAAGTTCACGGTCAGGCCCTCGTACTGAGCGCCCTGGTAGGCGATGTGACCGTCCTTCTGGGCCTCGGTGTAGGCCTGCTGCCAGCTCGTGGGCGGCTGCTTGACCTTGCTCTTGTCGTAGTAGATGAAGCCCGCGTTCGTGTTGAACGGGAACGCCCAGACCTTCCCGTTGATCTTCGCGGTGTTGACCGTCGACGGGATGAACTCGCTCTGCCGCGCCTGGATGGCGGGCGAGACATCGAGCAGCCAGTTCTGGCCCGCGAACTCGGCGGTCCAGATCACGTCCATGCCGAGCACGTCGCACTCGGGCGACTTCGCGCGCAGCCGCTGGATCAGCTGGTTGCGCTGCTCGTCGGCCGCCGTGGGAAGCTCGGTGAGCTTCACCTTGACGTTGGGGTTCTGCTGGTTGTGCAGCTTCACGACCTGGCTGAACGCGCCGGTCGTGTCCTTGCCGATGCACCAGTTCACGTTGCCCTTGGCGTTCTGCGCCTGAGCCGGAGTGACGGTCTTGGCGTTCTTGCCTACGTTGCCGGTGTTGTTGCCGCCCCCGCCGCCGCTGTTGTTGTTGCTGCTGCCGCAGCCGACCGCGACGGCCGCCACGCACGCGATGGCCAGGCCGCTCGAAAGCTTGCTCTTCACAGAACTCCCCTCCTCGACGTCCGCGGCGATGGCGCGCGGACATCGGCTCTCATCCCAGGTTCGACCATCACCTACCCGCCTCGCGGCGAGGCGAATCACTCCGGTGTGATGTTGCGGTTAAGGTGTCGCGCCGATGAGCCTCGATGCGGTCGTGATCGGCGCCGGCCACAACGGGCTCGTCGCGGCGGCATATCTGGCCCGCGCGGGCTTGTCGGTGGAGGTGCTCGAACGCCGCGACATAGCGGGCGGCGCCTGCGTGACCGAGGAGCTGTGGCCGGGCGTTCGCGCGTCCCCGGGGGCGTACACGCTGTCGCTCCTGCGGGCCGAGATCATCCGCGACCTCGAGCTGCACCGCCACGGGCTCTCGGTGTCCGTTCACGAGCCGTATCTGTTCGCGCCGTTCCCCGACGGGCGCAAGGTGGTCACCTGGCCGGATCGAGCCCGGACGTACGATCAGCTGGCGCGCGACTGGTCGCCTGCCGACGCAGAGGGCTATCGCGAGTTCTCGGCACGCTGGGAGGCGGCCGCCGGGCGCGCCCGGCCCCTGATGCTCGAGCCGCCCTCACATGAGCGTTGGCTCGAGGCGATCGGCCCGGGCATCCTCGAGGGCTCGATCGTCGATGAGCTGCACGGCATCCCGTCCGAGCAGGTGCGCGTGCCGTTGGCAATCCAGGGCCTGATCGGCACGCTTGCCGGTCCGTTCGAGCCGGGCACGGCGTTCGTCGGCTTCTACCACGACCTCGGCGAGGCGGCCGGGACGGCAGGGGCGTGGGGCTATGCGCGCGGCGGCATGGGCGCGGTCACGGAGGCGCTTCGCTCGGCTGCGCTTGCAGCGGGAGCGCGCGTCCGGCTGGAGTCGCCGGTCGAGTCGGTGCTGATGGAGGACGGCGGTGCCGCCGGGGTTGTGCTGGAGAGCGGGGAGGAGCTGCGCGCCCGGGCGGTGCTCTCGAACGCGGATCCGGTCCGCACCTCGCGCCTCGCTGGGCTTGCGGCGCCCGATGGCTGGCGCCAGGCCGGGCCGGTCGTGAAGGTGATGCTCCTGCTCGACGGGCTGCCCGACTTTCCGTCCTGGCCGGGGCGCGAGCCCTGGCAGGGCGCGATCGACATCGGCTTCACGCTCGACGACCTCGAGCAGGCGGCGGCCGACGCGCGCTCGGGCGTGCCGGCTGCGCGCCCGTGGATCGAGGCGGCTTGCCAGACCTCGGCCGACGACTCGCTCGCGCCTCCCGGCAGGCACGTGCTGTCCATGTTCTGCCAGTGCTTCCCCGGCGACGTCGACGCTGGGGCCGCGGCCGACTCGGCCATTGCCCGCTTCGCCGAGGTGTGCCCCGAGCTGCCCGACCGGATCGTCGACCGGCTCGCTCTCGGCCCACACGAGCTCGAGGCGCGCTTCGGAATCACCGGCGGGCACATCTTCCATGGCGAGATGCTGCCCGGCCAGCTTCTCGAGAGCCGCTTCCCGGCGCGTGGCTTCGGCGGTATCGATGGCCTCTACCTCTGCGGCTCGGGCGCCCATCCGGGAGGCGCAGTCACCGGAGCACCTGGCTACCTCGCCGCGCAGGCCGCGATCGAAGACCTGCGCTAGCGCTCGATGGCTCGCTGCCTCGTGACCCGCGTAGTGCCCGGCCCGGCACTCGAGCGCCTGGGCGCCGAGCACGATCTCGACGTGTGGCCGGAAGACCGCCCCATCCCACGCGACGAGCTGCTCCGCCGCGTGCACGACGCCGAGGGGCTGCTGAGCATGCTGTCGGACCGCATCGACGAAGAGCTGCTCGAAGCCGCGCCGCGCCTGCGTGCGGTCGCGAACTACGCCGTGGGCTACGACAACGTGGACGTGCCGGCGCTCACGGCGCGCGGCGTCCCGCTCGGCAACACGCCGGACGTGCTCACCGACGCCACGGCGGACATCGCGTTCGCGCTGATACTCGCGGCGGCGCGGCGGCTCGTGGAGGGAGCGGAGGCCGTGCGCAAAGGGGAGTGGGCCGAGTGGAGCCCCACAGCCCTACTCGGGCACGACATCCACGGAGCGACGCTCGGCATCGTCGGGCCCGGTCGTATCGGCCGAGCCGTCGCCCGGCGAGCCCAGGGCTTCGGCATGACGGTGATCGAGAGCGGGCGGACGAGCGGCGTGCCGCTCGACGAGCTGCTCGAGCGCTCGGACTTCGTCTCGATCCACACGCCGCTCACAGCGGACACCCGCGGCCTGATCGGCGAGCGGGAGCTACGCCTGATGAAGCAGACGGCGGTCCTCGTGAACACATCGCGCGGGCCGATCGTCGACACCGGCGCGCTCGTGCGCGCGCTCGAGCAGGGCTGGATCGCCGCCGCCGGGCTTGACGTGACAGATCCCGAGCCGCTGCCTGTGGACCATCCGCTCGCGAAGCTGCCGAACGCGACGGTTGTGCCGCACATCGGCTCGGCCACGCATCGCACGCGCGAGGCCATGGCAGATCTGTGCGTGGACAACCTGCTCGCCGCGCTCCGGGGCCGGCGCATGCCGCACTGCGTGAACCCCGAGGTGTACCGCTAGCCGCGCGATTCGCGCTCGGCCTGGCCGAGGAGGTGGTACATGTCGGTGCGGATGCGGTGACCGTCCAGGACGCCGGTGACCCGTGCGCGGGCAGAGAACCTGATGGTGCCGTGTGCCGCCGCGCGACCGGAGACGCGGAAGAAGGCGCCTTCGCGGATCACACCGAGGCGCCCGCTCACGGCCACGCCGGGTACGAACTCGACTCCCTGCAGCGTCTCGCCGTTGCTGAGCGACCTGAACGTGCCCGCCCGCAGGCCGGCGCCGGCGAACGTCTCGTAGTCGGCCCCGTCGCCGCGGGCGTACTCCTCCTCGAGAAAGACGTCACGGAGCGTGAGGCCGAGCGCGTTGAGCGTGCGCCCGATTCGGCCGCGATAGCGCCCGAACGGCTTCACTTCCGATAGGCGGGCCGGGGGCGGGCGATCCACGTGGGGCGGTCGGCTGGACGGCGTGTCGTAGTGCTCGCAGCGCGGCGGCACGCTCGCGCCGTTCACGAACGCGGCGATGATCTGGTCCGTGCAGAGCTCCGGGGCGTTCGAGAACAGCGGCTCGCCGCTGCCTCCGACCGAGGAGACGACCAGTCGCGGCAGTGCCTGCCTGAGGGCGGGAGCCGTCTCCAGCGGCCGCCGGATGTCCTCCTCGCCGAAGATTGCGAGCGCGGGGACGTCCACCGGAGCACCTGCCGGCAGCGGGCCCGGCCGAGGCGCCGGCCACGCAAGGCAGGTGTTGAGCTGGCGGGTCGCCAGCGCGGCGGACCGGCCGAGCGGGCCGAATTCCGAGTCGGGCAGGACGCCGGCCGCGGCCGCCGCCTGTGCGCGCCGTTGATCCGGCGATGCGGAGTCGTCCCAGGGAAAGCGCCAGTCGCCACAGGCGCTCGCCGCGCGGATCGCGAAGTCGCGGTAGTCGAGGTCGTCCGAGGCCAGACGCGCCCGTCGCACCAACCGCAGGACTGGAAGCGGGTCGCCGCGCAGCGCCGCGGTCACGGAGCCCGGCAGGTCTGCCCGCAGTTGCTCGTCGCCACTGGAGGCCAGCGAGAGTCCGAGCAGCTCCCGGGGCCCGAGTGCGGCGGCGTGGCGCTTACCGCGGCGGTCGACCGTGTATCCGCGGAGTGCACTCGCCGCGACGCGCCGTGCCAGGGCGGCGAGATCGCCGGCAGGGTCCGCGGTGAAGCTGCCGCAGCCGCGCCTGCAGGCCGCGCCGAGCGCCCGCGGGATCGCGGACAGCGAGGGCAGGGAGAGCGGATCTGGACCGTCGGGCGGGTCGGGCGACAGCAGCACCAGCGACTCGACCCGGTCGGCGTGCTCCCGCGCGTAGTGGATCGCCGCGGGCACGGCGCCGCTCTGCGCGACGATGAGGACTCGCTGCGCTTCGATTGCCACGCGAATCGACTCCAAGTCGGCGGCCATCTCGCGCGTGCCAGACAGGTTCCGGCGCGGTCCCAGCTCGGCAGCGCAGGAGGCAACCTTGGCCGGGTCGTCGAGGTCGCGCGGGGCGTCGAGCGAGCGGCACTCGACGCGGTCCGCGTTCGAGAGCCCGCGTGGATCGAACGCGTAGAGCACGCGGCGCTGTCCCTGGAGCAGCGCCCCGTCGAGGGCGGCGGCGTCGCCCTCACCTGCCCCGGTGCCCCTCACCTCCGGGCCGCCGGCGAGCAGAATCACGGGGGCGCGCTTCGCCGCGCCTCTGAAGGTCTTCCAACGGCGAATCTCGAGCATCGTGGTGCCGGGCACGGCGCCCGTGCGGTCGAGCGGGACGGCGATGCGGCCCTCGCAGCCTTCGATCGGGACGCAGTCGTGCCAGCGCACTCTCGCCGACGCCCCTACGGGCAGCAGCACAGCAGTGACTCCCAGCGTCGCAACGGCGACCATCCCCCGGCGCATCCCCACGCCCACATCATCGGCGCGAACCCAGATGTCCTTTCGCAGCCGTCCGTGAGGCTGGCCAGGCATTCTTCCCGCCATGCGAATCCTGTTCGTGTGCATGGGCAACATCTGCCGCTCGCCGACGGCTGAGGGCGTGATGCGCCGTCTGGTCGAGGAGGAGGGCCTCGGCGACCGCATCCAGATCGACAGCGCGGGCACCGGCGGCTGGCATGTGGGCGCGCCGCCCGATGATCGCGCCACCGAGGCGGCGCGGCGAAGGGGCACCGAGCTGAGCGGAGCGGCGCGGCAGTTCGAGCAGGAGGATTTCGACCGCTTCGACCTGATCCTCGCGATGGACGCGAGCAACGCCCGCGAGATTCTGCGACTCGCGCCGAGCGAGGAGGCGGCCGCGAAGGTGCGCCTCTTCCGCGAGTTCGACCCGAGCTCGGACGGCGCGCCCGACCTGGACGTGCCGGATCCGTACTACGGCGGCCCGCAGGGCTTCGACCACGTGCTCGACCTCGTCGACGCCGCAGCGCGCGGCCTGCTCGAACGCCTTCGCTGAGTGGGCCTGCTCGAGGCCATTGCCAGCCAGACGGGGCGCGCAGTCGCGGGCGGCCGTCCGGTGGGCGGCGGCTGCATCAACGAGGGCTGGCGCGTGGACTTCGAGGACGGCGCCCACGCTTTCGTGAAGACGCGGCAGGATGTCGCGCCCGGCGAGTACACCACCGAGGCGGAGGGGCTTCGCTGGCTCGCCGAGCCGGGCGCCGTGCGCCTGCCGGCGGTGATCGCGGTGTGTGAGGAGGTGCCGCGCTTTCTCGCGCTCGAGTGGATCGAGCAAGGGCGGCTCGACGAGCAGGGCGCGGAGGCGCTAGGCCGCGGGCTCGCCGAGATGCACGCCGCCGGCTCCGAATCCTTCGGCGGCTCGCGGCCGCTTCGGATCGGCCCGATCGAGCTGCCGAACGATCGAACCGATGACTGGCCCGCCTTCTACGCCGACTGCCGGCTGCGGCCGCTCGTGGGCCCGGCGCGCGACAACGGCTCGCTGTCCGGGGCGGGCGCCGAGGCGGTGGAGCGGGTGTGCGGGTGCATCCACGAGCTGAGCGGTCCCCCCGAGCCGCCGGCACGGTTGCACGGCGACCTCTGGAGCGGCAACGTGCTCGGCGGCGCCGACGGCCGCGGCTGGCTCATCGACCCCGCGGCCTACGGCGGGCACCGTGAGGTCGACCTCGCGATGCTGCGCCTGTTCGGCGTGCCGAGCCCGCGGATCCTCGCCGCCTACGGCGAGGCGCGGCCCCTCGCCGGCGGCCACGAGGAGCGAGTTGGCCTGTGGCAGCTCTTCCCCCTGCTGGTCCACGCGGTGCTGTTCGGCGGCCACTACGGCTCGTCGGTGGAGCAGACCGCGCGCCGGTACGCTTGACACCGTGGACCTGGGGCTCGCCGGCAGGGCTTGCATCGTGACCGGGGCGAGCCGCGGAATCGGCCTCGCCACGGCGCGCATGCTCGCCGCGGAGGGGGCGCGCGTGCTGCTCACCGCGCGCGATGAGGACGCGCTGCGGAGCGCGGTGGACGAGGTGGGCAGCGGTGCGCAGGGGCTCGTGCTCGACGTCCGCGACAGCGCGGTGGGCGAGCGGGCGGTTGAGGAGTGCGAGCGGCTGTTCGGCTCCGTCGACGTGCTCGTGAACAACGCCGGCACGAGCCGGAACACCCCGCTCGACGAGCTCACCGACGACGACTGGCAGGAGCAGTGGGAGCTGAACGTGATCGGGCCGATGCGCCTGATGCGCGCGGCGGCCCCGAAGATGGCCGAGGCCGGCTTCGGCCGCGTGGTCAACGTGGCTTCGTCGGCGGGCAAGCGGCCCTCGGCCACCAACATGGCGTACGCGGTGACCAAGGCCGCGGAGCTGTCGCTCTCGCGTGCGTTCGCGGATCTCTACGCGGCGAAGGGCGTCCTCGTGAACGCGGTCGCGCCCGGCCCGGTCGGCACGTCGCTCTGGATGGGCGAGGGCGGCCTCGGCGAGCAGGTCGCCGGGGCGCGGGGGGTCTCGCTCGAGGAGGCGCTGGAGGCGCAGCGCGCGAAGGTGCCGCTCCAGCGCTTCGGCACCGAGGACGAGATCGCCGCCGTGATCGTGTTCCTCTGCTCGGAACGCGCGGGGTACGTGACCGGCGCCGCCTGGTCGGTCGACGGCGGCACCGTGGCGACGATCGTCTGATGCCCGACCGCCGCGTGCTGATGGCGCTCATGTTCTTCCCCCGCGGCGGCTCCGCGCAGGTGAACCGCTACATGGCCCGCTTCCTACCGGCGGCCGGGTGGGACGTCACGCTTGTGAGCGGCTCGCTGGGCGGGCCCGGCGAGCTTTCGAACGCCGCGACGTTCTTCTGCGGCCCCGACGTTCACGCGGTCGACTACACGGCGGCGTCCACGGCGCCCGACCCGCTGGCGGCCGATCCCCCTTTTCACCCCTCCTACGAGGAGCGCGCGGACGCGCCGGACATCGTGTTCGCGCGCGTGGGCGAAGAGGCGTACGAGCGCCTCGTGCACGCGTGGGGGAGGGCACTCGGCGACGCTGGGGCCGCGGACGCAGACGTGCTTCATCTCAACCACCTCACGCCGATCAACGAGGCGGCGGAGCGGCAGTTCCCGGACGTGCCCCGCGTCGGCCATCTGCACGGCACCGAGCTGCTCATGCTCAACCGAATCGCCCAGGGCAACCCGGACGGCTGGGAGCACGCCGAGGAGTGGGCCGAGCGGATGCGCGGCTGGGCACGCCGGTGCGCGCGGCTGCTCGTGCTGTCGACCGACGCCGTGGAGCGCGTCCCCGCCATCCTCGGCGTGGAGCCTGAGCGCGTGGTGTGGGCGCCGAACGGGTTCGACCCGGAGGGCTTCGGGCGCCGGCCGGTGCGCGGGGAGGAGCGGGTCGCCTTCTGGCGGCGCTGGCTCGTGGAGGAGCCGCGCGGCTGGGACCCGGAGACGCAGGTGCAGGGGAGCGTGCGCTACCGGGAGTCGGACCTCGAGGTCTTCCGCGGCGACTCGCCCGTGTTCCTCTACGTGGGCCGCTACACCGATGTGAAGCGCATCCCTCTGATGATCCGCGCGCACCAGCGCGCGCTCGAGGCGACGGGCGCCGATGCGCCGCTGGTGATCCTCGGCGGCTATCCGGGGGAGTGGGAGGGCGAGCACCCGCTCGACGTGATCCGCTCGACCGGCGCGCGCGACGTCTTCCTCGCCGGCTGGCGCGGCCACGACGAACTGCCGGACGGGCTAAACGCGTCCGACGTCGTGGTGCTCGCCTCCGTCCACGAGCAATTCGGGCAGGTGCTGGTGGAGGGGATGGCCTGCGGGCTGCCCGCGATAGCCGTCGACGCCCACGGGCCCGCGACGATCATCGAGCCCGGGAAGACCGGCTGGCTGGCCGAGCCCGACGACGAGGAGTCGCTGGCGCGGGCGATGGCCGAGGCGATCGCCGAGCCCGAGCGCCGGCGCGAGATGGGAGAGCGCGCTTACGTGGTCGCGCGCGAGCGCTACTCCTGGCCCGCGCTCGCCGAGCGCGTCGCGCGCGTGTACGACGAGGTGGTCGCCGACGGCTGACCGACCGGGGCGCCTCCTATCGTCGTCGCCCCACATGAGCGATGCGATCCCCTATCGAATCAGGCGCTCCGACCGGGCCCGGCGGGCCCGCATCGTCGTCGATGCCGAGGGCGTCGAAGTCGTCGTGCCGCGCCGGATGGCGCTCCGCCACGTGGAGCCGTTCGTGGCCGAGCACAGCGCCTGGATCGAGAAGACCCTTCGCCGCTACCGCCGCGCCGAGGAGGCCCTGCCGCGGCCGCGGCTCGAGGACGGCGGCTGGGTGCCGTACATGGGGCGGGTCCTCGAGCTGCGCGTGCGCGTCGAGCCCGGCCGGGTTCGCGACTCGGTGGTGCGCCGTGGCGAGACGGCGCTCGAGGTGCGCGTGGCGTCGGACGATGCCGAGTCTGTGCGCTCGGCGCTCGAGCGCTGGTACCGGCGCCGAGCACGCGTGGAGGTGGCCTCGCGGCTCGACGCGATCACGCGGCGGGCCGGCACGAGCTACCGCTCGCTCACCATCCGCAATCAGCGCACCCGCTGGGCGAGCTGCTCCTCGAACGGCTCGATGAGCTTCAACTGGCGCCTGATGCTGGCGCCCGAGGCGGTGCTCGACTACGTGGTCGAGCACGAGGTGGCGCACCTCGAGGTGCTCGACCACTCGCCGCGCTTCTGGCGACTGCTGGCGTCGCGCTGCCCGGACGCGCGCACGCACGAGCGCTGGCTGCGGCGGCACGGCTCCGCGCTCAGGCTGTAGCCCTGGGCCGCGGGTTATTCCCAGCGGAACTTCGTCACAGCGAAGTACAGGCCCACGGCGGTCCAGGCCAGGATCACGCCGAGGGCGGTGAGGTTGTGGCTCACGCCGTGCCCCGTCACGAGCCCGCCGGAGAAACCGTCGATCACGTGCTTCAGCGGCAGCGCCTCCGCGATCCCCTTCAGCACGGATGGCAGGTTGTTGGCGTCGTAGAACACGCCGGATATGAAGATCGCCGGGAGGAACACCGCGTTGGTGTACGCGGGCGCGGCGTCGAAGTTCGGGATCGCGTGCGAGAACGCCACGCCGAGCGCGCCGAAGCACGTCACGCCGAGCAGCGTGAAAAGGATGAGCGCACCCCAGTCGCGCGGCCATGACACGTGGTACGCGACGTGGCCGATCACGACCACGAGCGCCACCTGCACCACCGCGTTCGCCACCGCGTTGCCGATCAGCCCGCCGAAGTACGAGCCGGTCGGCATCGGCGTGCCGTAGATGCGCTTGAGGATCCCCTGCTCGCGCAGGAACGTGAGGTTGAACGCGAGCGCGGTGAACGTCGTGGCCATCACCGCCATGCCGGCCAGCCCCGGCACCAGCACGTTCAGCTCTTTGCGGTCGGCCCCGAAGGCCGACGCGATCAGCACCAGGAAGAGCAGCGGCAGCGCGAAGTTGAAGAACGCCGCGCTCGGGTTGCGCCAGAACATCCGCCGCTCGAAGCGAAACTGGCGCCAGGCGAGGGCGGCTGCGCTCACTACGCGTCCTCCGCGGTCAGCTCGAGGTACACGTCCTCGAGCGTCGGGCGGCCCACATGCAGGCCCTCGAGCCGCTCGCCGCGCGCGAGCGCGTCGCCGGTGAGCTGGTGCAGGAGCGTGGTCGGGTCGTCGGTCACGTGCTCCACGCGGTCGCCGTTCCGCTGGTAGGAGACCGTGTAGCGGAACCGGGCCGGCGCCAGCTCGCCGGGCGAGCCCTCGGCCACGATCACGCCGTCCTTGATGATCGCCACCCGGTCCGCGAGGGACTGCGCCTCGTCGAGGTAATGGGTGGTGAGGACGATCGTCTTGCCGAGTTCCTTGAGCGCCCGGATCGCGTCCCACGCCGTGCGCCGCGCAGCCGGGTCGAAGCCGGTGGTGGGCTCGTCGAGGAAGATCAGCTCCGGATCGCCCACCAGGGCCAGCGCGAGGTCGAGCCGCCGCAGCTGGCCGCCGGAGAGGTCGCGCGCGTAGTCGTCGCGCTTCTTCTCGAGGCCGACGACGGCGATCGTCTCGGCCGGATCGCGCGGGTGCGGATACATCGCGGCGAAGTGCTCGACCGCCTCACGCACCGTGGCGCGCGGATATATGCCGGAGGACTGGAGCACGATTCCCACCCGCTCGCGCAGCGAGCGCTCGCGCCGCTCGGGGTCGGATCCGAGGACGGACACCTCGCCGCCGGAGCGCTTGCGGTAGCCCTCGAGGATCTCCACGGTGGTCGTCTTGCCGGCGCCGTTCGGCCCGAGCAGGCCGAACACCTCGCCTCGGTCCACGGCGAAGCTGACGCCGCGCACGGCCTCGTGCTCGCCGTAGCTCTTGCGCAGCCCCTCGACCTCTATGGCCCTTCCGTTCACGGCCTGGACTATGCCAAGCTGAGCGACCTTGGCATTCGCGTGCATCGACGTCGGGAGCAACACGACGCGGCTGCTAGTGGCCGAGCTCAGGGACGGGCACCTGCGCGAGCTCTACACGGAGCGCGTGTTCACGCGCATTGGCAAGAGCCTGCTCGACCACGGGGAGGTGGAGCCCGCCAAGGTGGCCGAGCACGCGCTGGTGGTCGCCTCCCAGGTCGGCACGGCGAGGGAGCTGGGAGCGATCGGGATCGACGTGGTGGGCACCGCGGTAGTGCGCCAGGCGCCGAATGCCGCGGATCTCGTGGCCGCCGTGGAGAAGACCTGCGGCTTGCCGATGCGCGTCCTCGAGGCGCGCGAGGAGGCACGGCTGTCGTTCGCCGGCGCGGTCGCCACCCATGACACCCGGGTGGAGGGGACGCTCGCGGTGTTCGATGTCGGGGGCTGGTCCACCGAGGTGGCGCTAGGCACAGCGACCGGCGGCATCACCTGGTGGGAATCGTTCGCGCTCGGCTCGGGCCTGCTCGCCGACCTCCACCTTCGCTCCGACCCGCCCGAGCAGGAGGACGTGGACAACGTGCGCACGCACGTCGAAGAGGTGCTCGGGGCGCTCGATCTCTCGGACGTCGAATGCGCGATCGCCGTCGGCGGCGCGGCCGGCTCGCTGCGCCGGCTCGTCGGACGCGACCTGGTGCCCGAGCGCCTCGCGCGCTGCCTCGACATCCTGCTCGCCAATCGCTCGACCGACGTGGCGGCGCACGTCGATCTCCACGAGGAGCGCGTGCGGTTGATGCCGGCGGGCGTGATCGTGGTCGAGGAGCTCGTGCGGCGGCTGCCCGTGCCGCTCGAGCTGGGCCGTGGAGGGCTGCGCGAGGGCGTCGTGATCGAGCTTGCGAGGGCGGCGCCGTAGCTTCGCGGCCTGCAGAGCCGAGCGCTAGCCTGCGTACGACGGGCCGAGGGAGGCGGGTCTCAAGCTCGGACTGCCTGGGAACGATGAGGATCGTAGATGGGTACCGCTGAGCACATCGAGCCGACCGGGCACAGGCGCGCGCGCCTGCCGCGCTGGGCGTTCGCGGCGCTCGGAGCCGCAGTTGTACTGGCGCTCGGCGCGATCGCGGTGCTCGCTCTCGGCGGCGGGTCGTCGGCGACCCCTTCGAAGGCCACGGCCTCGAACGCGGCCGCCGCGAAGCCGCTGACGCCGGAGCAGAAGGCGGCCCTGGCGGATCACAGCGGCGGCAAGGCGCTCAAGGCTCACCCGCAGGTGGTGCAGGTTGGCGGCGCCGGCAGCGACAACGGGATCACGGCGGAGGACCAGGTCGCGGGCATCTCCACCGGGGCAAACGCGCCGCACGCGCCCACCGACGCGGAGATCAGGAGCGAGCTGACCGCGTTCAAGCGGCACCTGGCCGGCGGCGGTGGCCTGCGCCACGGGCCGGTCGCCCAGGTGCTCTCGACCGGCGAGGCGGTGGCGCCGCTCGACGCGCCGCCGATCGTCGACACGATCATCCGCGCCGGCAACGCGATCGCGAAGACTCCCTACAAGTGGGGCGGCGGCCACGGCGCGTGGTCCGACACCGGCTACGACTGCTCGGGCTCCGTGTCGTTCGCGCTCGCCGCGGCAGGCCTGCTCAACAGCCCGCTCGACTCGACGGGCCTCTCCCAGTGGGGCGCGGCCGGCGAGGGCAAGTGGGTCACCATCTACGCGAACGGCGGCCACGCCTTCATGGTGGTCGCGGGGCTCCGCTTCGACACGAGTGGCCGGAGCGGCCCGACCGGCACCCGCTGGCAGCCCGCGATGCGCTCCACGGGCGGCTTCATCGTGCGCCACCCGCCGGGGCTCTAGACGCCGGCGCCTCCGCGGCCCTCGCCACCCGCGAAGCGCGACGCGCCCTGCTGCGCGATCCGCAAGAGCTCAGGGCCGGCGCCCGCTTCGAGCGCGAGCCCTTCCTCGAAGGTGAGGCCGATGCCGTGTATCGCCGCCCGGCGGTCGGCGAGCATCGTCTCTTGGGGGAAGCGTGCGAGGGTCTCGGCGAGCTCGAGCGAGCGCTCGAGCGCCTTGCCCGGCGCCACGATCTCGTTCACGAGCCCGAACTCGCGCGCCTCTTCGACGCTCACCATCCGGCCGGTGAGGATCATCTCGAGCGCGCGCCCGAGCCCCACCACGCGCGGCAGCCGCTGCGTGCCGCCGTCGATCAGCGGCACTCCCCAGCGGCGCTCGGGCAGGCCGAACGTGGAGGTTGTCGTGGCGATGCGGAGATCGCACCAGAGCGCCAGCTCGAGGCCGCCGGCCAGGCACCAGCCGTCGATCGCGGCGATCGTCGGCTTCGACGGGATGCGGCGCGTGAAGCCCATCGGGCCGTCCGCGGCCGACAGACGCGGCCCGAGGCTCTCGATGTCCTTCAGGTCGGCGCCGGCGCAGAACGCGACGCCGCCCGCGCCCGTGAGCACGAGCACGCGCGCCTCGTCGTCGGCCTCGAAGCGATGGAAACCCTCTCCGAGCAGGTCGGCGGTGGGCCCGTTCACGGCGTTGCGGCGCTCCGGGCGGTCGATCGTGAGGACCGCGGCCGCGCCGACTCGCTCGTAGGTCACCTCGGGCACGCGCGGAAGCCTCTCAGAAAGCGAAGCGCGGCCCTGGGGGCGGGGTACCCCGGGCCGCGCGCTGAACGAGGAGGGATGAGGGATCTCGTTCGCGTCGGATGCTCGCGGCCGGGCGCGCTCGCGATGTGAAAAGTCCGATAAGCCGGGCTACCAGCCCGAGGTGCGGTAGCGCGAGGCGGCCGCGCGCTTCTCGTACTTCCGCTTCTCGAGCGTGCCCTGGAGCCAGCTCGCGAGGATCACGAAGGCGATGAAGAACACCACCAAGCCGAGACCGAACGCCGTCACGATCTTGTCGTCGGTCTCGCCGAGCAGGCCCTCGCCGTCGTCCGAGGCGAAAGCGGTGGCCTGGAGGGCCAGCACGAACGCCGCGGACGTCGTGAGCGTGATGAGGGCGCGCCTGCGCATCGCGCGAAACGATAACGATTCGGGGCGCCGGGTAATCTCGCGGGCGTGCCAGGCGATCCGCTCCTCTGCGTGGTGGAGATCCCGAAGGGAAGCCGCAACAAGTACGAGTACGACCCCGAGCTCGGCGCGATCAAGCTCGACCGCTTCCTGTTCTCGTCGATGGTCTATCCGACCGACTACGGCTTCATCCCGGACACGCTTGCGGAGGACGGCGACCCCCTCGACGCGATGGTGACCGTCTCGGAGCCCACCTTCCCGGGCTGCGTGATCCCGGTGAAGCCGATCGCGCTCTTCAAGATGAAGGACGACAAGGGCATCGACGACAAGGTGCTCTGCGTCCCGCTCCAGGACCCCGCCTGGAACACATTCGACGTGCTCGACGACATCCCCGACCAGCTGCGCGACGAGATCGAGCACTTCTTCTCGGTCTACAAGGACCTCGAGCAGAAGCGCGTGACGGTCGACGGCTGGTATCCGCGCGAAGACGCGGTCGAGGTGATCCGCGAGTCGCGCGAGCGGTACGCCGACAACGACGGCGGCTCCTAAGCTTCTGCATATGCGCACCGCCGTGAACTTCGGGATCCTCGCGCTCGTCGCGCTGCTGATCGTGCTCATCCCTGGCGGCGGCTCCGCTGTGGGGCTGCTGCTCACGCTGATGTCGATCGGCTTCTTCGTGGTGATGGCGTTCTTCGGCGTGCGCATGTGGCGCGAGAATCGCTTCGCGCTCAACACGCTGTCGGACTTCGAGCGCGGCGTGCTGTATGGCGCGAT
Source organism: Thermoleophilaceae bacterium (assembly GCA_045805385.1). Classification (GTDB taxonomy): domain Bacteria; phylum Actinomycetota; class Thermoleophilia; order Solirubrobacterales; family Thermoleophilaceae; genus JADGHQ01. The sequence goes on from JBJMLG010000122.1 coordinate 26,997, forward strand.
CGGGCTGGCGTTCCTGACGTTCACGGCCACGCCGCGGCTGTTCAACGCGGGAGCGGCCGGCGCGCTCGCCTGGATCGCGCTGCTGGCGCTCGCCTCCTACGGCGTGTTCTGGGTCTGGACGCGTTACCGCGCCTACGGCTGACCCGCTTTTTCGCACAGCCGTAGCGAAGTTGTAACGCTCGTCACCCGCGCGTCTGCCGCGGCCCGCGAGGCTGCCGCGCGTGAATACACGAGCGCTCCTCCGAGACGGCGGCCAGGCGACCGTCGAGACCGTCGCGCTGCTGCCCGTCGTGGTCGCGGTCGGCCTGGTCGGCTGGCAGCTCACCCTTGCGGGCCACGCCGCCTGGCTCTGCGCGAACGCTGCGCGCGTCGCGGCCCGCGCGGAGGCGGTTGGCCGGGACGGGCCTGCTGCGGCGCGCTCGGCGCTGCCGGCGTCGTTCGAGCGCGGGCTGCGCGTTTCGCACGAGGGTGAGCTCCTGCGCGTGCGGGTGCGCGTGCCGTGGGTCGTGGGCGGCGGCCAGACGCCGCTGTCGGTGGCTGCGAGCGCCGGGCAGGTGTCGCGGTGATCGGCTGCCAGCGCGGCCAGGGCGCCGTCGAGCTGATCGCGGCCGTGCCCGCGCTGCTGATCGTGGCGCTCGTCTTCTTCCAGCTCCTCGCGATCGGCTACAGCGCGGTGCTGGCCGGCAACGCGGCCGAGGCGGGTGCCATCGCGCTCGCGGCGGGCCGCGATCCCGTGGCCGCGGCACGTGACGCGCTGCCGGGCTGGTCTGCCGCCCGGGCGCGCTCCGAGGTGAGCGGCGGCGCGGTCACCGTGCGGGTGAGACCGCCCGGCCCGCTGACCGGGCTGGTGCCGAGGCTGTCGCTTGCGGCACGTGCGGCGGTACCGCGATGAGCGCGCGTCCTGTCCACGGGCGGGTCAGCCTGCTCAGCGCGGCGCTCGCGCGTGCGGAGGAGTGGCTGCTCGATCCTGCGCCGGAGCGCGAGGCGGAGAGTGCCCGTCCGGAGCGGCCGGATCCGAGCCCCGTCGTGGTGGTGGTGGGGCTTGGCCGCCGCCGCGGCGCGAGCACGATCGCTCGCGGGCTCGCGGCTTCCCTGGCGAGCCGCCACCGCGCCAGAGCCGCCATCCTCGCCGGCCTCTCTAGCGCGCCGCGCCCGCAGCCGTCGGTGCTCGGCACGCTGGCGGCCATCCGGCTGGCCCGGTCGCTCCGGCCCGCGCTGGGCGAGCCCGTGAGCTGCTGCGGGCGCCTCTGCCTCGTCGCGCCGGGCGACAGGCCCGGTCTGGCCGCCGTTGCGCGGCCGCTCGCACCGCTCGTGATCGACGTCGGGCCCACGGCGTCGCCACGCGGCGTCGCGACCCTGGCGGACGCCGTGGTGCTTGTGGCCGCGCCTGAGGTGCAGCCCGCGCTCGCCGAGCTCACGCGCCACTCGCTCGGCCACCTGGGTCCGCGCCCCGTCGTGGTGCTCAACCGGTCCGACTCGCCGGACGAGCGCTGGGCGGGCTCTGGCGCCATCGAGCTTCCGTATGCGCCGGCCGCGGCGCGCCTGTCGATCGCAGGCCACGAACCGGCGGGTGCACTCGGCGCTGGGCTGCGCCGCCTCGCGGAGCTGCTGGTCCCGGAGGCAACGTGAGGAGCGAGCGCGGACAGGCGCTGCTGCTCATGCTCGGCGTGCTGGGCGTCGTGCTCTTCGGCGCTCTGGTGCTCGCCGCCTGGGGCCAGTCGCTCGGCGCCAAGGGAGGGCGCCAACGTGCGGCCGATCTGGCTGCGGTGTCCGCCGCCGCGGCGATGCGGGATGCCTTCCCGCGCCTGTTCGAGCCCGCATCGAGCCCGGGCCACATGGAACTGTGGCAATACCTCAGCGCCGCACGCCGGGCGGCCCGCGATGCCGGTGCGCGGAACGGGGCGGCCGTGCGCGGGCGCGACGTCACGTTCCCAGGCCCTCGCGGAATCGCGCCGATGCGGGTCCGGGTTGTCGTTCGCGACGCTCCGAATGTCGCACTCGGCCGCGAGGTGCCTGTTGCGGCGGCGGCCACTGCCGCGATCGAGCCCTCGGCCGCCGGCGGATCGTTCCCGGGCATCGCGTCCGGCGGCGGCTACTCCGGACCTCTCGCGTATCGGCAGGGCAAGGGCATGAGGCCGGACGTGGCCGTTGCGTTCGACCGCCTGGCGGCGGCGGCGCGCGCCGAGGCTGGGTTGAGCCTGATCGTCACGAGCGCCTTCCGCTCGGACGCCGAGCAGGCGCGCCTGTTCGCGGCGCATCCCGACCCGCGCTGGGTGGCCCGACCGGGGGAGAGCCTGCATCGCCTGGCCACGGAGCTCGATCTCGGGCCGAACGCTGCCTACGGCTGGCTCGCGGCCAACGCGGGCCGTTTCGGCTTCGTGCGGCGCTATTCGTGGGAACCCTGGCATTTCGGCTATTCGCGCAGTCCGGGGTCGTCCTCGGTCGGCTTCGGAGTCAAGGGCGGCGACGGTCGCGCCACCGCCGCGGTCCAGCAGTTCGTGCCGGCGCGCTACGCGCCAGTGATCGCGAAGGCCGCGCAGCGCTGGAGCGTGTCGGCGCACCTGCTCGCCGCGCAGCTGTACGCGGAGTCCGGCTTCAACCCGTTCGCGCGCTCGGCAGCGGGCGCGGCCGGCATCGCGCAGTTCATGCCCGGCACCGCGCGCAGCTACGGGGTCGCGAACCCGTTCGACCCGGCCGATTCGATCGACGGCCAAGCGCACCTCATGCGCGACCTCCTGGGGCGGTTCGCGTCCGTGCCGCTCGCGCTTGCCGCCTACAACGCGGGGCCGGGAGCGGTTGCAGCGTGCGGCTGTATCCCGCCATATCCGGAGACGCAGGCGTACGTCGCGAAGATCCTAGGTCTGCTCGGCGGCGGCGCGGACCTCACGGAAGGGAGCACGTTCAGTGTGCGCCTCGTCGAGTAGGCGGCGGGTCGGGCTAGAGCTGCTGGCGCACGCCCGCCTCGTGCTCGAGCTGGTCGACCTGGGCGTCGAACGGTCCGTGGAACGCCTCGGCCGTCTTCGTGCTCGAGTCGCGAACCTACGAGTCGGCTGTGGCCGGGCTCGGCGCGCGCTCGGCCCCGTTCTCGCGCGGCGCCTTGCGTGGCTTCTGTGCGCCGCAGATCACGCGCTCGAGCTCGTCGAGCGCCTTGGCGGCTCCGTCCATCAGTGCCCAGACATCGGGGATCTGGTTGCGGTCGGCGACGATGCCGAAATCCACGTGGTCGCGGTAGCTCAGCACCGTCATGTTCAGCCCGACGCCGTCCACGATCGCCGACACCGGATAGTTCGCCTGAAGCTGTGCGCCCGCGAGGAAGAGCGGCGTGCGCGGCCCCGGCACGTTCGAGATCACGAGATTCAGCGGCGGCCGCGTGCGCCCGAGGATCTCCACCGTCGTGCGCGCCGCCCTGGCGGCAACGGCCGGTGGGATGAAGCTCGTCGCGTCGGTCAGGAGGTCGGCCGGCAGTGCCTTGTGGCGCTCCTTCGCGCTCCTCAGAAGCTCATGCGAGCGGAGCAGCCGCGTCTTCGGGTCGGGCTCGTTGGTCGGAATCGGCACGATCATCATCGAGATGCGGTTGCCGTAGGTGCCGATCTGCTCGTCGGTGCGGACGGACACGGGCACCATCGCGACGAGCGGCTCGTCCGGGAGCTCACCCCGCTCGAGCAGCCACTCGCGCACCGCGGTGGCGCAGAGGCCCACGACCACGTCGTTCACCTTGATCCCGAGCTTGTCCTTGATCGCCTTGATCGTTTCGAGCGAGACGGAGCCGAAGGCGAAGCTGCGATGCGCGGAGATGGGACCGTTGAAGCTGGTGCGCGGCGGCCGTGCGGTCGTCACCTCGAGGATTCCCCGGTCCTCCTCGACGCCGACGAGCCGGCGAAGCTCGGAAAGGCCGCGCGAGAGCGTCGGCACACCGGGGAAGGCGTTCGCGCCTGGGAGGTCGGTGAGGTTGGGCAACGCGGTGGGCACCGAGCGCAGGGCGCGCAGCGGCTGGCGCGCGAGGCCGGTCACTCCGCGAGCGAGCATCTCGAGGTCCCCCGGCACGCGCTCGCCGACGGGCTTGCCGTCGGGTGGCGGAATCTCGCGGCCCTCGGGGCTCGGGTCGAGCAGCATCGTGAGGATCTCGTTGCCCGACACGCCGTCGATCACGGAGTGGTGAACCTTTGTGAGCAGCGCTACGCGGCCGCCCTCGAGGCCGTGGATCACGTACAGCTCCCACAGTGGCCGCGAGCGGTCGAGCGGCCGGGCGAAGATGCGGGCGACGGTCTCGGCCGCCTGCCGGTCGGTGCCGGGCGGCGGCACGGCGGACTCGCGGATGTGGAAGTCGAGGTCGAAGTCCGGGTCCTCGATCCAGTAAGGCAGGTCGAGCCCCAGGGGCACCTCCACCAGCCGCCAGCGAAACGGCGGCAGCAGGTGAAGCCGCTCGCTCACGAGGCCGCAGATGTCGCTCGCGTCGATCTTTCCGCCGGGCGCCGTCGACGGGTCGTACACGGCGAAGCCGCCCACGTGTCCGTACGTGCGCGGCGACTCCACCGCCAGGAACTGCGCGTCCAAGCTCGTCAACTGCCTCATACGCCTCTCCTCCCGAGCGACCCCGACACGTCGATCTTCCCCGGATCGCGGCGGGCGGAACTTCAGCGCCTCGGCCTAGCCGGAGACCCTGTAGATCGAGAGCGTGCCGCTGGTGGCGTGGTCGTTCGCGTTGCCGCTCGGCAGGTACACGCGGCCGCCCGCGACTATCGGGCTGTTCCAGTGGCCCGGCGGTGCGGGCAGCCGGCGCACGAGCCGACCGCTTCCGGGCCTGTAGACGTTGAGTGCACCCGCAGGGTCGTACACCCACAGCAGCCCGCCGGCGAGCACGGGACTCGTTCCGCCGTTCCCGTTCCGCCACACCTCGTGGAGGCGCCCGCCGGCCAGCCGATAGGCGGCCGTGCCGCCCCCGGTGGCGACGAATGCCTCGGTGAGGCCCTTGCTGTGGAGCACCGCGGGCGCGGTGAACATCTCCGAGTCGCCCACAACCGATATGGACTGGACCTCGCCGCCGAGCTGGCGCCCGGCGGTGCCCGCAACGCGGTGCAGGCTCGTGCCGACCGACAGAAGCCGCAGGCGGCGGTCCTTGCCGCCCTGCAGCAGGTACGCGGCGCGCGAGGAGGACGAGCTCGGGTCGGGGAGCAGCGCCGGGCTCGTCGAGCCGAGGTCCGAGTCCGTCGCCGCCAGCACCTTCTCATTGGGTGGCGTGTAATGGCGCAGGAGACTCGGGGCGAGCGACAGCTCGAGGACGGAGTCGCTCCAGTCCGTGAGGCCGTTGAACGGGCCGTTGCTCGACGTCACGTAGATGCGGTTCGTGGCCGAGTCGACCACCGCCCCGGCGCGACCCCAGATCGCGGAGTCCGACGTGGGACAGGAGCTCGGTTGGATGATCTCTCGGCGGTTCGAGCACAGCGAGTTGAACACGCCGGTGACCTTGCCGCTCGAGCGATCGATCGCGAGCACCTTGCCCTGGTACGGCGGCGCGTCGCCGATGTAGCCGCCGGTCGTGACCAGCACGGAGCTGCCGTGGATGTTCAGCGCCGATGCGATCTTCTCGTGCGTGGCGTCGCGGGTCACCGAAGCCGGCCAGCTGCCCGTCGTGACCTCGTGACCATCGCTCACGCGAAGCTTGTGGATCAGCCCGTCCGGAGATGCGGCGAACAGGAAGCGCAGATTCGGGTCGACGACCGGCGTGGAGGTCGTGATCTGGGCCGAGCCGGCCACGTGCGAGTACGACGACGGCGTGAAGCGCCAGAGCACCGCGCCGGTCGAGGGGTCGAGGCCGAGGGTGCGGCCGTAGGTGGTGGTCAGCACGAGCAGCTCACGCGTGTGGCCGCCCACCTGCGCTCGCGCCAGATACACGGGCGAGTTGTCGGCGGTGCCGTCGATCCGAACGCGGTGCTCGCGAAGCCTCTTGACCTGGGAGCTCGTCAGGCCCTGGGGCGAGTGGCTGGTGCGCGCGGCGTCGTATCCGAAGCGCGTCCAGTCCTTGACGCCCGCCGCGGCGGGCGCAGCCGCTGGCGCGGATCCAGGCGCTGGGGCGTTGTCCTGCTTCTTGCCGCCGCCGCATCCGGTGAGGGCGATGGCGATGGCGGCGGTCGCCGCGACGAGCAGCGTCCCCATCGACTTCATCCCTTGAGATTAGGGAGGCGCGACGGCTGGCCGGCTACAGCAGGCGCAGCCGGTGCATACGTACGCGCGGCCGCTCGGACAGCTGGAGTGAGCTCACGTCGAACCGCTTGCCCGCGTCCTCGAGGAACGCCTCCTCGAGCGGCCGGCCGGGATCCGCGATCAGCACTTCGCCGCTCTTGTCCACGAGCCGGGGAAGCAGATCGGTGAGGAGGGGCAGGTTCCGGCGCTCGTACAGCAGATCGGAACCGATCACGAGGTCCCAGGGCGCACGCTCGACGATCGGCTCGGGGTGCGCCCAGTCGCATAACAGCCCCTCCACCTGGAGGCCGTTCCGGCGTGCGTTACGGGCGGCGAACTCCACGGCGTAGGGCGCCCAGTCGGTGGCGGTTACGCGGCCACCCGCGAGCGCCGCGGCGATGCTGCCGAGGCCGAGCCCGCAGCCGAGCTCGAGCGTGCGAGCGCCGTGCAGTGACCGTCCCGCGACCGCTGCGGCAAGCTGGCGCGAGGTCGGCCATAGCTCGGCCCAGTACGGGAGGAACTCCTCGTGCACGAACGCCTCCTCGTTGAGGAGCTCGTCGCTGTTGTGCGGGCGAAGCAGCGACAGGTCGCGTCCGGCCAGGGGCACTACCTCCTCGACCAGGTCCTCGGCCGCCTTCACGTCTTAACCCCCACCTGGTCGAGCAGCACGGAGAGCCCGTTCTTCTCGCGCACGCAGCCCCGGCGCTTCGCGTCCTTGCCGGGCGCGACCCAATACCAGCGCGTCACGCGCTTGCCGTGCTCCCGGCAGCGCGCCCGATGCACGGTGAGAAGCGGTATCGCCATCAGCACCACGATCAGCGCCACGATCACCGCAAGTCGGATACCTGTTCCGATCAAGACCACGCCGCCGGTTATAGCCCACCCGAGCCGGTTCGTATCCTCGGTAGGCCCCCCAATGCCCGCCACGGAGACACAGCAAGGCGCGACGCGCGAGGAGCGGATCGCCGCGCAGCGCAAGGCCATCCCGGACGCCCCGGGCGTCTACCTGTTCCACAACGACAAGGGCCGAGTGCTCTACGTGGGGAAGGCCAAGTCGCTCAGAAAGCGGGTGGCATCGCACTTCTCGAACCCGTCCACCCGCGGCGCGAGCGACCTGCTCGAGCAGATCGACCGCATCGAGTTCGTCGTCACGCAGACGGAAGCCGAGGCGCTCCTCGCCGAGCAGACGTTCATCCGGCAGTACCGCCCGCGTTACAACGTCCGGCTCCGCGACGACAAGTCCTACCCCTACATCGCGATCTCCCTCGACGAGGACTTTCCGCGCGTGTACTTCACGCGCGAGAAGCACCGCCGCAACCGCGCCTACTTCGGCCCGTACTCGAACGCCAAGCGCACCCGCGAGACCCTCGACCTGCTCGGCAAGGTCTTTCAGTACCGCACCTGCGACGGCGTCGAGCCGGGCCGCGCCAGCGGGAGTCCCTGCCTCGACTACTTCATCAAGCGCTGCCAGGCGCCGTGCGTGGGCTACGTCTCGAAGGAGGAGTATCGCTCCGGGATCGACTCGATCGTCGACTTCCTGAGCGGCCGCTACCGCCAGATCGAGCGCGACCTCGAGCGCGAGATGCGCGCGGCGTCCGAGGCCCAGGAGTTCGAGCAGGCGGCCGCCTACCGCAACAGGCTGAAGGCGGTTCGCTCACTGCTGGAGCGCCAGCGGATCTCGAACGAGGCGGTCGGCACGCTCGACGCGGTGGCGGTCGCGGTGGAGGGCACCGATGCGAACGCACAGGTGTTCCAGGTCAGAGACGGCGTGCTGGCCGACCGCCAGAGCTTCTACCTCGAGAACGAGGCCGGCCGCGACGAGGGCGAGGTCGCGGAGGAGTTCGTGCTCCAGTACTACGCAACCTCGCCGGCGATCCCGCCGCAGGTTCTCGTGCCGCGGAGCGTCTCGCAGAGCGACGTGCTCGCCGAGGCTCTGGCCGAGCGCCGTGGCGCGCCGGTGGAGATCCGGCACCCCGAGCGAGGCGACAAGCGACGCATCTTCGAGCTCGCGATCCGCAACGCGCAGCTCGCGCTCGACCAGGACCGGCTGCGGTCCGAGCACCGGCGCTCACAGCGGATCGAGGCGCTCGAGGGCCTCCAGCGCGCGCTCGGCCTAGAGACGATCCCGATGCGGATCGAGTGCTTCGACATATCGAACCTCGGGGAGACGCACACGGTGGCCTCGATGGTGGTGTTCGAGGGCGGCGCCCCGAAGAAGGCCGACTATCGCCGTTTCGCGATCCGCGAGGCCGCTCAGGACGACTTCGCCGCGATGCAGGAGGTGCTCAGCCGCCGCATGGCCCAGTTCGTGTCGCAGCGCGAGCGCTCACCCCACGAGAAGGCGTTCGACCCGAGCTTCGCCGCGGTGCCGAGCCTGATCGTGATCGACGGGGGCAAGGGACAGCTTTCCGCGGGACTGCGCGCCCTGCAGGAGTTCCGCGACCTTGGTGTGACCGTCGTCAGCCTGGCCAAGCGGATCGAGGAGGTCTTCCTCCCGGGGCAGCGCGAGCCGCTGCTGCTGCCCCACAACGCGCCGGAGCTGCAGCTCCTCCAGCGGGTGCGCGACGAGGCCCACCGCTTCGCGATCGAGTTCCACCGCGGGCGGCGCGACAAGGCGATGACGCGCTCGATCCTCGACGAGCTGCCCGGAGTCGGTCCGGCCCGCAAGCGACTATTGCTGAAGCACTTCGGCACACCCGAACGATTTCTTCAGGCGAGCCGGGAAGAGCTCGAGGCCGTGCCTGGTCTTCCTGGAAAGACGGCACGTGAGATATACGAATATGTCCACAAGGTCCGATAACCCTTAGTGGGGTGAACATGGTGTCCTGGATCCGACCTCGCAGCCGCCGCCCGGACTCCGGGCAGGAGCCCCGGCGCAGCTCGATCGAGGACTTCGTCGTGATCACCGGATTCTCCGGCGCCGGCAAGTCGCAGGCGATGGCCTGCTTCGAGGACGCCGGCTACTTCTGCGTCGACAACCTGCCGCCCGAGATGATCAGCTCGCTCGCGGACCTCTTCCGTCACGAGGGCAGCAAGGTCGAGCGCGCCGCCGTCGTGTCGGACGTGCGCGGAGGCGCGTACTTCCAGTCGCTCGTGCAGGTGCTCGACGAGCTCGTCGCGCGCGGCACCAACTACCGGCTGCTGTTCCTCGACGCGAGCGAGGAGACGCTCGTGGACCGCTACAAGGAGACGCGCCGGCGGCACCCCCTCGCTGAGGGGGGCCAGGTCGCGACCGGCATCCACGCCGAGCGCGAGCTGCTCGAGCCGCTGCGGGAACGCGCCGACGTCTCGATCGACACCACCGACATGTCCGCCTCACGGCTGCGCAAGGTCGTGGCCGACAAGATGCTCACTCAGGAGACGCCCGGGAAGCTGGCGGTCACCTTCCTCACCTACGGCTACAAGCATGGAGCGCCGCGCGACGCCGACCTCGCCTTCGACGTGCGCTTCCTGCCGAACCCGCACTGGGAGCCCGACCTGCGCGAGCAGACGGGGCTCGACCAGCCGGTGATCGACTACGTGGAGGGGTCCGACGGCATTGCGGAGTTCTACGAGAAGCTGCTGCCGCTGCTCGACTACCTGCTTCCCGCCTACGTCCGCGAGGGCAAGTCGCACCTGATGATCGGCATCGGCTGCACCGGGGGCCGGCACCGCTCCGTGGTGATCGCGGAACACCTCGCGCGCATCTACGGGGAGCGCGAGAACCTACTTGTGGATGTCGTGCACCGCGACGCCCAGAAGCCCCCGCGCCGCCCCTAGCGGGCGTTTCCGCGTCGCATAGGAGGGGATCCTGCGCTGATAGATTGCGCCTCCGCTCTGGGAGCCCCCTCTCGAAAGGAAGGTCTATGCCCGTAAGGGCCGGTATCAACGGCTTCGGCCGTATCGGCAGGAACGTATTTCGCGCTGCGCACGCCGCCGGCGCCGACATCGAGTGGCTCGGCGTCAACGACATCACCGACACGAAGACGCTCGCGCATCTGCTCAAGTACGACTCGATCCTGGGGCCGTTCCAGGGGACCGTCGAGGCGACCGACACGGGGATCGTCGTCGACGGCAAGGAGCTGCGCGTGTTCGCCGAGCGCGATCCCGGCGCGCTGCCCTGGGCTGACCTGGGGGCCGATGTGGTGGTCGAGTCCACGGGCCTCTTCACCGACCGTGAGAACGCGGCGAAGCACATCGACGCCGGCGCGAAGAAGGTGATCATCACGGCGCCCGCAAAGGGACCCGACGTCACGCTGGCGCTGGGCGTGAACGAGGACGCCTACGACAAGGACCAGCACCACGTGATCTCGAACGCGTCGTGCACCACAAACTGCCTCGCGCCGGTGGCGAAGATCCTGCACGAAGTCTTTGGCGTCGAGCACGGCCTGATGACCACCGTGCACGCGTACACGGCTGATCAGCAACTGCAGGACACGCCGCACAAGGACCTGCGCCGGGCGCGAGCCGCCGCGATCAACCTCGTGCCCACCTCCACGGGTGCGGCGAAGGCGATCGGCCTCGTGATTCCCGAGCTCGACGGCAAGCTCAACGGCATCTCCGTGCGGGCCCCGGTGCCGACCGGATCGATCGTGGACCTGGTCGCCCGGCTGAACAAGACCACGAGCGTGGACGAGGTCAACGCGGCGTTCAAGGAGCGCGCGGACAAGGGCGCCCTCGAGGGCATCCTGCAGTACACCGAGGACCCGATCGTCTCGTCGGACATCGAGCAGTCCCCGTACTCGTCGGTCTTCGATGCCGGCCTCACGATGGTGATCGAGGGCCAGCTCGTGAAGGTCGGCGCCTGGTACGACAACGAGTGGGGCTACTCGAACCGCGTGGTGGATTTGGTCCAGCGGGTGCTGTAGACACCGCAGGTGGGCTCATTCGGCAAGAAGACCGTCCGGGACCTCCCGGTTTCGGACGGCGAGCGCGTGCTGGTGCGGGTGGACTTCAACGTGCCGCTCGAGCACGGCAGAGTCGCGGACGACGCGCGCATCCGCGCCGCGCTCCCCACCATCGAGCACCTGCGCGGGCGCGGTGCCGCTCTCGTCCTGTGCTCGCATCTCGGCCGGCCGAAGGGGTTCGATCCAGAGCTGTCACTCGCGCCGGTGTCGAAACGGCTCGGCGAGCTTCTCGACACGCGCGTCTACCAGGCCCCGGAGGTGGTCGGGCCCGAGGTCCGGCGCGGTGCCGGGAGGCTCGGGGCGGGCGAGATCCTGGTGCTCGAGAACACGCGCTTCGAGCCTGGCGAGACGAAGAACGATCCGGAGCTGGCTCGCGCGCTCGCCGATCTCGCCGATGCGTACGTGAACGACGCCTTCGGCGCCGCGCACCGCAGTCACGCGTCCACGGCGGGCGTGGCGGAGTTCCTGCGCCCCGCCGTCGCGGGGCTCCTGCTCGAGAACGAGGTGGTCACGCTCAGTCGCCTCGTGGAGGCGCCGGAGCGGCCGCTCGTCGTGGTTCTGGGCGGTGCCAAGGTAACCGACAAGATCGCGCTGATCGAGCGCTTCCAGGAGACTGCCGACGCGATCCTGATCGGCGGCGCGATGTGCTTCAGCTTCTTCCGGGCGCAGGGGAAGCCGACCGGCGACTCGCTCGTCGAGGACGCGGGCGTCGAACTCGCCCGTGAGGCGCTCGAGCGTGCCAAGCGGGGCGGTGCGCGACTGCTCCTCCCGCTCGACCTGATCGTCGCGGACAGGTTCGACGCCGAGGCCGAGCGCCGCGAGCTGGACGGCACCGACGTGCCGGACGGATGGATGGGCCTCGACATCGGACCTCGCACCGTCGAGGCGTACTCACGCGAGGTCGCGGACGCCGGCACGGTGTTCTGGAACGGGCCGATGGGTGCGTTCGAGATGGAGCCGTTCTCACACGGCACGAGGGGTCTTGCGGAGGCAGTTGCAGCCGCACCGGGTACGACCGTGGTGGGAGGCGGCGATTCAGCTGCGGCCCTCGCGAAGTTCGGGCTCGCCGACCGGGTGGACCACATGTCAACCGGAGGCGGAGCGTCGCTCGAGCTGCTCGAGGGCCGAGAGCTCCCGGGAGTGGAGGTGCTCGACGATGCCTGACAGGCGCCCGTACGTGGCGGGGAACTGGAAGATGCACAAGACCGTGGCCGAGACGGAGGCGTACGTGCAGGAGCTGCGGCGCGTGCTGCCGGAGTCGTCGCCCGCCGACGTGAGCCTCTGCGTTCCGTTCACGGCGCTCGCGAAAGCCGTGCAGGCGGTTCAGGGAGCCGATGTGCTCGTGCTCGCCCAGAACATGCATCAGGAGCGGTGGGGCGCCTACACCGGGGAGATCTCGGCCCCGATGCTCACCGAGCTCGGCGTTCACGGCGTCGTGCTCGGTCACTCGGAGCGGCGCCAGTACTTCTGCGAAACCGATCGCGCGCTGCAGGAGAAGGTGCCCGCCGCGCTCGCGGCAGGGCTGCAGCCGATCCTGTGCGTGGGCGAGTCCGAGGAGGAACGCGACGCCGACGAGACCCAGAGGCGGCTGCGCCACCAGGTGCAGGAGGCGCTCGAGAAGGTCGGCGACGACCAGCTCGCCGACGTGGTGATCGCCTACGAGCCGATCTGGGCGATCGGCACCGGCCGCGTCGCGACGGCCGAGCAGGCGCAGGAGGCGATCGCCTTCATCCGCGCGCTCGTGGGCGACCGCTCGCCGGAGGCGGCCGAGCAGGTGCGCGTGCTCTACGGCGGCAGCGTGAAGCCGGACAACGCGGCGGAGATCCTCTCTCAGCCCGACGTGGACGGCGCGCTTGTGGGCGGCGCCAGCCTCGACCCGAGCGACCTGACGGCGATCGTCGCTGCCGCCGCATGACGAAGCCGCCGGTGCCGTCCGTGTGCCTGGTGGTGCTCGACGGCTGGGGCCTCGCCGACCCGGGACCCGGCAACGCCGTCTCGCTGGCGAATACGCCGGTCTTCGACGAGCTCTGGGAGAAGCACGCGCATACCGAGCTCACGACCTCCGGACGCGCCGTCGGGCTGCCCGAGGGGCAGATGGGCAACTCGGAGGTAGGCCACCTGAATCTCGGCGCGGGCGCGGTGGTGCGCCAGGACCTCACGCGCATCGACGATGCGATCGCGGACGGCTCGTTCTTCGAGAACGAGGTGCTCGAGCGGATCTGTGCCGCCGGGCGCGATGCCGGGCGGCTGCACCTGCTCGGGCTCGTGTCGAAGGGTGGCGTGCACTCGGGATTCGAGCACCTGCGCGCGCTCATCGAGCTGGCCGCGCGCGAGGGCGTGCCCGACATCGTGCTGCACGCGTTCACCGACGGTCGCGACACCCCGCCGCAGTCCGGGGCCGACTTCGTCGCCGAGGCCGAGGGCTGGCTGCGCGAATCGGGTGGCCGGATCGCCACCGTGAGCGGCCGCTACTACGCCATGGACCGCGACACACGCTGGGACCGGATCAAGCTGGCCTACGACACGATCGTGCGAGGGGAGTCCGACGTGCCGCCCGCGGCGTCGGGCGAGGAGGCCGTGCGCGCGGCGTACGAGCGCGGCGAGACCGACGAATTCATCAAGCCGGCGCTCGTGGGCGACGAGGGCCGCATTCGCGACGGCGACGCCGTCCTCTTCTTCAACTTCCGGCCCGACCGCGCCCGCGAGCTCACGCGCGCGCTGGCCGAGCCGGGCTTCTCGGAGTTCGACGTGGCCGAGCGTCCCTCCATCGAGTTCGCGACGCTCACCGAGTACCAGGAGGATTGGGACTACCCGGTCGCGTTCCCGCCGGAGCGGCCGTCGGTCACGCTGGCGTCGGTGCTCGCGGAGCGCGGCGCGAAGCAGCTGCACGTGGCGGAGACGGAGAAGTACGCCCACGTGACCTACTTCTTCAACGGCGGCGAGGAGCACGAGTACCCCGGCGAGGAGCGCGAGCTCGTGGACTCGCCCCGCGATGTGCCGACCTACGACAAGAAGCCCGAGATGAGCGCACGCGCCGCGGCGCATGCCTTCGCCGAGCGCTGGGGGGCGAACGGCTACCGCTTCGGGATCATCAACTTCGCCAACCCGGACATGGTCGGCCATACGGGGGTGATCCCCGCCGCTGTCGCCGCGATCGAAACCGTCGACGAATGCCTCGGCGAGGTGGTGCGCGCGGTCGAGGAGTCGGGCGGCGAGCTGGTGATCACCGCGGACCACGGCAACGCCGACAACATGCTCGAGGCTGACGGCTCGCCGAACACGGCGCATTCGCTGAACCCCGTGCCGCTGATCGTGACGGCGGACGTCGCGGGGCTGCGCGAAGGCGGCATCCTGGCGGACGTCGCGCCAACCGTGCTCGACCTGCTCGGTGAGGACAAGCCACCCGAGATGACGGGCGAGTCGCTGATCGAGGGTCTGGGCGCTTGACCAGACTTGACAACTACTGACTCAGGTTTCTACTATGCCGGTTAGGTAGAAACGCCGTACAGGAGGTACGCCTCATGGCACTTCTGGTCAGGCCTGAGCCGTTCAGCTCTCAGGACTTCAATCGGCTGTTCAACACGCTTCTCGAGCCGTTGGAGAACGGTCGGATGCAGCGCTGGTCGCCACCGATGGACCTCGTCGAGTCGGAGGATCACTTCGTGCTGAAGGCCGATCTGCCCGGACTGTCCGAGGACGACGTTGCGATCGAGGTGCATGACGGCACTCTCCGCATCTCCGGGGAGCGTCAGGCCGAGCACGAGCAGCGCGAGAAGGGCTGGTATCGCGTCGAGCGCAGCTTCGGCAAGTTCAGCCGCTCGATGACCCTGCCCGACGGCATCGATCCCGATCGGATCGACGCGAAGTTCGACCGCGGCGTGCTCGAGGTGCGCATCCCGAAGCCCGAGGAGCGCAAGCCGCGGCGCATCAGCATCGCGACCGCCAAGGCCAGGCCCGAGACGCTCGAGGGGGCGGCCAGCGACAGGTAGCTCGTAGTCTGCGGCCAGTGCCGCAACCAGCATTCGAGATGAGCGCCCGCGCGGGCCGAGCCCGGGCGGGCGTTCTGCATCTCGAGCATGGCGACCTGCGCACGCCGGCGTTCGTGCCGCTCGCGTCGACCGCCACCGTCAAGGGCCTGAGCTCGGCGGAGGTGGCCGAGCTCGGCTACGAGATGGTGCTCGGCAACACGTTCCACCTCTTCATCCAGCCCGGGCACGAGCACATCGCGCGTCTCGGCGGGCTGCACGAGTTCATGAACTGGAAGCGGCCGATCATCACCGACTCGGGCGGCTTCCAGGTGTTCTCGATGGGCCATGGCTCGATCGCGGAAGAAATCAAGCGCCGCCGTCCCGGCCAGAGCCGCATCCTCAGCATCGAGGAGGAGGGCGTGCGCTTCCAGTCCTATCTCGACGGCAGCGAGAAGTTCATGGGGCCTGAGACGAGCATGGAGGTGCAGGCCGCGCTCGGCTCGGACATCGCACTCGCGTTCGACGAGTGCACGCCCTTCCATGTCGACCGCGACTACACCGCGCGCTCGACCGAGCGCACGCACCGCTGGCTCGACCGCTGCGTCGACTGGCACGAGCGGCACGCCCCCGAGCGGCAGCTGTTCTACGGGATCATCCAGGGCGGCGTCTACGAGGACCTGCGGCAGGAGTCGGCGGAGCGGATCTCGAGCGCGCGGGTGGATGGCATCGCCGTCGGTGGCTCGCTCGGGCAGGAGAAGGCGGAGATGCACGAGGTGGTGGAGTGGGCGCTGCGGCCCGCGCCCGAGCACCTTCCGCGGCACCTGCTCGGGATCGGCGACGTGGACGACATCGTGCACGCCGTCGGCGCCGGGATCGACACCTTCGACTGCGCCACGCCCACCCGCCTCGGCCGCCACGGCACGGCGCTCGTTCAGGACCCGGACGCGCGCTGGCGCATGGACCTGCACAAGCCGCGGTGGCGCGACGACACGCGGCCGCTCGACGAGCGCTGCCCCTGCCCGGCCTGCCGCGACCACACACGCGCGTACCTGCACTACCTCTCGCGCGCGCACGAGCTGACCGCAGCGCGGCTGATCACGCTCCACAACCTCACCTTCGTGAAGCTGCTCATGGACGGTCTGCGCGACGCGATCGAGCAGGACCGATACGACAAATACGCGCAGCGCGTGCTCGCAGGCGACGCCCCGTACTAGCCGGCCGAAAGCGCCTCGACGGCCTCCGCCTCGCTGCGGAAGAACCCGAAGAACACGATCCGTCCGTCGCTCACTCGCGTGGCGTGCCAGTACACCTGGTCGATCGGCACGCCGAGGACGGACGTCGCCACCACGTGCAGCGCGCTGACCACTCCACCGTCCAGCGAGCGCACGCTCTCCACGTGTGGGCTCCAGTCGGGGAAGACATCGAGCACGGCATGCAGCCACTCGCGCGCTCCGTCGTGGCCTCGGAAGTCCGGCCCTTCCGCCTCGGTCAGAAGGGACCTGATGTGAACGCTCGCGTCGAACCCGGCGATCAACGAATCGGAATCCCGTCGCTGTATCGCGCCGAAGGCGCGGCGCACCACCTCGAGGTTGTCGCCGTCCATCGCCGGGCGATTATCGCGGCGCCTAAGGGCGCGTGTGGTCCTGCACCAGCTGCTTCAGCCCGTCGATCTGGCTGTGCACGTCCCCGTTGTCGACGGGCTGCACGCCGTTCCCACCGCTCTGGGTGGCGATCAGAACGACGGCCACGATTGCGAGGACCACCGCGAGCAGCAGCGCGAGGCGGGCCAGCCGCTGCCCTGCCGTCTTGCGGGGCTTGGCCGCACGTCGGTCGGGCGCCTGCGTCGCCGGGGCCGACGTGGGCTCGTAGTAGCCCGTGCCGCCGCGCGGCATCGCGCGAGTGGCCTGAGTGGCGGGAAGCGCCTGCGTGGCATCCGCGTCCCAGGCGCCGGTCTGCAGCATCTGGGTGGCCTGGGTCGTCCGGCCGTGCAGCCCCGCCTCCACGGCGGTCGCCAGCTCGAGCGCGCTCGAGTATCGCTCGCTCGGCTGCCGTCGCAGGCACACGCGGATCGCGTCGTCGAGCGCGGCCGGCACCTCCGGGCGGAAGTTGCGGATCGGCTGTACCTCGTCGTTCTGCTGCTTCAGGGCCAGCTCGGTGAGCGAGTTGTACTCGTGGGGCAGCCGGCCCGTGAGGAACTGGTAGGCGCAGACGCCGAGCGAATAGATGTCCGACGCCGGCCCCGCCTCCTCGCCGCGCGCCTGCTCCGGGGAGAGATATGCCGCGGTGCCGAGTACCGAGCCGACCTGCGTGATCCGCGTCTGCTCCGCGGCCTTCGCGATGCCGAAATCGGCCAGCTTGGTCGCGCCGGTCTCGGACACGATCAGCAGGTTGCCCGGCTTCACGTCGCGGTGGACCACGCTTGCGCGGTGGGCGTAGTCGAGCCCGTGGCAAGCGTCTCGGACGACCGCCACCGCCTGATCGATCTCGAGCTGGTCGTGGTCGCGCAGCAGGTCTGCGCACGACGGCCCGTCGACGTACTCCATGACGATGTAGTGGCGGCCGCTCTCCGGGTCCTGGCCGGAGTCGAACACCTGCACGATGTTCGGATGCTGAAGACGGGCGGCGGCCAGCGCCTCGCGCCGGAAGCGGGCCACGAACGCCTCGTCGTCGGCGAGATGCTCGGCGAGCAGCTTGATCGCCACCGTTCGCTCGAGCACCGTGTCGGTGCCCTTGAAGACGGTGGACATTCCGCCGGCGCCGAGCCGGCTGTCGATTCGGTAGCGGCGGCCGATCTCGCTCGGAGTCGCCATCAGTCGCCCCCTCCGGCGTTGCCGTTGCCGTTCCCCGGCATGGTTCCGCCGGTCCCGGGAGTGGTGGGCGTGGGCGTAGTGGTGGTCGGCGCGGGCTGCGTCTGCGTGGGGGGCGGTTGCGTCTCCGTCGGCGTCGTCTGGGTGTTGGTGGGCGGAGGAGTCGTCTGGGTCGGCGTCGTCGTGGTCTGCGTCTGGGTGGGCGTCGGACGCTTGCACTGGTCGCTCACGAGCTGCGCGAGCCGGCGCACCCCGTTCACGAGCTCGCGCCGCAGGTTCGTGTCGACGCTCCGCGGCAGCCCGTTCACGCGCGCCTCGAGCTCTCCCACCTTGGCGCTCGCCCCGTTGCAGGCGCCGTGGTCGAACTGGCTGTTGATTTGGTCGAGCTGCGTGAGAATCGCGTGGGCATCGCTCTTGGGAATGCCGTGCTTCGCGTTGTCCACGCCGTTGCCGCCACACCCGGCGAACGCGAGCGAGGCTGCCACGAACGGCGCTGCGAGTCCAAGGCGCCTCGTCATTGACCCACGAACAGCCGGGTAGCGAGGGCCTGCGGCAGGCCCGCCTGCTCGATCGCGCCGGCGGCCTCTTCGATCGGGTACTCGACGCGGCGCCATTCCGCGCTCCAGTCGCCCGTGTCGAGCAGGAGCCATGCGGCGCGCGGATCCCCGTCGCGCGGCTGGCCCACACCGCCGGGATTGATGAGCCATTCGCCCTCGGAGATGTCGAGCTTCGTGCCGCCCTGAGCGACCTCACCCGACGCCGCGCCCTCGGAGTCGCGGTGGAACCACAGCGCCACGTGCGAGTGCCCTATGGCGCCCACCCGCGCGTCCATCACGTCCATGCAATCCGACGCAGCGAGAGCGGAGAGCACGTACTCCCACACCGGGTCGCGCGGGCTCGCGTGGTAGATGCTCAGCGATCCGCTCTCGTCGAGCGGCTCGAGGCCCGAGAGGAACTCGCGCGTCTCGTCGCCGATCCGGTCCTGCGTCCAGCGCGCGGCCGCGGCCGCGTTGGCGGAGAAGGTCGCTATGTCGAGTTTCCCGAGCACGACGAGGTCGTGATTCCCTACAAGGCAGACGTCACACGCCTCCTTCGCCAGCGCGACGCACTCGTCCGGCTGCGCGCCGTAACCCACGAGGTCGCCGAGGCACCAGGTCGTGTCGGCGCCTGAGCGCTCCACGTCCTCGAGGACTGCCTTGAAGGCCGGGAGGTTGCCGTGCACGTCTGACAGCAGCGCGATCTTCGCGGGCTTGTCGCTCTCTACAGTGTCTCGCGAATGGAGGCTCATGGCTTTCGATTGCCGCTGGCGGTCGTCGGCGCAGCTGCCGCGGCTGGTGCGGCAACGTTGTTGCTGCGCCCCCGGAGCGGCCTGATCGACCCGGCCCCCGTCCGCGCGGAAGGGTACTTCAGCGAGCAGGAGCTGCAGCGTGCGCGCGACTTTCGGCGCCCCCAGCGCGCAATCGCGTTTGGGGGGATGGCGGTCTCCGGAGCCACGGTCGCCGGCCTGGCGCTCCGGCCGCCCGCGGCCCTTTCGCGCGCCCGCGGCCGGCCGCTGGCCGGCTCCGCGGCGGCGGGGGCGGCGGGATCGCTGCTGTTCACGGCTGTGGGACTCCCGTTCTCCGCCCTTTCGCACCGGCGGGCGGTGCGCTTCGGCCTCTCCACCCAAAGCTGGCGCAGCTGGCTCTCGGACCTGGGCAAGGCGAACGTGCTCGGCACCGGCTTCAGCGCGGCCGGGGCGGCGCTCGGGATGGGGCTCGTGCGGCGCTACCCGAGCCGCTGGTGGATCCCCGGCTCAGTCGCGATCGTCGGCGTGGGAGGGGCGTTCACGTTCCTCTCGCCGCTGCTGCTCGACCCGATCTTCAACAAGTTCACCCCGCTGCCCGAAGGGCCGCTGCGCACCGAGGTGCTCGAGCTGGCCGGGAAGGCGGGCGTGGACGTCGGCGAGGTCTTCCGCGTGGACGCCAGTCGCCGGACCACCGGCGTGAACGCCTACGTGTGGGGCCTCGGGCGCTCGAAGCGAGTCGTGCTCTACGACACCCTGATCGACGACTTTCCGGCCGACCAGGTGCGCTCGGTCGTCGCGCACGAGCTGAGCCACGTGAAGCACCGCGACGTGCCCCGCGGCCTGCTCTGGCTCGCGATCTTCGCTCCGGCAGGCACGCTGCTGGTGAAGGAGGTGGCGGACTCGCTCTCGGATGGGGCTGAGCCGGGCCCGGCGATGCTGCCCGCGCTGGCGCTCGCCACCTCGCTCGTCTCCTTCTGGGGGCAGGTGGCCGGCAACGTGCTGTCGCGTGCGGTGGAGCGGCGGGCCGACGCGTTCGCGCTCTCGCTCACGGACGAGCCGGAGCCGTTCATCGACATGGAGCGGGCGCTGAGCGTGCGCAACCTGGGCGACCCGAGCCCGCCGCGCGTCATGCAGCTGCTGTTCGGCACGCATCCGGACACGCTGGAGCGGATTGGGATCGGGGTCGCGTGGCGCTCCCGGGAACGGCAGCAGTAAGGGGAAGGGGGCGAACTCTCACCAGGTTGCTGCTTTTTGGGTCGTATGGACCCAAAATCGAGCACGGTAGAGCTGAAAATCGCGCGGCTTGGCAAGCAGGCACATGGCGTCGTCACTCGTGAGGAGTTGCTCGCCGCAGGTGTCAGCTCTGACGAGATCAGGGGACGCCTGAAGAAGGGCGCGCTGATCCGGCAATGCCCAGGCGTGTACCGGGTCGGGCACTGCGCTCCGAGCCTCGAAGCCCACTACATGGCCGCCGTAAAAGCCTGCGGTAAGGGCGCCGTGCTGAGCGGGCGAGCCGCGGCCTACCTATTCGGTTTCATCAAGGGACGGCCGCCGGCTCCCGAGGTCACGGCACCGACGATGAAGCGCGTGAAGGGCGTCACTACGCGTAGACGTCGCGCCGACGCGCGGGACGCCATGACCTACCGCCGCATCCCAATCACCACCGTCGCCTGCACCCTGGTCGACCTCACGGCCTTTCTCACCATCGAAGACGTCGCTCGCGCCTGCCACGAGGCGGGCGTCCGCTACCGCACCACACCAGCGCAAGTCGAGAAGGTCCTCGCCCGGCGGCCGCGGACCAAGGGCGCGGGCAACCTCCGCAAGGTCCTCCGCGGAGAGGAGCGAGTCACCCTCAGCAAGCTGGAGCGCGGGTTCATCAAGGCCCTCGTGGAAGAGCGCTTGCCGCTGCCGATCACGAACCGCGTGGTCGGCGAGCACCGCGTCGACTGCTACTGGCCAGAGCACCACCTCATCGTGGAGCTCGACGGCTACCGCTACCACCACTCCCGCCACGCTTGGGAGGAGGACCGCCGCCGCGAACGCGACGCACGCTCAAACCGCAACGAGTACCGCCGCTTCTCCTACGGCGACGTCTTCGAAGACCGCAGCTACATGCTCGCCGAAATACGAGCGCTTACTGCGTCGAGTCCGTCTCGCCGCCGGGGAACTCGGGCAGGTTCTTGATGCCCTCCCGGGTCTGCCAGCGCTGGTAGTTGTCCTGCATCGCGTCGATCAGCTCGCGCATGAAGCGCGGCGACAGGTTCATGCGCGACACGACGACGCCCGGGATCTCGTCCTCGTCCACCTCGTGATCCACCCGCGCGAAGGTGATCGTGAACTCGTAATCCGAGTGGCTCACGTTCGCGAAGTTCGCGTAGTGGCCGGCCATGATCTCGGGGGAAGTGTGGATGTTGATCTGACGCTCGGGGCGCTCGTCCGACACGCGGTTAGTATCGCAGCCGGAGGTCGCCGAGGCAGATGCGAACGATCGTCCTTTCCGTCGGCCGCCTGCGGCCCCCATTTGCAGACGACGTGCAGCACTACCAGAAGCTGCTCGCCCGTCACGCGCGCCTCGAGCTGATCGAGCTGAGCGAGGAGGAGAAGGTGGAAGGGCGCATTCCGGAGCGCGCCTTCGTGGTTCTGCTCGACTCCGGCGGCAAAACCTTCGACTCGATCGGCTTCAGCGAATTCCTCGAAGAGCGCCGCCAGTCGCGCCAGGACCTCTGCTTCGTGGTCGGCGGCCCGCGAGGGCTCGTGACGGTGCCCAGCTGCGACATGAGGCTCTCGCTCGGCCCGATGACGCTCCCTCACCAGCTCGCCCGCGTGGTGCTGCTCGAGCAGCTCTACCGCGCCAACAAGATTCTCGCGGGCGAGCCATACCATTACTGAGGTGCCCGAGACCTCCAACCCGCTTGCCGAGCTGCGCGGGGCGGTGGCCGACGCGGCCCGGGAGCTTGCCGGCGGCAACGGCAGTCGCCCGGACCCGAGCTTCGACCGACCGCCGCGCCCCGACTTCGGCGACTACTCCAGTAACGCCGCCATGCTCATCGCGGGCTCGGTCGGTGAGCCGCCGCGCGAGGTAGCCGAGCGCCTCGGCGAGCTCGTGAGGGAGCGCCTCGGCGGGGCGGTCGAGCGCGTCGAGGTGGCAGGGCCAGGCTTCCTCAACCTCTTCGTGAGCGACGAGTGGTGGCGGCAGGCGCTGTCGTCGGCGCTCGCGGCCGCCGACGCCTACGGGTCGAACGTGGTCGACACCAGCGAGCACGCGCTCGTGGAATTCGTGAGCGCGAACCCGACGGGCCCGATCACAGTCGCCTCGGGGCGCCACGCCGCCTACGGCGACTCGCTCTCGCGCGTGCTCGAGTTCGCCGGCCACCGCGTGGAGCGCGAGTACTACGTGAACGACTACGGCAGCCAGATTCGCCGCTTCGGCGAGTCGATCAAGGCGCGCGCGCGCGGCGAGGAGCCGCCCGAGGACGGCTACAAGGGCGACTACGTGAAGGAGCTCGCCGAGCGCATCCCGGGGGCCGCCGACGCCGACCCGGAGGAGCTCGCGGAGCAGGCGATCGAGCTGATGCTCGAGGGCGTGCGCGACACGCTCGAGCGCTTCCGCGTGCACTTCGACCGCTTCTTCTCCGAGCGCTCGCTTCACGGCAAGAACGCGGTGCAGCACGCCCTCGACGTGCTCGAGGAGGCCGAGCATCTCTACCCGCACGAGGGCGCGGTATGGCTGCGCAGCACCACCTTCGGCGACGACAAGGACCGCGTGCTCATGCGCTCGACCGGCGATTGGACCTACCTCGCCGCGGACATCGCCTACCACCAGCACAAGCTCGAGCGCAACTATGACCGCGTGATCAACGTGCTCGGCGCCGATCACCACGGCTACATCGGTCGTATCAGGGCCGCGTGGCAGGCTCTCGGCGGCGATCCGGACAGGTTCGAGATCGTGATCATGCAGCTCGTCAACCTGACCGAGCATGGGCAGCGCACGCAGATGTCGAAGCGCGGCGGCACGATCGTCACGCTCGACGATCTGATCGACGACATCGGCGTGGACGCCGCGCGCTACTTCTTGCTCGAGCGAAGCCACGACACGCCGCTCGACCTCGACCTGGCACGCGCCCGCGAGCAGAGCCAGGACAACCCCGTCTACTACGTGCAGTACGCGCACGCCCGGATCGCGAGCATCCTGCGCAAGGCGGGGGAGGAGCGCGTGCACGCCGCTTTGCAGGCGAAGTACACCGAGGAGCTCCATCCGTCGGCTCGCGCGCTGCTCAAGCGCCTACTCGACCTACCCGAAGAGGTGGAGCAGGCAGCCCAGCGGCGGGCGCCGCACCGCATGACGGCGTACGTGCACGAGGTCGCACAGCAGTTTTCCGCTTTCTACCGCGATTGCAGGGTGGTCGGAGCGGCAGAGGAAGGCGGCGACGAGGACTTCCGGATTGCGCTCAGCGTGCTGGCTCAGCGCGTCCTCGCATGCTCCCTCGACCTTCTCGGGGTCGAGGCGCCAGAGCACATGTAGCCCCTTTACGCGTCACCACGTCCCCCGGTCGAGCGACGCGGCGAATTAGGGGAATTGACGGTTCGTTCAGAACCGTGTTCGGATGGTTCGCAGCGAGAGGCGCCCGACCGCGAGGGAGGGCCGCCAGTGCACCGAAGGATCCGTCGGGCCATCGAACGCAGGGAAGCGTCAACGACGGACACGTGCGCCATCAGGCCTTCCGCGACTCGCCCCACGCGCGAAAGGAGTTCCGCATGAGACGGATCCCGCCCTTCGCTCGGTTGCTCATACTCGCCGCCTTGGCCTTCGCAGCGATACCAGCTGCGAACGCCTCCGCAGGCCGTTTGATCGTGACCGGGCATGACGCCGAGTTCCATTGCTCGGGCGGCGACCAGTGCCACTACGTGCTGACCGCTATGAACTGGGCGCGCTCAGGCGCACCCGACCCGAGCAAGCCGGTGCTCGTCCTCGATCGAAACGCCGAGGGTGAGGACAGCCCCGGAGACCCGCTCGATTTCCCGACCGCGCTCGACAACGTCAACACGTTGTTCGGCACGGGTCCGATCCCGCAGGTCGTGATGGATCCGCGTTCGCCGGAGTTCGCAACGGCTCCGCTGACCACGGATCTGTACAGCGCGATCCTCGTGGCCTCCGACATCACCTGTGGCGGCTGTGATCTCAACAACAACAACGGGGACGCCACATCCACACCGGACAGCGACGCCATATTCGCGAGGCGGGATGCCATCGAGGCGTTCTTCAACGCGGGCGGCGGCGTCTATGCCAACGCCGGCGCCGATCATGCCGACGGCGACGCATCGAATGGGCCGGATACGTACTACAACTTCCTGCCAATCCCGGCGACGGGCGTGGCGGTGAGTCCGCCGTTCTGTCTGACGGCTGACGGCATCGCCCTGGGACTCGAGGACCAGAGCTGCCCGGACGCCACGTTGCACAACGGCACCAACAACGACATCAACTGCTGTGCAACCCACAACTCGTTCGCCGAGCCGCCGGCCGGCGGTCCTCTCAAG
This sequence comes from Thermoleophilaceae bacterium, assembly GCA_045805385.1. GTDB lineage: Bacteria > Actinomycetota > Thermoleophilia > Solirubrobacterales > Thermoleophilaceae > JADGHQ01. The sequence goes on from JBJMLG010000122.1 coordinate 51,658, forward strand.
GTCGCTGAGCGCGACCGTGAGGGCTTCGCCGAGACGCTGATCGCCGAGGGGAAGATCTTCGGCGGCAAGTTCGACAGCAGCGCACCTGCCTCGGCGGCAACCGCGGCGGCCTGTTCGCCGACCGGGTTCCAGCCCGTCACCGTGACCGACGAATCCGGCGGATCCGGCAGCAAGGCGGTGCACTTCAGGATCGACGGCGGCGCGGAGCACGTTGCCGCGGTCGACG
>JBJMLG010000123.1:0-12009 GCA_045805385.1 Thermoleophilaceae bacterium
CACCTCCTTCTGGCCGAAGGTGTAGGTCTGGTCGGGGAAGTGGCCGCAGAAGATGATCGCGTGCGCCCACACGTTGCGGACCACGTTCGCCGTCACGTCGGCCAGCACGGTCGCTGTGTAGGTGCGGCGCGCCGCCGTCACGAAGTCGAAGCGCTCCTCGCGCCTCAGCCGGCTCTTCAGCCGTGCGCGGCGAGTGCGCGGGCGGGCCGCCCCGACGCCCGCCTCGATCGCGGTCATCACGACCGCGCTGATGAGCGGCCACGCCACGTAGTCCTTCACGATCTGGAGGCGCGCCTTTCCGAAGATGCCCTTGAGCTCCTTGCGCAGCTGTTCCTTCGACTTCTCACCTGAGCGGATCGCGTCGAGATCCAGGTCGTGGAACGCCACGCCCCACTCGAACAGCGCCATCAGGAGCACGTTGTAGAGGGGCTGCAGCAGGTAGACCGGATGCCAGCGCTGGTGCGGGTCGATCCGCATGATCTCGTAGCCGAGGTCCTTGTCCTTGCCACGGATGTTCGTGTACGTGTGGTGGATGTAGTTGTGCGAGTGGCGCCACGCCTCGGCGGTCGACGCGGTGTCCCAGTCCCAGGCCTGAGAGTTGATCACCGGGTCGTTCATCCAGTCCCACTGGCCATGCAGGACGTTGTGGCCGATCTCCATGTTCTCGAGGATCTTGGCCAGCGAGAGCGTCGCCGTCCCGGCCATCCAGGCCGGCCGGAAGCGCGAGGCGATCAGCAGCGCGCGACCGAGCAGCGCGAGCCGTCGGTGCAGGGCGATGATGCCGCGGATGTAGCGCGCATCGCGATCGCCGAGCTCGGACTTCACCTGGTCGTGGAGCTCGTCGAACTCACGCCCGATCGCCTCGATCTGCTCGGGCGTGAGCCGGTGCAGCGGGTTCTCGATCTCCAGATCCGTTGCCGGCCTCGGCTTGGTCGCGGTCGTCATCACCTCTCCTCGTTAGTGGTCACAGCTCGATCTCCACCGGTCCCTCGGGCGCGCTTATGCAGGTCCTGACCTTCTCGCCGTCCTGGCCGTACACCTTGCCGCTGCGCATGTCCCGCACGCGGCCGGAAGCGAGCGTGCCGACGCACGTGTGGCAGATGCCCTCGCGGCAGCCGTACGGCAGGTCGAGCCCCGCCTGCTCGCCGGCTACGAGGATCGGCGTGGCCCCGTCGCAGTCAACGTTGCAGCCGCTCTTCAGGAAACCGATGGTGCCGCCCTCGCCCTCCTCGCCGCCGCCGATCTTCGGCTGGAAGCGCTCCATGTTCAGGCGCTCGCAGTCGCCGTGCGTCTCCCAATGCTCTGTGAGCGCGTCGAGCATGTCGCCGGGGCCGGAGGCGAACGTCTCGCGCTCGCGCCAGTCCGGGCACAGCTCCTCGAGATGCTCGGGCGCCATGCGCCCGTGCTCGCGAGTGAGCTGCTCGTGCAGGTGGAAGCCCTCGTGTCGTCGCGCCAGCTCGCGCAGCTCGTCGCCGAAGATCACCTCGTCCGTGGTGCGCGCCGAGTGCAGCAGCACGACGTCGTTCACGTCGTCGGTGTGGACGAGGCTGCGGAGCATGCTCATGATCGGCGTGATCCCGCTGCCCGCGCTGATGAAGAGCAGCTTCTCCGGGACCTCCTCGGGCAGCACGAAGTCGCCCTCCACGCCGCCCAGCGCGACGAGGCAGCCCGGCCGCCCGCGGCGCACGAGGTACGGGGAGACCTGGCCCTCGTCCACGTTCTTGACCGTGATGCTGATGAAGCCGTCCTCGCGCTGGGGGTCGGAGGTGAGCGAATAGGCGCGCCAGTGGCGCACGCCGTCGATCTCGATGCCGATGCGCAGGTACTGCCCGGGCTGGTGCCCCTCCCACGCATAGCCGGGCCGGATCAGGATCGTGGCGGCGTCCGGCGTCTCGTGGTTGATCTCCTCGATCCGCCCACGGAGCTCGCGCGTCGACCAGAGCGGGTTGATCAGCTCGAGGTAGTCGTCCGGAAGGAGCGGGGTGGTGAGTGTGCTGACAGCCTGGAGCACGCGCCGCTGCAGCGCAGGCACCCTCGGTCTGGCTCCCCTTTCCGGCATGCAAGATCCTCCGCCGCTCGTGTACCCGTGGGAGCTTACTGACCAAACGTTCAGTAGGGCGAGGACGCACGCGCTCAGTACAGTCCACCGCCGTGGGCACGGGCGAACACGTCCTGAACGAGCAGTTCTGCAAGGCCGGGGACGTCGAGCTCTGCTTCGAGACCCTGGGCGACCCGGCAGATCCGGCCGTCCTGCTGGTGATGGGCCTCGGCATGCAGATGGTCGGCTGGCCGGCGGAGTTCTGCGAGGGCCTCGTCGAGCGCGGGTTCTTCCTGATCCGGTACGACAACCGCGACACCGGCCGCTCCACGCACTTCGTCGACACGCCGCCGCCCACCTCGTGGGAGCTGGTGAGCCGGCGCCCGCGCAACCTCGCCTACACGCTCGCCGACCTGGCCGATGACGGGGTCGCCCTGCTCGACCATCTCGGCATCCAGCGCGCGCACGTGGTGGGCGTCTCGATGGGCGGGATGATCGCCCAGGTGCTCGCCGGCAGGCACCCCGGTCGCGTGGCGTCGCTCGCGTCGATCATGTCGATGACGGGCAGTCGCATCGCCGGCCAGCCCGCTGCGAAGGTGTACCCGCTCCTGCTCGGGCGGGTGCCGAAGGGCCGTGAGGAGTTCGTGGAGCGGGCGCTCAAGCTGTTCCGCGTGATCGGCTCGCGCGGCTTCGAGCGCGACGACGACGAGCTGCGCGAGATGGCGGAGCTCTCCTACGACCGCGGCGCGGACCCCGCGGGCACCGCACGGCAGCTCGCGGCGATCGTGGCGGCCGGCAATCGCACAGCGGAATGCCGCCGGATCACCGCGCCCACGGTCGTGATCCACGGCAAGCGCGACCCGATGATCGCCCTCTCGGGCGGCCGCGCGACAGCGCGCGCGATCCCCGGCTCGAAGCTGATCGTGATCGACGGCATGGGGCACGACCTGCCGCGCGGCGCCTGGCCGCAGATGCTCGACGCGATCGCCGAGAACGCCGCGCGCGCACGCGAGCCCGTCAGCCCGCTGGCCTGATCTCCGCCCACATGGCGGAGTGGTCGGACATGCCGGCCTCGCGCCACTCGTGCACGTAGTCGGATTCGATCGGCTCGAGCTCGGCCGACACGATGATGTGGTCGAGCCGGTAGCCGTAGCCCTTCACCGCCGCCACCCACGAGCGATCGCGGCGCGCATACCCGTGTACTGCTCGGAATGCATCACGCCAGCCGCGCCGCGGCAGGTCCTCGATCAGCAGCAGCTCGGCACGGTCATGGCGTTCGCCGTAGCGGGGGCGGATGTTGCCGCCGCGCGTGCGGGCGAACGTCTGGATCTCGCCGTCGCGGCTTTCGTACTGAGGAGTGTTGAAGTCACCGGCCAGGACGCGCGCTAGACCGGCCGGCGCGGCGAGCGCCTCGTGGAGCGCCTCGAGCGTGCGCACCTTCACCTGCTCCTCCTTGCCGCTGAGCGGCGCGTGCAGGGTGTGCACCTCCACGTCGGTGCCGTCGAGGGCCGTGCGTACCGCGAGGTGGCGCTCCTGCCACGGCAGGGCCGGCGGCTGCACCACCTCGAGCGGCGCGCGGCTCGCGACCAGCACGGCGAAGCGGCGCGACCCCCTCGGCTCCACGGGCCAGCCGCTCACCGCCACGTGGAAGCCCATGGCAGTGAGGGCCTGCTCCCAGCGCTCGCGGTTGCCGGGCGTCACCTCCTGGAGGCAGAGCACGTCGAAGTCGCGCGTGGCGAGCGCCTCGACCTGCCGCTCCTGCCAGTCGCCGACCCGCCCCTGCACGTTCCAGGTGAGCACCACCGCCACGGACGGCAGGGTAAGGCCGGAGCTAAGCGACGATCCCTGCGGCCTCGAGCGCCTTGTCGCGATCGGTGAAGGTCTGCATGCGGTTGATCTTTCCGGCCTTGAAGCCGAACAGCCATGCGGCCTGTGCGAACCCGAGCTCGACGCCGCTGCCCCGGCCCCGTGCGCCCCAGGTGCCGAGAATCAGGACCCGCCCCTCACCGAGGTCACGAAATACCTCCGGGCGGGTCTCGTAGAACTCCCATTCCCGTCTCATCTCGGCCATCCAGGCGCGAATCCCGTCCTCGCCGCGGTAGCTGGTCCCCTCCAGGGCGGCAGTGATCGGAATCCACTCGATCTCCGGGTCGACAAGCTCGAAAAGGTCGTCGGATCCGTCCGTGAACGTGCGGTTGAACGCCTCATGCACCCGACGGGCGGCTTCGACGTTGTCGCGCGACACAGTCGCAGTATCGCGCCGCCCGGCGGGCCGGGCGACCTAGCGGAGGATGCCGGTGTGTCCGATCGAGTAGCGGCCCGGCTGGGGCCAGACGCACAGCCCGTGCGGGCCGGGTCCCACCGGGATGCGTCGCAGCAGCTTCCCGCTCGTGGTCGAGATCGCGTAGACCTCGCTGTTGTAGCGGCCGGACAGCCACAGCACCTTGCCGTCGGCCGAGACGCCGCCCATGTCCGGGCTGGCGTGTCCAGGGAGCTTCCACTTGCCCACGAGCTTCCCGCTCGAGAAGCGCAGCCGCGAGATCGACCCCTCCATGCGGTTCGTGACGTACAGGTAGCGCGAGTCGCGGCTCGTGTAGAGCCCGTGCGCGCCCATGCCGGTGGCGATGAACTTCAGCTTGCGCATCGTGTGCGCGTCGATCACCCAGATGCCGTTCGAGGCCATGTCGGCCACGTAGAAGCGCCGCCCGTCGGGCGACAGCTTCACGTCCTGGGGCATCGCGCCGCTGCGCAGGTTGATCGACTTCAGGACCTTCTCGCGCTGGAGGTCCACGACGATCATGCGCCCGCTGAACTCGCACGAGACGAGGGCCTTGCGGCCGTCGGCCGTGAAGTCCATGTGGTCGACGCCCTTGCACATCGGAACGGGAACGGCACGGTGCATGCGCATCGTCTGCGCGTCCCTGAAGTCGAGCCGCTTCAGCCTCTCCGCGACCACGACCGCGTAGCGCCCGTCCGCGGTGAAGTACATGTTGTACGGGTCCGCGACGGGCACGTTCCTGCCGGGATGGCCGGTGCGCGGGTCGATCGGGGTCACGCTGTTGCCCTGGTCGTTCAGCACCCATAGCGTGCGGAGGTCCCAGGACGGCGTCACGTGCTGTGGGTTCTGGCCGGTCGTGAAGTGGTCGATCACACGGCCGCTCTTCTGCGAGATCACGTCGACCGTGTTCGAATCCGAGTTCGGCACGTACACGCGCGGAAGCGCGTGCCGCGCCGCGCCGAGCAGACGGTTCGGCCGCTCGGCGGCGTATACGTCAGCGCGCGCGGCGGGCGGCGGGATCTGACCCGCCTTCAGCGCCCCTGCGCGCGTCTGATCGGCGTGTGCCGGCGAGCTCGCCGGCTTCCGCTGCTGCTTGGGGTCGTTGCTGTCCGAGCTGCAGCCGGCCAGCAGCGTGCCCGCGATCACGCACGCGGCGGCGGCACGCTTCATGCGCGCGGCTCCAGCAGCAGCACCTCGTCGCGAGCCGCGCCCGCCCGGCTGCGGCCGCCGGCGACCAGCACGCGCTTGCCGAGCGTCACGGCGGCCATGTCGGACAGCGGCTCGGGGAGGCGCCCCACCCGCCGCACGCGGCCACTCGCCGTGTCGACCGCCAGCACTTCGTCGGTCTGCCGGCCCGAGGCGCCGGCGCGTCCGCCTATCACGAGCACGCGGGCGCCCAGCGCGGCGGCCCCCGCGTGCGTGAGGGGCTGCGGCAGGTGGCCGATGCTCCGCACGCTGCCGTGTGCCGGGTCGAACAGCAGCAGCGTCCGCTGCGGAACGGTGCCTGAGGTGCCACCGGCGATCACCATCTTCCCGCCGCTCGCAGCCACCGCTGCGTAGCGGAGCGGCTTGGGCAGTCGCCCGGCCACGCGCACCGAGCCGCCGGGACGAAACGCGAGGATCTGGCTGGTCCCCGACGCGCCGTCGTAGCCGCCGACGACGTACGCAGTGCCGTTCACAACGGCGGCCGACACGTCGGACAGCGCCTTCGGCAGCCGGCCGGCCACGGTCGCTCCGCCTGCCGGGGTGACCTTCATCACGGCCGGGCTCGGCACGCTGCCCGCGCCGCCGAAGAGGTAGGTGGAGCCGGCCACCGTGGCGGCGGCTGCGTCGTGGAGGGCGGTGGGGAGGGCACCCACCTGCCGGCTCGCGCCGCCGGTGCTCACCCTGAAGATGCCGGTCGTGGACGCATCGGCTGCGCTCAGGCCACCCAGCAGCAGCGCGCCGCGGCGGCCCACCGGCGCGGCCGCCGGCAACTGCACTGCGGCGGGCAGAGTGCCGGCCGGCGTGGCGCGCACGCGCAGGCGCGCCGAGGCTGAATGGCCCGCGGCCGTCGAGGCTGGGGCGGAATGGGAGCCGCCGCTGCCGCCGCCGCAACCGGTGGCTACGAGCGGGACCGAGGCAAGGGCTGCCGCGACGAGTCGTTTCGCCATGCGCCGCGGATTGTTCCCAGCCCGACATGAAGCACTCCTGAACCCCTGGCACAATCGTGCGCCATGACCGACGAGCGAGTGGGGCGCCTCGCGGAGCTGGCGGTGCGGTTCGGCGCCAACGTGCAGGACGGCCAGGTGGTCGCAGTGAGCACGGAGCCCGGCAAGGAGCCGCTGGCGCGCGCGGTCGCCGATGCCGCCTATCGAGCGGGGGCGAAGTTCGTCGACGTCTCGACGTTCGACCTGCACGTGAAGCGGTCGCGACTGCTGCACGGCTCGAGCGACGCACTCGGATTCGTGCCGCCCTGGCTCGGGGAGCGCGTGCTCGAGCTCGGCCGCGAGCGCGGCGCGAGCGTGTCGCTCACCGGCGTGGTCGAGCCCGATCTGCTGAAGGACATCGATCCCGAGCGCGTGGGCAAGGACACCTGGCCCGCTCTCGAGGAGTGGGCCGTGGTCGTCGCGGAGCGCTCGGTGAACTGGACCGCCATCCCCTGCCCCACCACGGACTGGGCCGGCCTGGTGTTCCCGGATCTCGCTCCGGACGACGGGCTCGCGCGCCTCTGGCAGGAGGTCGCGCGCTGTTGCCGGCTCGACGAGCCCGATCCGGTCGCGGCGTGGACACAGCGCCAGCAGGAGCTGGCGCGGGTGGCATCCGAGCTCGACTCTCTCCGCTTCGACCAACTGCACTACGAAGGCCCCGGCACGGACCTCACCATCGGGCTGCTGCCCAGCTCGCGCTGGATCACCGCCCGCTTCGAGACAGCATGGGGCCTGAGGCACATGCCCAACATCCCGTCGGAGGAGACCTTCACCTCGCCGGACCCCGAGCGGGTGGACGGCGTCGTTCGCTCCACCAAGCCGCTGGTACGCAGCGGCACCGTGATCCGGGACCTCGAGGTGGAGTTCCGCGGCGGCCGAGCGGTGCGCGTGGAGGCGTCCGCGGGCGGCGAGTCGCTCGACGCGATGACAAGCGTGGACGAGGGCGCGGCGCGCCTCGGCGAGGTGGCGCTCGTGGACAACGACAGCCGGGTGGGGAAGACCGGAATGGTGTTCTACGACACGCTGCTCGACGAGAACGCGGCGAGCCACGTCGCGCTCGGGCGCGGCTTTCCGTTTGCGGTCGACGACGAGGATATGGAGCGCGTGAACCACTCCAAGGTGCACGTGGACTTCATGGTCGGGAGCGACGAGTTGACGGTGACCGGCGTGACCCCGGGCGGCGAGCGAGTGGTTGTGCTGGCGGGTGGGCGCTTCCAGCTGTAGCGCCGCTGGTCTCCTCGACAGTGGCACTAGGCCGCAACCTGGCTTAGCATCCGGGAGACAGGAGGGAGGGGCGCCGAGTTAGGGCGCGGCCGGAAGCTTGTCTGACATTCGTCAAACTCCAGTCGCGGTGGGGGCACGCGTCAGCACGACGCCCCTCGCTCCCGCGGTGCGACGTGACCGCCTGCTGGTCGGTCTGGCCGTCGTGTTGCTGTCTGCGCTCGCTTTGCGCCTCTCGACCGCGGGTGTCCAGAGCTTCGGCGACGACGAGCTCTTCACGGCGTGGCTGGTGCACAAGGACTTCGGCGGGATGCTCGGCGCCATCCCGGACACCGAGTCGACGCCGTACCTCTATTACGTCCTCGCGTGGGTCTGGGCGAGGGTCTTCGGATTCTCGGAGCTCGGGCTGCGCTCGCTTTCGGCGCTGCTGGGCGCTGGCGCGGCATGGGTGCTCTACCTCGCTGTCGCACGCGCGGGGTCGAGGCGGCTCGGCGTGGCCGCGGCCGCGCTCGTGGCGTTCAACCCGTTCCTGGTCTGGTACTCGCAGGAGATCCGCGCGTACGCGCTGCTGTTGCTGTTGGGGGCCGCCACGCTGCTTGGCTTCTTCGGCGCGCTCGACCAGGATCAGCCCGGCCCCGCACGCGCGCGCTGGCTGTGGTTCTGGGCCGGGGCATCGGCACTCGCCGTCGCCACGCACTACTTCGCGCTGTTCCTGGTGGGGCCGGAGGCGCTTTGGCTCCTGTGGAGCACGCGATCACGACCCCCGGACCTCCGGCGCGGCTTGCTCGCCGTTGCGCTCCCTGCGATCGTGACGATCGCCGAGGTGCCGTTGCTCCTCGGCCAGCGCGACCACCTCAAGGCACGCGGCGGGCTCGCCGAAGGCGGCTTCGCTCAGAGCATCGCCGCTCTGCCAAAGCAGTTCCTGGTGGGGCGCACGCCGCCGCTCGAGCTGCTCGTGACCGCGCTTGCCGCCGGCCTGTCGCTCGTCATGCTGGTCCTGTTCCTCAGGCGCTCCGCGGGGCGGGAGCGGCGTGTGGCGCTCACATGCCTCGGACTGGCGATCGCCGTGGTGGCCGTCCCCATCCTGATGAAGCCCGTCGCCGGCAACTACCTATCGAGCCGCAACCTGATCCTGGCGCTGTTGCCCGCGCTGGTCGTGCTCGCCGCCGGCGCGGTCACCGGAAGAATGGGCGTCGTGGCCGCAGCCGCGCTTTGCTGCCTGTGGCTCGGGATCGTGGTCGCCGTGGCGGCGAACCCGCGCTACCAGCGCGACGACTGGCGCGGCGCAGCGAAGGCGGTCGGGCCTGCGCGCACGGATCGCGCCGTGGTGTTCGCGCCCGGCTTCACGAACACCGGTCCGTTCCGCGTGTACTTCAAGCAGGGCTCGCTGATGCCACCGGCCGGGCTGCCCGTGCGCGAGATCGATGTCGTGGGGCTGGCCCAGGTGGGCAAGAACGGCGTCGGCACGCCCGAGCCGCCCAGAGACAAGCCGGCGCCCGCGCCGGCGGGCTTTCAGCTGGCTGCGGTGAAGTACGCAAAGACGTACAGCCTCGCCCGATACGTGTCCGCGCAGCCCCGGACCATCGGCGCAGAGCGGCTCCGTGCGCTGTCGTTCGGCGGCCTGTATGCCGCCGTTGTGGATCAGCGCCCAGCCGGCGGTTAGCGCGCGAGATCTTCTCCGAGCCGCTGCCGCTCGAACCGGTGCCGGCGCTTCGCGGTTAGGTCCCGGCGCTAGGGGGCACTGTCGTCCCCGTATGGCTGAACGCGCACAGACGGTCGCTGTGCTGGGCACGGGCACCATGGGAGCGCCGATGGCGCGCAACATTGCCGCCGCGGGTCTGAGCGTCCGCGCGTGGAATCGCTCGCGCGAGGCCGCCGAGGCGATTGCCGGCGACGGGATCGAGGTCGCGGGCTCACCCGCTGACGCCGTCGACGGAGCGGACGTGGTCGTGACCATGCTCGCCGACGGCGACGCGGTGCTGTCGGTGATGCAAGAGGCCATTGGGGCGATGGGCGACGACTCGATCTGGGCGCAGATGAGCACTATCGGCGTCGTCGCCACCGAGCGCGCAGCGGCGCTCGCCGACGAACACGGCGTCGCGCTTGTCGACGCGCCCGTGCTCGGGACCAGGCAGCCTGCGGAGAAGGGCGAGCTGATCGTGTTCGCCTCAGGCCCGGACGAGGCGCTCGACGCCTGCATGCCGGTCTTCGACGCTGTCGGGTCGCGCGTGATGCGCGTGGGCGAGGCCGGGTCGGGCACGCGCCTGAAGCTCGTCACGAACAACTGGCTCGTCGGCCTGGTCGGGACGCTCGCGGAGACGATCGCGTTCGCCCAGGGGATCGACATGGACCCCCGGCTCTTCCTCGACGCCATCGATGGCGGGCCGCTCGGCCCGGCGTATGCGCGTCTGAAGGGAGAGATGATGATCGAGGGCAGGTTCGACCCGTCGTTCGCCGCTCGCCTGGCGCGGAAGGACGCCGAGCTCGTGCTCGAGGCGGCGGAGCGCCACGGGCTCCTGATGCCGATCGCCGACGCGGTTGCCCGGAAGTTCGACGAGGCGATCGAGCAGGGTCACGGCGAGGAGGACATCTCCGCCGTGTACTACGCCTGGCGTCAGCCGGCGAAGCGGTAGACCCAGCCGTCCAGGCTCACCGCATACAGGCGCCCGCGCGCGTCCTCGCCGAACGACACGAGGTTCGGCACCACCAGCCTCTCCGAGCGGTCGCCTGTGGCACCGCGAGCGGACAGGCGCACCGAGCGGATCCCGCTCTTGCAGAGGTCGCCGTAGAGGTAGCGCCCAGACAGCCTGCGCAGCGAGGGGTCACGCACTACGTAGCCGCCGATCAGCGCGCACCAGCCTGAGGCGTGGCGCTTCTGTAGCACCGGCGGCACAGCTCCCGGAGCCGCGAAGGGCCCGTGCCGGAGCGTGCCCTCGAACGCCGGCCAGCCGAGGCTCGCGCCGTCCTGGTGCCCCTTCGGGAGAAAGTCCACCTCCTCGCGCTTGCTGTCACCGACGTCGGCGACGATCAGGTTGCCGCGGTCGAAGGAGAACCGCCACGGCGTGCGCAGGCCGAGCACGAACGGCTCCGGCGCCGCCGCGGGACGCGCCGGATCCCAGCGCAGGATCTTGCCGCGAGGCGAAGCAGGGTCGAGCGCGCTGCCGTCCACCATGCTGTCGCCGCCGCCGTAGCCCATGCCGATGTACAGCGCTCCGTCGGGCCCGAAGGCAAGCTGCCCGCCCGCGTCGAACGGCGACGTGCGCGGCAGCGACACCAGCGTGCGGCGCCCGGGGAACTCCTCCACGCGGATCGTGTTGTCGCGGCCGGTGAAGAACGCGTAGAGCCGGTGGCTGCGCGCGTAATCCGGGGCGAATGCCACGGAGAGAAGCCCGCCCTGGTCCTTGTAGACGCGCCGGTCGGTGATCAGCACGCGCCGGCGGATGTCGAGAACGGGCCGGCGCAGCACGCGGCCGCTCCGCAGGGCAAGCACGCGCCCGGCCCGTTCGACCACGAACAGGTCGCGCCGGTCCGAAGGGGAGGAGGTGACGTAGAGGGGCTGCCTGAAGTGGCCCACGCGCTCGAGCCGCGCGGCGTGCGCCGCGGGTGCGGCCAACAGCATGGCGGCGGCTATGAGGAGCAGCCTGCGCACGGGCGGCGCACCTTAGACTGCCGCGCGCAAGCGATCCCGCGAGGAGGCCGGTTGGCAGTCGACACGAGCAAGATCGGGAAGTCCTACCCGCCCTACGAGTACGAGGTCGGGCGCGAGAAGATCCGCGAGTACGCCTACGCGGTCGGCGAGTCCGACCCGGTCCACCACGACCCGGCGGCCGCGCGCGACAAGGGCTTCCGCAACGTGGTCGCGCCGCCGATGTTCGCGGTCGTCTACTCCGCGGGCTCGGTCGGGCCCGCGGTGCTCGACCCGGAGGTGGGGATCAACTTCGCGATGATGCTCCACGGCAGCCAGGAGTTCGTCTGGGGCGAGCCGGTCGTGGCCGGCGACACGATCGCCACGACCACCACGGTGAAGGACATCTTCGACAAGGACGGCAAGGGGTTCTACGTGTTCGAGTCGGTGTCGCAGAACCAGGACGGCCGGGAGGTCGTGCGCGGCACCTGGACCAACATCGTGCGAGGAGGCTGAGATGAAGCAGGGAGAGCAGATTCCCGAGCTGCGGGTCACGCCCGACAAATACCTGCCGCATCGCTACGCGGGCGCCTCGGGCGACTTCAACCCGATCCACATCGACCCCGAGTTCGCGCAGGCGGTCGGCCTGCCGCGCAAC